>JAGWMQ010000159.1 GCA_028873125.1 Verrucomicrobiota bacterium | reverse complement strand
AAAAAGGAACTGGATTTGCAGGTGGAGGTGGTTCATCGTGTGGCCCGGGAAGTGATGCGGGAACAGGGAGTCAAACTGAAGTATCTGGTCGGCACCATGATCGAAATTCCGCGCGGGGCGCTGACCGCCGACCAAATCGCCCGGACCGCCGAGTTCTTCAGCTTCGGCACCAACGATCTGACCCAGACGGCGCTGGGCATGAGCCGCGACGATTCCGGGTTGTTCCTGGCGCCCTATCAGGAGATGGAGATTGTCAAGAGCAATCCGTTCGCCACCCTTGACCAGACCGGTGTCGGCGACCTGATGCGAATCGCCGTTGAAAAAGGCCGCCGGACGCGCCCGGATATCAAGCTGGGCATCTGCGGCGAACATGGCGGCGATCCGGAGAGCGTGAAATTCTGCCATCGTCTCGGGCTGACCTATGTCAGTTGTTCGCCCTTCCGGGTGCCCGTCGCGCGGCTGGCCGCCGCCCAGGCTGCCATTGAGGAAGCGGCGGAGAAAAAAAGCAGGAAATGAGGATGATCGCAAACAGCGCCTCTGTCTGGACGGAACGGTTCAATTGATTTTGGGGAGCTCCGACGATTTTGAAATCGCGCATCGGGACCATGAACTCCGCGTCGTCCGTAGCGCGGGCGTTCGCGTCTGCGGATTTACCCGGCGTCTCGCCGGGTGTTGGGGCTGGCGGCGAGACGCCGCCGTCACCCGCAGTCGGGACGACTGCGCTACGAGGTTCATGGGTAGCGGCCGCCGCTTGCATGCCGTGCCCGGCGACGAGCCGGGCAAGTGGAACGCCCAAGGCGTTTCTTGTTTGGCCGGCCTCCGGTCCGGCTGAATCAGGTGGGGCGTCGCATGGGCGGGCGGGAGGGCCTGCGCCTCGATTTCTTTGCGAAGTGTCGCCTCGGACAAGGGCCATGCAACCAATATGCAAAAGAACAAATCGTTGAAATGGGGAATCCTTCTGTTTGCCGGCCTGACGGCTTCGAGCGCCCGGGCCGGCGAGGCAGACATCAATCTGCCGCCGCTGCAGAACGTGGCGTTTTTCAACGGCGCCCTGAGCGGCCACGCCCTGTTGTGGCTGGGGCTGGCCGCCTGCGCGATCGGCGCGCTGTTCGGCTTTTGGGAATACCGACGCTGCCGCGGGCTGCCCGTCCACCCGGCCATGAGCAACGTCTCCCACATGATTTGGGAGACGTGCAAGACGTATCTGGCGCAGCAGGGCAAATTCCTGGTGTTGCTTTGGGCGTTGATCGCCGTGTGCATCGTCTATTATTTCGTCGGGTTGCCGTGGGGCGACCCGACCCGGACCCACGGCGAATTGATTCGCAACGGCGTGGTCATTCTGGCGTCGTCGGTGATGGGCATTCTGGGCAGCTACGGCGTGGCGTGGTTCGGCATCCGCATCAACACGATGGCCAACAGCCGCGCGGCGTTCGCCTCGCTCAAAGGCGACGCGCTGCAAACGCTGCTCATCCCGCTGCGTTCGGGCATGAGCATCGGGCTGCTGCTGATCTGCGTGGAATTGATCTGCATGATCTCCATTCTGATCTTCGTGCCGCCGTCGCTGGCCGGCTCCTGTTTCATCGGGTTCGCCATCGGCGAATCGCTCGGCGCGGCGGCGCTGCGCATCGGCGGGGGCATCTTCACCAAGATCGCCGACATCGGGGCCGACCTGATGAAGATCGTCTTCAACCTGCCGGAGGACGACCCGAAGAACCCCGGGGTCATCGCCGACTGCACCGGCGACAACGCCGGCGATTCGGTGGGCCCCACGGCCGACGGGTTCGAGACCTACGGGGTGACGGGCGTGGCGCTGATCACGTTTCTGTCGCTGGCGCTGGCGACGCCGCAGTTGCAGCCCATCAGTGCCAAGCTCATCGTCTGGATTTTTGGGATTCAAAGTCTGATGGTGCTGGTGTCGCTGGCCTCGTTCTACCTCAACAAGGCCGCCAGCCGGCCGCTCTACGGGAGCAAAAAGGATTTCAACTGGGAACAGCCGTTGACCAATCTGGTCTGGCTGACCTCGGTCCTTTCCATCCTGGTCACCTTCGTCGCCAGTTGGCTGCTGTTGCGCGACTTCACGGACGCCGCCGGCGCGCCGGACCCCCACCTCTGGTGGGTGCTGGCGGGCATCATTTCCTGCGGCACGCTGGCCGGGCCGCTCATCATGGAATTCACCAAAATCTTCGTGAGCACCCGGTCCCGGCACGTGCGCGAAATCACCACCTGTTCCGGCCAGGGCGGCGCGTCGCTGAACATCCTGTCGGGCTTCGTGGCCGGCAATTTCTGCGCCTTCTGGATGGGGCTGGTCATCCTGACGCTGATGTTCGCGGCGTATCTGCTTTCGCAACATCCGGCGCTGCTGGCGTTGATGCCCGCGGAGTTTAAATTCGCCGCGCCGATTTTCGCCTTCGGGCTGGTGGCCTTCGGCTTTCTGGCCATGGGGCCGGTAATCATCGCCGTGGACAGCTTCGGGCCGGTGACCGACAACGCGCAGTCCATTTATGAATTGAGCCGCATTGAAGCCGTGCCGAACGTCCGCGCGGACATCGAGAGGGACTTTGGTTTCAAACCCGACTTTGACAACGCCAAGCTGGAACTGGAAAAGGGGGACGGGGCGGGCAACACCTTCAAGGCCACGGCCAAGCCGGTGCTCATCGGGACGGCGGTGGTGGGGGCGACGACGATGATTTTCGGGATCATCATGGTGCTGCAACGCATCTTCGGCAACGTGATTGAACATCTGAGCCTGGTGCAGCCGCAAATCGTGCTGGGCCTGTTGATGGGCGGGGCGGTGATTTACTGGTTCACCGGCGCCAGCACGCAGGCGGTGGTGACCGGGGCATATCGGGCGGTGGTGTTCATCAAGGAGCACCTGAAGCTGGACAAGGCGGAGGCGTCCATCGCCGACAGCAAACGGGTCGTCGGGATCTGCACCATCTACGCGCAAAAGGGTTTGATCAACATTTTCATCGTGGTGTTTTCGATGGCGCTGGCGCTGGCGTTTTTCAACGCCTACTTCTTCGTGGGCTACCTGGTGGGCATCGCCTTCTTCGGCCTGTTCCAGGCCATCTTCATGGCCAACGCCGGCGGCGCGTGGGACAACGCCAAGAAGATCGTGGAGGTGGAGTTGAAACAGAAAGGCACCGAACTGCACGCCGCGACCGTCGTGGGCGACACGGTGGGCGATCCCTTCAAGGACACCAGTTCGGTGGCCATGAATCCGGTCATCAAATTCACCACCCTCTTCGGCCTGTTGGCGGCGGAAATCGCGGTGACCATGAAGAGCCAGGAGTTGAAGACGGTCATCGGCGCGGTCTTTTTCCTGCTGGCGCTGACCTTCGTCTATCGCTCCTTCTACGCCATGCGGATCCCCGTGCAACCGCAAACGAAGAAATGAAGAGGAGGTCAACCGCCGGTTTCAGGCCGTGGATGCCTTACCGCTCACGGCATTGATTTTGACGGAGGTGGCGCCCAGTGCGGGATGCGTCGCCTTGACTTTGATTTGTCCGGACACACCTTCGAGGGTTCTGATCCACACGGCGCCCACGCCGCCGCCCGGCGCCAGGTCAAACGGGTTGTCGCCCACGATTACACCGGGCCCGTTGAGTTCCAGGACGACTTCTCCGTCGGCGAACGCGCGGGGGGTGCCGAAGCAGTCTCCGACGAAAAACACGAGGCGCGTGGCGTCCGGGCCGTCGGCGATCAATTCCACGTCGTCGGCGCGCAGCCACAAGCGGTCTTTTGCCGGATCGGAAGAAAACGAACGCGAGAGCGCCAGAAGGGTGCCGGTGTAGCCGTCAATGCGCAGTTCGGGCCGCCCGGCGCCGTCCAGTTCCAGGTCGGCGAAAAACGGCGCGTGTTTCAAGTGCGGAAAATTTTCCAGGTCGGGATGAGCCGTGGCGTGCGGCTTGCCGTTGATGAAGAGTTCGAGACGGTCGCAGTTGGAGAAGATCGCGGCGTGGCGACCCGGGCCGGAAGGCGTCCGCGGGCCGAAGTTCCAATAGAAATCCGGCTCGATGACGGGGCGGATTTTCGGGTCGCCCTGCGCCTGATAAAACGCCGCGCCGAGTTTCGGGATGCGGAACACGTCAGCCACGCCCGGACATTTCACCGCGTCATGCGCGTTCATTAAACTGCCGTAGTCAAAGGCGCACCAGGCAATGACGCCAGCCATGCGCGGGTAAGCTGCGGCACGGCTGTGGGCCTGCGCGTGGTAGAGCGCCTGCTGCGTCTGCAATTCCAGATCGCCGGCCCGCCGGTATTTGTTGTTGAAATTCTTTTTGGCCGCATAGGAAAATTGCCCGACGCATTCGGACAGCATGTAGGGCACGCCCGGCAGCGGCGGCAGGATGCCCACGCTGCCGTCGGGCGCCGAATGATAATCGTCAAACGCGAACACGTCCTGATGCCAGCCTGCTGTGGAATGCGCGGTCATGGAGCCGGACGTGGGCCGGGAAGCGTCGAGCGCCTGGGCCGCCGCCTTGGTCCGCAGGTAAAGCGCCGGGTCGTTGCGCGATTCATTGACCCGCACGCCCCAGATGATGATGGCCGGATGATTCCGGTCGCGGCGGACCATGTCTTCCACGTCGCGCACCACCAGGTCCTGCCACGCCGCGTCGCCCAGATATTGCCAGCCGGGCGTTTCCTGCCAGACCATCAGTCCCAGTTCATCGCAGGCGTCGAGGAATGCCTCGGATTGCGGATAGTGCGAGCAGCGGACCATGTTGCAGTTGAATTCGCGCCGCAGGATCTCGGCGTCGCGCCGCATCACCCGCCGGGGCATGGCAAAGCCCACGTAAGGAAACAATTCATGCCGGTCCAGGCCGAAGAACCGGAACCGCCGGCCGTTCAGGAAGAACCCGTCCACTTCAAAACGTGCGTCGCGCAGGCCGATGCGCACGCGATGTTCGTGGACCGGCCGGTTCGCCGCGCAGAGCGTGGCCACGACCTCGTAAAGGTGCGGCGCATCCACGTCCCAGAGTTTCACGTTTCCCAAATCCGACAGTGTCAATTGCAGTTGCGTTTCGCCGGTTTTCTCGAGGCGCAATTCCTGTTGTGCGCTGGCGACCACGCGGGCGCCTTCCACCAGGTCCACTTTCACGCGCAGTGGCTTCTGCAGAACGACGCCGGCGTCAAGGGTGCAGGTCACCTCGACGCGGCGGCCGGGGTCGAGCACGGCGACGGGTTTGGCGAACACGTCCCGGATGAACACCGGCGGCACGACGCGCAACGCGACCGGACGGTGAATTCCGCCCGGCTCCAGATAGTCAATGGACTTCGGCCCTTTGGGCGACCCTTCCGGCGGGACGTTGAGCCAACGCGAATCCACCGCCAGAGCCAGGACATTTTGACCTTCCCGGATCCACTCGGTGATTTCACAGTCAAAGGGCAGGTAACCGCCGCGGTGTTCGGGCAGCGCCTGGCCGTTGATCGCCGGCGTGGCGCCAACCATGACGCCCTCGAACTGCAAAAAGACGCGGCGATTCCGGGTTTCGGTCGGGAGCAAAAAATGGCGCCGATAAATCCAGAGGTCTTCCCACATTGCCGGATCCCAGTTCCGCCAGGACAATTTCGAAACGCAGTGGGGCAAAGTGACTTTTGAAAACGCCGCGTCGTTGAAGGCCGATTCCATCGCGGCGGCGGTGAATTTTCCCCCGAAGAGCCAGTGGCGGCTCAGATCGAACGTGTCGCCCCCCGGCCCGGAAGCGCGCCCGATCCGTCGGGTGGGCGGGGCCAGGCAGCCGAACATCATGCCGGAGGCCAGAGCCGCGCCGGCGACGGCGCAACCCCGTATGAATTCCCGCCGTGAAAACTCGCGCCGTTCAGTCAAACCCCTCTTCATGGCCATTATTTAATTCACCCGCCGCCGCGTAAAAAGAAAAAAAGCAGCCCATGAAAAATAAAAAACCCGTTGACAGGCTTCTTGAATTGTGTTCAACTGGCATCGTTCCAGAAGAAAACAAAACCGCTTATGAAAGCCAACTTTCAGATTCTCGCTGGATTACTGCTGTCTTGTGTCCCGTCATTCCTACTGGCGCAAGCCCCCCCCGGCGCCCACTAACATGGTGGTGGGCTACCAGATTGGCACCCAGGACGCCAACTCGTGCACCTGGCTGAAAATCGTCCAGACCACTGACGCCAACGGCCACACCGTCCAGACCACCAACCGGGCCTACGTCGAGTTGGCCAAGGGTTTGAATTACCTGGGCACCAATGGCCAATGGTTGCCCAGCCGTGAGGAGATCGTCGCCTATCCAGGCGGAGCCGTCGCGCAGTTCGGGGAGCATCGCGTAATCTTCGCCAACAATATCAACTCCAGCGGGGCCATTGATTTGCAGATGCCCCAGACCAATGGGTCGCCGGGCGGCTCGGAAATGAAGAGCGATATTCTGGGGCTGGCCTACTACGACCCGGCCAGCGGCCAGAGCGTGCTGATTGCTCAAGTCCATGACAGCCAGGGGCAGATTGTCGGCAGCAACGACGTGGTTTACCCGGACTGTTTTCAAGGCCTGAAAGCGAATGTGGTTTACAAATACACCCTGGCCGGTCTGTCTCAGGATGTTGTGCTTTTGGAGCAGCCGCCCTCACCGGAGTCGTTCGGTCTGTCGGCGACTTCGTGCGTTTTGCAGGTGCTGACCGAGTTTACAGAGGCGCCCGTGCCGGTGATACGGAACGTGGCGGCAATACCCGGCTCGCCGATGACGGATGAGACGTTGGACTTTGGGACGATGAAGATGATCCGGGGCCGGGCCTTTTTACTGGGCACCAATTCGCCGGCGGCGGCCATCTCGAAGCAATGGATTACGGTGAGCAATCGGACGGTGCTGGTGGAATCGGTGCGCCTGTCGGCC
>JAGWMQ010000158.1 GCA_028873125.1 Verrucomicrobiota bacterium | reverse complement strand
TTAATCTGAAAACCTAAATGGGATGGGGAGCACACGCGCCTCGCGTGCGGTTTTCCGCGCCTCGCGGAAAACATCCAGCGCACCGAACTGTTCCGGAGATTCTCGAAGGCCATCGCGCGCCAAACCGCTGGACGCGAGGCGCGTCCAGCCACACCCGGGGCGGGTGTGCTCCCCAATTCCGGTTTTCGGGCTTAACGCTTCATCCCTTCAACGCCTCGCCGGTTTGGCATCCGGCCCCAGCCGCGCTTCAAGCCATCGCCCCCTCACGTGCTGGCGCTGGTGTAGCGGCGCACGGACAACCGCCAGAACCATTCGGAGATCGCCGCCCAAACCAGCCCCAGCCCCAGCAACGCCAGCCACGCGACGGGCGAGGCGATTTTGTCCGCCAGCACGCGCACCGGCACGTTCGAGACCAGCAACACCGGCAGCGCAAACGTGAACACGGCCTTGAATACGCCGCGAAACGCCTCGTCCGGCATCCGCGCGATGTTGAACAGGTTGAAGTAACCCCACACGATTCCCTGCGCCCGCACCGTCCAGAAACTCACCGAGGCCAGCAGGAACATCAGCGAGTAATGCACCAGCAGTCCGGCCACGCACAACGCGGCGAAGCCGAGCAGTTGCGCCGGAGCCGGATGCAGATGCAACCGATGCGCCGCGAAGACCATCACGCACGCGGCGAACGCGGCGTTGGCAAACGACGGCAGGTCCACCTGCCGGGTCGAGACCACGAAACGCGTGTTGACCGGCAGCATCAACAGAAAATCCATTTTGCCCGTGCGCACCAGTTCGGACAGGTTGGTGCAGTTGACCAGGAAGAAGGCCTGGTAGATTTGCTGGATGAAGTTGCTCGTGCCCGTCAGCAGCACCACCTGCCACGCCGTCCAGGTGCCCACGGTGCTCGTCTGCGAGAAAATCACGCCCACAAAGCTCAATTGCAGCCCGAACCAGAGCATTTCCACGACGATCCACAAAATGAAATTGCCCTTGAAGGACATCTCGCGCGTTACGGACGTTTTCCACAACGCGCCGTAAATCGTCAGATAACGTCTCAAGTTCACCGGCTCAGAATAATTCCCCAACCTTCAACCCTCAACGTTCAAGTAATGGCGGCGCCGGTGGCGATGAGCACCCCGCGGCTTTTTATGGTTGGTGAATTTCCTGTCCCGACCTATTCTGGAGGGATGCTTCGCACCGCACTTTTTGGATCTGCGCGAGAAATTCTGCGCTGGGTGGCCCCCCTGATGGCCGCCAGCCAGTGCGCCTTGGGGGCCGGACTGGTCTGGCCCGCCGACCGTTTGCTGCCGGCCTTTCCAGCGCCGGCGGCAACGATTGATTGCATTGACCTCAGCCACGCCAGCGGCGCCGAGGCGGACCTGTTCGCCTCCTTGGAAGGAATTGTGAATCGCGCGCAACCGCGCATCGTCTGCGTCAGCGGCCAAGTCACGGAAGGCAAGTTCACCTGGCTCAAGCTTCATCACTTGCGATACCAAATGATTGGCGGCTACGACGCGCTCCTCAAATACAAAACCAATTTCACCGGCCTGGTCGTCACCGACCCGCGCCAGCCCGACACGCTCAACCTGGCGACGACCCTGGCGGGGCTGAACGACGCGCTGATTTGCGCCCCCAGCCTGCTGCCGATGCTGACCAACGCGCCTTACAAGTTCGCGGTGGAAACCGATCTCCGCGGCCATTTCCTGGGCGAGCACCAAGTTTACCAATACCTCTACGTCCACTGCTGGCCGCGCTGCTCCCACCGCGTCATCGCGGGCATGGCCCCGCACTTGCACGGCAATCTGCGGGACTACCTGGTGGCCGTGAAAGCGGCGGTGGTGTGGCTCAACCCGCAGTTGACAAATGACGCCTCGGCCCTGGCCCCATTTCTCTCCGACATGACGCCCGCCGACGGCGTCTTCATGGGGTGGTGGCCCGACGAGGAATCGGGACTCAAATGGGTCGGGCGTTACGGCATTCCGGTGCTGGCCAGCGACTTTTTTGACAACGCTTCTCTGTTCGGTGGAATCACCAGTCCGGTTCATGCCCCACCCCTCCCGCCGTCCCCGCCGCTCCAGAACAAAATCTACGTCTCCATTTTTCTCAGCGACGGCGACAACGTGCAATACATGCAGCATCGTCTGAAACACAACTGGGACGATCCGGCCCGCGGCAGCGTTCCCATCGGCTGGACGGTCAGCCCCCTGGCCGCCGATTTGGACCCCGCCATGCTCGACTATTATTGGAGCACAGCCACCACCAATGATTGCCTCGTGTCCGGGCCATCAGGCGCGGGCTACGCCCGGCTCGATTTTTGGAACGCCGCCCATTTGAACGCCTACACAAAAATGACCGAGTCGTATCTCCGGCGCAGCGGCCTCCGCGTCATCACCGTCTGGCTGCACGCCAACGACGCCATCGGCGAGGCCTTCGCCGCAAACTGCCCGACGCTCTTGGGCGTCGCCAGCCAGGAAGGAGACAGCTTTGCCACGCTCCACGGCCGGCTGCCCGTGATCGGCATGCCCGCCGACGCCAACTATGCCGGCAGCATTTCACAAATTGAGCAGGCCCTTGCCAAAATCGCGAAGGCTTGGGACGGCCTGAAGCCGCGCTTCATCGCCGTCCAAGGCAATGGCTGGGACCTCAGTCCGGCCGATTGCCGGACCCTCGCCGGCTCGCTGGACACGAACAAATTTGTCGTCGTGCGCCCGGACGATTTGTTCCGGCTGTGCCGGGAGTCGCTCGGGCATGACCCGCCGGCAACCAACGCGTCGGGTTGGAGGGACATTTTGCCGCCGGCGAATCTCGCCGGCTGGACGCGCGTCCCCATCCCGGCGACCCACAAGCTGGGTCGCGCCCAGTGGCATTTGGATCGCACCGGAAAAATTCTGGTCTGCGACGGTGACGGGGGCCACGAAATGCTCCGCTATGACAAGGAACTGGGCGATTGCATTTTCCACGTCGAATGCCGATTCGTACCGGCGCCGGGCGCGCAGGGCAAATACAACAGCGGCGTCTTCATCCGCACTTCGGCCGACGGCGCCGTCTGGTATCAGGCGCAAGTCGCCAGCGTTGGCGGCTTCTTGTTCGGCGACACGCCGGTTGGCGGAAAACGCGAACGCTTCCAGACTACCTCGAAAGAGAATCGCATGAAACCCGCGGGCGAATGGAACTCCCTGGAAGTAACCGCACGCGGAAAGAAACTGACCGTCTGGCTGAATGGCGCGGTTACGGCGGAATTTGGCCAATGCGGCGTTTCCAAAGGTTACATCGCCCTCGAAGCCGAAGGCCACCGCATCGAATTCCGCAACCTGAGGTTGAAGGAAATTCCGGCGGATTGACGGCGGCTTCCCAGCGCTGCCATGAACCTCGTAGCGCAGTCGTGCCGACTGCGGGTTGCGGCGGCGTCTCGCCGCCAGCCCAAACACCCTGCGAGACGCCGGGTGAACCCGCAGGCGAGGACGCCCGCGTTACGGACGACGCGAAGTTCATGGCCTCGATGGGCGATTTTGAAATCGTCGAGGCTACCCATAAAGCGGGATCTGGGGAGGGACATCGCGCTGCGAGGTCCCGCCGCACAACCGGGGCCGGAACCCTTGCGCCGGTGAACGTGGCATGGATGTCGCAGCGCGCCGTCCCAATGCGCGATCCGGGAATTGTGGAGGCTCCACATGAAGTCTTCGCCGAAGCGACCGATATGCCTTCGGATGCCGGCGTGCCGCAACGGCGCGTTCAGCGCGGTTCCTGCTGCGTCAGGCAATGCAGCGCGCCCAATCCCAGCACCAGGTCCACGGCGTGAACGCCCACCACGGGCCGGTCCTTGAAGAGTTCCGACAAAATCCCCAGCGCCACCCGGTCGTTGGGATCGTTGAACGTCGGCACCAGCACCGCGGCGTTGGCGATGTAAAAATTCGCGTAGCTGGCCGGCAGACGCTGGCCGTCGAACCATAGCGGGGCGGGCATGGGCAACGGCATGATTTCGGGTCGGGCGCCGTCTTCGAGCCGCAAATCGCCGATGCGCTCCCAGTTTTCCGCGAGCGGACGATAATTCGCCTCGCGCCGGTTGGTTTCCCGGACGAGCACCAGCGTCCGGGGATTCACAAATCGGCACAAGTCGTCAATGTGGCCGTGCGTGTCGTCGCCGGCGATGCCGCGGCGCAGCCAGAAGATGGTCGTCGCACCCAGATATTTTTTCAGCGCCGCCTCGATGTCTTTCCGCCCCAACTCCGGATTGCGCGCCTGCATCCGACGGTCCAAATAACATTCTTCGGTCGTCAGCAGCGTGCCGCGTCCATTGACCTCGATACCGCCGCCCTCCATCACAAACGGATGCCCGCGGTGCTCGGCGTGAAACAAGGATTTGCCCAGGAGGCGCGCGGCGATTTCGGGAACCCGCGTGTCTTTCCGCCAATTCTTGTATTTGGCCCAGCCGTTGAAATGAAAATGGACGATGGCGGTTTCCGCTTTCCGCTTTCCGCTTTCTGCTTTTCTGACAAAGATCGGCCCGCTGTCGCGCGTCCAGCCGCGGTTGGTGGGATGGATGACGAACTGGATTTTTCTCAGATCGCAACCCGCGCGCGTCAAAAGCCGCCGCGCGGATTTCTCCTCCGCCCGGTGCCGGACGAGGATGCGGACCCTTTCGCCCGGCGCGAGTTTCCGGACGATCTCGCCATAGACCCACGGGATGGCGGTGAACTTGCCCGGCCAATCGCTGGCCTCGTGCGGCCAACCCAGCCAGGTGGCCTCGTGCGGCTCCCACTCGGCGGGCATGGAAAAACCCGGGCCGGCGGGCGCGGCGTTGTCGGCGGTGTTCGATGGCGACATAAATTCGACGCGCAAACATAGTCATTTGGACGCGATTGGGAAATCGCGAATCGCACAGAAAATGATTAACCACTGGCGCGGTTTTGGAGCAAGGCGGCTCGACACTGGGCGCGGACGGGGTTGGGGCTACGTTGCGGCCGGGAACCTGCGCGTGGGGCAGCGCGAATCCGTCGCGGTCACGACGACCGATCCGCCCGGAGACAAGCATTCCCAGAACCAAACCCGATAAGCGCGCGGGCGGGGGGAGCGCGGGCGTCTCGCCTGCACGTTCGGGCGTCACGCCCGGACGATTCGTTGAACCATTCAGTTTGCGGGAAAGTTTTCGGCGCGACGCCGAAAACGGCGACCGGGACGGTCGCGCTCCCCGAACCAGATTCGCGCGGGCGGAGGGCGGGGGCCGCAAAGACCACGCCGGGTCAAGGGCCGGGCACCCGGCTTTTGGGGATGGACAACATGATGACACGCGAAGCGTCTTGGAGTGCGGCGGCAAGCGGAGCGCGACGCCGCTTTCAAACGGAGTGGAACTTGCGGGCACGGAACGCCGTGTCCATTTCGAAAGCGGTGTCACGGCCACCGCAGTCCAACACGGCAAACGTTTTTCGAGCGCGGGTGTGGGCGGAGGGGGAGCGCGGGCGTCTCGCCTGCACGTTCGGGCGTCGCGCCCGGACGATTCGTTGAACCATTCACTTCGTGGGGAGGTTTTCGGCGCGACGCCGAAAACGGCAACCGGGACGGTCGCGCTCCCCGAACCAGACTCGCGCGGACGGAGGACGGGACCGGCAAAGACCGCGCCGAGTCAAGGGCCGGGTGGTCCGACTTTTTTGCGATGGACGACAGGGGCAAATGGCGTTTGAATTCTGTCGCTTGAAGATTGACGACTACATTTTTGAACGTCTGCGAGCCGATGCTGCCCGCACAATCGCGGTTGCCGAATGTGAAGATGCCATTCAACACGTGGGCATCCGTGGTCGGTTGCGAGAAATTGTAATCGCCAATCTACTTGCTCCTTGGCTACCTCCCTTTTGTAGGTGCGTAACAGGAATGATCATTGAAGCGAGAAACAAGCCTCGCAAATCAACACAAGATGACATTCTGGTCATTGACCCAATGCTCGCGCCACCAATACTGCCGAATGTTGACGGCCCAGATGGGGTGTTCCCGCTTAATAGCGTTCTTTTGCGTATCGAAGTGAAATCGAGAATCACTCCCGATGGGTTCCGTGATTTTGTCAACGCATCCTCGGAAGTAATTAATATGGAGTTCAGTAAAAAGCCCGGTTGCAATACTAAATTCGGGCATCCGTTGAGCATTCTCGTTGCATTCAAAAGTGACTCCCCAAATGATGAGCCGGATTTTGAGTTCCACCGGTTTTGTGCTGCGATGAAAGAGAGGCAATCTCCATCGCCACTGTGCGGGTTTATATCCGCCATTTGCATAGTTGAAAATGGGCTTTGGTTTTTGGGTGGCTTTGAGGAAAACACACGGTCATGGTGTCACGCCGCTACGCTATGCCGCGAAGAAAATTTAGTGCGTTTGGTTGCGAAGATTTCGGACTTCGCATTTATGGAACATGCTCAACGACAAGGCAGAGACTCATCGCAAAGTCTTGAAGTCGGTATCGGGCCATACATTCCTACCGGGCAAATTCGTCAGGTTCCGATAACCGAGAATGGAACCGACTAACTCACAGCATAACAGCCGATCAGTTAATCGGACATTTGCTTCATCGAGGTGATAATGATTTCTGGTCTTCCTCGATATTGTTGAATGGTGCCTTTAACCGAGATTGTTTTGCCGGCAAAATTTTGGAGTTGAGCAATCGGCGCATCAGGCGCTAGTCAAACGGCAGTAAATTGCTCGTTTGGAAAACGGCCATCCATATCAATCAATACCGTTCCCTTTGGAGCAACATAAAGAACCACGCCCAAAGGGCGTGGTATTGAGAAGTGGCCTCTGTAAGAGGCCAAGAAAGCTCTTGTGCAAATAGTAGCGCATTTTGAATTCGATGGCCTCCGCGCAACCGGCGGTTTCAGAATCTGCAATCGGTTCGGTTTGCGGC
>JAGWMQ010000157.1 GCA_028873125.1 Verrucomicrobiota bacterium | reverse complement strand
TTCAAACGGAAAAACCAGTTGCTCCAATTCGCCGCGATCCAGCGAGGTCACCGCGCGCAGCAAGCGCGGATTGGCCCACATCTTTTCAATGTTCATGCGCCTTTTTATCCCAATTCAACCCAAAACACAATAACCCATAATGTCTATTGGCATCGCCGGAAACGTTGTAATACCAGCCACCTGCTCCCTTTGAGAGGATGCTGGTCCACTCCGTGGATGCATAACTCTTGCCCGTCAGGTCGTTTGGATCTCCGCCGCCCGGCTTGACCCAGGCCTCGGCAGTGAACGGGACTCCGCCCTGGTCCAAATCGTGATTTATGTCCGGGATGATCAAGTAGCCGCTGTTGTCATCGTTGTTGGTGCCGCCGTTAAACTGGGCACCCGCATTGCCGTCGCTGGTGATTCCCGCAGCCGGCCCTGGGAAAAGGGTCATCACGTTGTAGCCGGCACCGTGCTTGTAAAGGGCGTTGTTGTAGTAGGCATTGGCCTGCGTCCCCAAGGTGCCGGAATTGGTGGCAAGATAGAGGGGTGGCGCAGCATTCGATTCCTGCAGCGGCCAGTAGGCCACCGGGTTGAGCGATATGACGGCGTTGGAATAGTCTGCGCGGGCCATGCTTGCGGACATCAAGCCCACGAGCGCAGACACCATGATATTCAGCGAGTTCCTGTTCATAAAATACTACTTCGGTGGCAGTTTTTTGTTTGGTTATTTTTCCTCAGGTCAAACGGCTTTCATGCTCACGCTTGATTATAATAAATTCATTCCAAGCTTTTACAGCAGAAGATACAAGTGAAATCGCCCTGTCTGAAAACAAAACAAGATTTGCGCACTCGTGGGAGACAGCCCGTCGCCACCTGCCCACATCAAGCAAGGTTGCGAATCCAGCTCTTGGCATCCTTAGCGAAGTGCGCTAAAAGAGGCCGTGACGCACGCAATGAATCCGCACACGCCAGCCAACCACGCGCCACAGGCCCATGAGCAGGTTTCATCCGGCTGGTTGTCCGTGGGATTTTCGTAAAACATACTTGAACCATGCGATACTATCTTTTCCCCGCGCTTGCCAGTCTTCGACGCCGTCTCCTCGTCTTGTCATTTTGCGGCTTCGGCGCGTTCTCCTTGTGCAGGGCGGATTCGTCGGAGACCTTCCCGGTCGGCCAATGCCTGGGCATCGGCGCGATCGGGCACTCCGGGCGCTCGCCGGTCCACACCGACGCCATCGAAGCGGAAATCATTTCGGGAAAATGGCGGCGCCCGGCGGCCGGAGACCGCGTCCAACTCGCCGAGGACCGGTTCAAGGAATGGCACACGGTCAGCACCAACAAGGATGGATGGATTGAGGATCCCGCGGTGCGCGGCGGCTACGTTTACGCGCCGGTGATCCTGGAGCATGACCGGGGCGCGATCCTCACGGCGGAAGGCGACAGCCTGGTCTATGTCAATGGCGCGCCGCGGGCCGGCGACCCTTACGAGTATGGCTACGTGCATCTGCCGGTGGCGTTGCACGCCGGAACGAATGACCTGCTTTTTGCATGCGGTCGCGGGCGGCTCAAATTCGCGCTCACGGCGCCGCGCAGTCCGGTTTCACTTTATCTCGATGACCCCACTTTTCCGGACCTGATTGCCGGCCAGCGGATGGATACCTGGGGCGCCGTCGTCATCGTCAACGCCACCAGGGAAACGCAGGCCGGTCTCTCCATCCGCGCGTCCATCGCGGGAAAGCGCGCCGTGCGGACGCCGGTGCCCGCCATTCTGCCGTTCAGCGTGCGCAAGGTGGGATTCCGCCTGAGAGGCAAGGTGTCGGAAGCCACCGGGGCCGGCCCGCAACAAATCCGGGAGGTGGCGCCCGACACGCCGTCGAATGCGTCGCGGGAACCGAGCGTCAGCCTGCGGCTCACGCTGGTCGGCGACAAAAGTGAAAGGCGCCAAGCGTTGGACGCGGCAACGACCCGGCTGCGCGTGCGCGGCCCGGACCAAATTCAAAAACGAACGTTCATCAGCGGCATTGACGGCAGCGTGCAATATTGGGCGTTGAACCCGGCGCAGCCGGTTCACCGCAACCATCCACCGCTGGCCCTGTTCTTTTCCACTCACGGCGCGGGCGTCGAAGCCCTGGGCCAGGCGGAAGCTTACGAATCGAAGAGTTGGGGCAACATCGTCGTGCCGACCAATCGCCGGCCCTTTGGCTTCGACTGGGAAGACTGGGGCCGGCTGGACGCGCTCGAGGTGTTGAGCATCGCCAAGGCCGAATTGCATCCCGACCCGCAGCGCATTTATCTGACCGGCCATTCCATGGGCGGCCACGGCGCCTGGCAACTGGGCGCCCTCTTTCCGGACCATTTCGCCGCCGACGGCGTCAGCGCCGGTTGGATCAGCTTTTTCTCCTACGCCGGCGGCACGCGCTTCACCAACGCCACGCCCGTCGAGGCCATTCTTCAACGGGCCGCCGCGACCAGCGACACGCTCCTGATGAAAAGCAATTTTCTCCAGGAAGGCGTCTATATCCTCCACGGCAGCAAGGACGACAACGTGCCGGTGACCGAGGCGCGGCACATGAACGCCGTGCTGTCCAAATTCGATCACGACTTCATCTTCCACGAACAGCCCGGCGTGGGCCATTGGTGGGACCTCTCGGACGAGCCGGGCGCCGACTGTGTGGATTGGCCGCCCATGTTTGATTACTTCGCCCGACACGCGATTCCCACCGACGAGAGCCTCCGCGAGATCAACTTCACCACGGTCAACCCCGGCGTGTCCGCCACCTGTCACTGGCTGGAAATCGAGCAACAGATTCATCCGCTCGAACCCAGTTGGGTCAATGTGCGCTGGGACCCGGGCAAACGCCGCTTCGTCGGCGCGACGGCCAACGTCGCGCGGCTGGCGCTTGCCTTGAACCCGATCCGGCCCGGCGCTCCGTTCAAGGTCGAACTCGACGGTCAAACGAACGAAGTGCCGTGGCCGATTAACGCCGGCAAACTGTGGCTGCGGAATGAAGGCGGCCAATGGAGCGTGGCGTCAAAACCGTCTCCGGCACACAAAGGCCCGCGCCGGAACGGACCTTTCAAGGACGCCTTCCGCCACCGGATGATTTTTGTCTATGGGACGAAGGGCACACCCGAGGAAAATGCCTGGGCCTTCGCCAAGGCCCGGTTCGACGCCGAGTCATTCTGGTATCGCGGCAACGGCTCGGTGGACGTGATTCCCGACAAGGAGTTTAATCCGCGCGTTCAGCCGGATCGCGGCGTGATTCTTTACGGCAACGCCGACTCGAACGGCGCCTGGCCGGCGTTGCTGGGCGACAGCCCGGTCCACGTGCGCCGGAACGAAGTCCGCATCGGCGGGCGGGTGTTGACCGGCGACGACCTCGCCTGTCTGTTTTTGCGTCCGCGGGCAGGCAGCGACGTCGCCTGCGTGGGCGTGGTTTCCGGCACCGGCTTGGCAGGAATGAAACTCACCGACCGATTAAACTATTTCTTCTCCGGCGTGGCGTTTCCCGATTGCACCGTCATCGGTCCGGAGATGCTCCGCGAAGGCGTCCAGGGTGTTCGCGCCGCCGGATTTTTCGGGAACGATTGGAGCGTGGTGCGAGGCGATTTTGCATGGCGCGACCCTTGAAGCGCTATGACAAAATAGTATCCTGATTTCAAAATTGGGTGGGGCGGGCAGTCCGCTGCGCGCCGCAAACGCAAAGAACGGCGCGCACAGAGTGGCGCGCCCTACCCGAACCCGCAAACCTCCGTCCCGCAAGGCAAACGCGCAACTTGTTTTGTTTGCAAACCGGGAGCTTTTTCTTGTATTTAAAGGCCAAGAATCGAGTCTGCGATGGAACACCTGCCCAAACGCACCAGTTTGGCGATTGCGACCGCGGCCACGCTGAAGGAGTGGATTGGGACCGGCGTGCTGCGCGACGTTTTGCCCGGAGAATTGCAGCTCAAGGCGCGACTGGGCGTCGGCCGGGACACGTTGCGGCTCGCGTTGAGTCTGCTGGCCAAGGAAGGCTGGGTGACGCCGGCCATCAAAGGCCAGCAGCGCCGCGTAAAGCCGGAACACCCGCCAAATGCCATTGACTTGAAGTCCGCCAGGCTCCCGGTGACGTTCCTGTCGCCCAATCCGGTCGAGAGCCGCGCCACGTTGCTGGAAATGGAGGACACGCAAAGGCGTCTGGCCGAGCAGGGACACAACCTGCGCTATCTGGCCCCGGCGGTCTTCCACGTCGAGCATCCCGAACATCACCTGGAACAATTCGTGCGCGCCAATCCCTCCGCCGCCTGGATCCTCTATCTGGCCACCGACCCCATCCAACGATGGTTCGAGCAGCAGGGCCTGCCAACGTTCATTTACGGCTCGCCCTTTCCCGGAGTGGATCTGCCCTATGTCGCCAGCAACTGGGAGGCGGCGGCGTTTCACGCGGGCATCCAACTCATCCGCCGCGGCCACCGGATCCTCGGCATTTTGGAATATCATGCGCGTTTTCCCGGCGTGCTGCGGGAAGAACAGGGGTTGGAACAGGCCCTGGCCACCGTGGGCG
Organism: Verrucomicrobiota bacterium; assembly: GCA_028873125.1. GTDB lineage: Bacteria > Verrucomicrobiota > Verrucomicrobiia > Limisphaerales > UBA11358 > UBA11358. The sequence goes on along the minus strand of JAGWMQ010000157.1, from coordinate 2,413 downwards.
GCGAAGGCCGGTTGGTCAAGTTCAAGGATGACCGGACGCCGGCCTCCGTGGCGCGCTCTCTGGAGTTGGCCTTTGGACTGCAAGAGCGCCCCACCGCGCTGGTGCTGACCTACTCGTCCCAACTGTTGACCTGTTATTCCTGGCTGACCTCGCGGGGCATCCGTGTGCCGGCAGACATCTCGCTGGTGTCATTGACCAACGACAGTTGGTTTGACCATCTGCATCCGCCGGTCTGCTATTATCGGCCCGATGTCCGGCTGATGTCGCGCAGCGTTGCCGACCGCGTGTTGGAACTGGTAGAGACCGGGCAGGTCGTGAGGAAATCCCGCCGGGTTCAACTGGAATACGTCCCAGGCGGAACCATCGGTCCCGCGCCCACTTCCCGTGAACCTCGTAGCATAGTCGTCCCGACTGCGGGTTGAGGCGGCGTCCCGCCGCCAGCCCCAACACCTCGCGAGACGCCGGGTGAACCCGCGGGCCGAGGACGCCCGCGCCACGGAGGAGGCGGAGTTGATCGGCGCGATGCGCGATTTCAAAATTGTTGAAACTACCCACGAAGCATCCCGGTTGGGGCGCAGTCCTCTGCGCGCCGCGAACGGGCAAGGAGATGCTTTGCTCCCAGACGTCGCGCACGGAGTGGCGCGCCCTACCTCGTCGTGTTCATGGCCCGAGGACCGCTGGAACCGGCTTGGCGACGTCGCGTGTGGCGGTGGTCACAAGAATGACCGCTCAATTTCCTGACATGAAACAAAAGCCGGGCGCCGCCTTGCCCGGCGGCGCCCGTTCGTATCTCCACCTCGCACCGGCTATTTCAGTCCAAAGCCAAAAGGAATCGTAGTCCCGTCGTTCAGGGTGATGGTGAACACATAAGTGGCGTTCTTGGCCAAGGACTTGGTGCTGATGTTGAAAATCCACTGCTTGGCGGTGGAGTCCCAACGGAACGACGTGTCCGGGGTGGTGGAAGTCACCGTTTGGGTATCCGCCGAGGCGGTTCCGTTGATTACCTGCGCCAGCCAGAAGCTGCTGACCACGCCCGGCGTGCCAATCGAGTTGCAATTGGCGTCGAAGACCTGGAACTTGGCCGGCACGGTGCTGCCCTGCTTGAACACGCTCGTGCCATCCACCTTGATCGGGGGCAGGATCGTGTGGCCCGGGTTGCCACCGCACACAAAACCCGCCGGTTCATATTGCACAACCTGCGTCAGCGAGTTGCTGCTGCTGCTGAAGCCGGCGCCTCCGCCATAGAATGCCGTGATGTTGTGCGGCCCAATGGCGAGCGCCGAGGTGGAAAACGTCGCCTGCCCTGAGCCGTCAAGCGTGTTCGTGCCGAGTGGCGTCGCGCCATCGTAGAAAGTCACCGTGCCGGTCGGAGTCGGATCCACCGAGGCCGTCACCGTGGCGGTGAAGGTGACACTGGCGCCCAGGACGGCGGGATTCGCGGAGGAGGCGACGCTGGTTGTCGTCGTCGTGATGGGCGGCGGTGTGATGTCCGCGGTCGTGGTCGTCGTGGTGTCCTGCAGGCTGTAATTGCCCGCATCGGGCCCGCTGATCGAAATGCCGGTCACGGTCACCAGCTTGTTGTCGCCCACGCTCGGATCCGCGAAGCTGGCGCTGGCATAGCTGTCGGAGAAGGTATCGCCGCTGAGGCGGTCGTCGCTCAACGTCACCGTGGCGTTGGTCGTCCCGTCATAGACCTTGTTGACGCCCGTCGCAGTGACGGTCAACGCCCGGGCCGTGATGACATCAAGCACGATGCCGTTGGTGTTGTTGTAGTTGCCCGTCAAGTCGGTGAAGTTCCACTGATCGGACGGATAATCGCTGGCGTTGGTGTGCGTCGTGTCGCTCAAATCCAGTTCGCTCGTCAAATCCTCGTTATTGACGCCGGTGGCCTTGCCGGTGGCGGTGTGGCCGTTGCCGTCATAGGTCACATCGTAAGGCGTCACGGTGATCGTCGCATTGGCCTTGGCGATGGCGAAGTCCTTGCTGTCGGCACTGCCGGTGTGGTTGGCGTCGCCGGCGTAGGTGTAGCTGGCCGTGGCCGTGCCGGCGTTGAGGTTGTTGGCGTAAACCGGATTGGGCGTCAGGCTCAGGCCGCCGGCGCCGGTGACAGTGACCGTGGCCGGGGTGATTGCCGCGCCGGTGTAGGTGAATGGACCGCCGTTGATGGTGACGACCGTTGTGGACGGCGCCGGGGCGATGGCGTCGTGGACGGTGCCGCTGGCGTCGTTGTAATTGCCGGTGGCGTCGGTGAACGTCCAGGCGTCGCTAGAATCCTTGAAAATTAAAATCTGAAGTAGACAGGTCAGGTTTTCAGGCGGCGAAATGGGCTTGGAAGTAGTCACTTAGTTGACGCTCGAAGGCATGATAAGTTCTGGCCAAGGGTGAGTGGGGAATCAAACGCGGGTCGTGCAGC
>JAGWMQ010000156.1 GCA_028873125.1 Verrucomicrobiota bacterium | reverse complement strand
GGGTGCGGCGCCGGACAAGCCCGCCGCCGGGCCGCCGCCCGGACTTTGCATCTTGAATTTTGCCTCATCAACCGCAATCATGCGCGCATGGCCTGCCCATTCCGCCACACGCACCGCGTCACCTACGCCGAATGCACCGACGGCAATCACGTTTATCACTCGCGCTACCTGGACTTGCTGGAGGCCGCGCGCGGCGAATGCCTCCGCGCGCTCGGTTCGACGGTGCTGCATTGGCAGCGGCACGACGCCATTTTCCCCGTCATCGAAGCCCGGTTGATCTACAAAGCGCCCGCCCGCTACGACGATTTGCTGACCATCGAGGTCTGGCCCACGGCCGTGGAAAAGGTCCGCCTGAATTTCGGCCATCGCATTTTCAATCAAGACGGGAAACTGGTTTTGAAAGCCGAGACGTTTCACGCCTGCACCAACCTGGACGACAGGCCCCGGCGCCTGCCGCCGGCCCTGGCAGAAATCCTGTCGCCGCATGTGTTGCCGGACAACCTCCGTTGAATCCGGCCCCGGCGCCGCCCGCCGAATGGACGCCATTTGAAACAGCGCCGCTCCGGTCTCCGGCGCCGCCGCGGCGTTTTCCGCCGCGTGAAAGTGAATCTGGGGCGCGGCTGGCGCGGTGGCGGCGACTGACCCGGAACACGCCTGCCAGGCAAACTTGTTGTCAGTCTATGTGGCGGAATTCAGCCCGGACCTCGCCCGTCCGGGGCACGATGATGAGCGTCCAGCCTTCGGGCTGCTTGCCGCGTGGCAGGCCGAAGGAAACCGGCGGCGAGGTCACAAACAGGATTCCATCCGCGTGGTTGACCACTTCCCGGTGCAGATGGCCGCTCAACACCGCGCGGACCCCGCCGGGACGCAGCAGCCGCAGCAGGCGCGCGCGCGGCCCCGGTTCCAAGTTCCAGTAACCGCCGCCGGGTTCCTCCGGCGTCTTGACAAACGGCGGGTAGTGCAACAACAAAAGGGTCGGGCCGGAGGGTCTGGCGAGCCGGGTTTCAAGAAACCGCCATTGCTTGTCCTCCTCCGGCAAGCCGCTTCCCAACAGCGACGCATTGATTCCGATGATTCGCACGCCGTGCCGCTTCGTCACAAAAAAGGAGTGGCCCAGCCTCTTTTCGTAAAGGGCGAGGCGTTCGGCGGTGACTTCGCCGGACTGGCCGGCGTGGCGCTTGTTGCCCACGTCGTGGTTGCCGGCGACGAAAAAGACCGGCGCGCGGAATTTTTTTATTTCCCGCCGGAAATCTTCCATCTCCTTCGGTCCACCCGACTGGGTCAGGTCGCCGGCGATCAGGACGCAATCCACCTTCGCGGCATTGACCTGGGAGATGACTGCATCGAAATGCGCGCCGAACGTGGCCTCCAAGCCGTTAGTGGCGCGATTGACATGCGGATCGGCGACCAGGGCGATGCGGGCCAGGACGGCGCTCTCCGCCGGCGCCGATCCCGCGAGAAGCATCAAGCCCAACACCGTGGCGCCCGCCGGCGCCAGGCGGGCAACGCGACGCGAAAAAACTCCTGGTTGGTTGGTCATTACTTGTCGCCGCCAATGTTGTGCCGGCCGCCCTCCGCGTCCAGCCATTATTTTTTCAGGGCGCGTTGGAGGGCTTCCAGGCAGCGCTCGTTTTCCCTTGGCGCGCCGATTGAAATGCGGATCCAATCGGGCAATTGATAGCTGTCCATGGGGCGCACGATCACGCCCTGGCGCTGCATGGCTTCAAACACCTTCCGCCCGTCGCCGACCCGCACCAGGATGAAATTGGCATGCGACGGGACGAATTCGAGTTTGAGGTCGCGGAAGGCCTGCGTGAAGAACTCCAGGCCGGCAAAATTGTTCCGGCGCGTCTTGCGAACGTGCTCCACGTCATCCAGCGCGGCGAGCGCGGAGGCCTGCGCGAGCAGATTTACGTTGAACGGCTGGCGAACTTTTTCCAGGGCAGCAGCCAGTTCCCGGCTCCCGATGCCGTAGCCGATGCGCAGGCCGGCGAGGCCGTAAATCTTGGAAAAGGTCCGCATCAACAACAGATTCGGCCGGGCGCCCAGGCGCACCAGCGAAACCAGGTCCAGCGGGTCGTCCAGGAACTCGATGTACGCCTCGTCCATCACCAGCAACACGTCGTCCGGAATCTCGTTGACGAATTTGACGACCTCCTCGCGCGGCGCGAGCGTGCCGGTCGGGTTGTTCGGATTGGCGGCGAAGACAATTTTCGTGCGCGGGGTGACGGCGCGGCGCATCGCCGCGAGGTCATGCCCGTAATTTTTGGCGGCGACGGTGATGACGTTCGCGCCGAACAATTTGGCGACGATGGGATAAATGGCGAAACAAAACTGGGAAACCACCACGTCGTCGCCCGGCGCCAGCAGCGCGTGCCCGACCAGCTCAATGATCTCGTTCGAGCCGTTGCCGAGAACCAGATGCGCCGCCTCGACGCCGAGCTTGCCGGCGAGTTTTCGTTTGAGATAAAATGCGGTGCCATCGGGATAGAAGTTGACGGTGGCGAGGGCCGATTGCAGGGCGGCGAGAGCCAGCGGCGACGGGCCGAACGGGTTCTCGTTGGAGGCGACCTTGATGACGCCGGCGGCGGGCAGACCGAGTTCGCGCGCCACTTCCTCAATTGGCCGGCCGGGCTGATAGCCGGGCAGATTGGCCAAAAACGGGTTGATTTTCATCCTGGCCAATCTGGAATCAAATGCCGGCGGATGAAACAAAAAAGTAATGGCGACCCTTCGATGGAGACGGGAGACCGCACGATTTTTGAGGCCTTCAAGCGGGAGCGGGCCCGAGGATGCGGGCGAAGGGCCGGCGACCGGGCGGGGATGCCGACTTTGAAACCGACGGTTCCGGCGGCGGTCGTCTCCGGCGAATCGGGTGTAACCCGGCGGGGTCCGAGGCCGTCTGGATTTGCAGAGCAATTATGAATGTCACCCAACTGCAGCAGAAGCTGATCGCCGCCGCCCGCGCCCGTGTCCCGGAGGATCAGGTGCCGTGGGGATTTGAAAAGCGGATCGTGGCGCTGATCAGGTCCCGCGCCGCGACGGACCCGCTGGCGCTCTGGGTGCGCGGATTGTGGCGGGCCGCCGTCCCATGCGTGGCGATTGCGGTGTTGCTGGGCGCGTGGTTCGTTTTGACGCCGGCATCGAACGCCAACGCCAACGACCTTTCGGAGAGTTTTGAAACCACGCTGCTGGCGTCGGTGGGGCAGGGCGATCAGATGGCGCCCCTGCCTGGCACGCCCACGCAGGGCGCGGACTGAGCGTGAACTCCTGGAAAATCATTCTGGCCACGGTGGTGATTTTTGGCGCGGGCGTGGTGACCGGCGGATTGCTGGTCAGTTACGCCCTGCACACGCCGGGAAACCGACGGCCCGGCCACCCGGCGGAATTGCCGGCGCCGCACCCCGAACTGCTCAACCAGAAATTCGTGCGGCAACTGGACCGCTCGCTGCACTTGACCCCGGAGCAGCGCGGCCAGATCGAGGAGATCATCGCCGAGGGGCAGCGGCGCAACCGCGACCTGTGGCGGAAGGCGGCGCCGGCGTTCCGCGCGGTGATGCAGGACGTGCACCAGCGCATCCGCGGCGTGCTGACGCCTGAACAGCGCAAACGGTTCGAGGAGCTGCTGAGACAGTTTCGCGCGGGCGCGCGCCGGCCGCCGGCCGCCCCGGCGCCGGCCCCGGCGCCCACCAACGCGCCGCCGGAATGAGGCCTCAACTATCTGTTCGCGAGCAGCACGCGGATTTTTTTCCGCAATTCCTTGCTGATGGCGCCGACGGGGCGGTTGGCATCCACAATGGTGAAGCCGTAAGTTTTCCTCAACTGGCGGAAGGCGCCCTGCATGGCCGTCTGGTATTTGAGGAAGCTGTCGAACATGTCCCGCGACAGGCCCAGGTCCATGCCGCTCTCCCAGTAATCCAGCGCCGCGTTTTTGGCGAGGTTGCGCTGCACCAGCTCCTGGGGGTCGACGGAAAGATAAAACACCGCGTCGGGTTCGGGCGCGATGCCGTAGAGGTTTTTCAGCCACGCCTCGTCCATGCCGCGGACCATGTCGCGCGCCATGAGCGTGTAAATGTAACGGTCGGCCAGGACAATGAAGCCGGCCTTCAACGCGGGCAGGATGACGTTTTCCAGTTGGTCGGCAAAGTCGGTCGCGTAAAACAAGCTCAAGGTCGTCCGGCTCAGAATGTTCCCCTGCTGCGCCTTTTGGAGCTCGGAACTGACCAGGGTGGAATGTTTCAGCCCCACCTGCACGGTGGGATGGCCGCTGGTCTCCAGCCACTCCACCAGCCGCGCAATCTGCGTGGAGCGGCCGGAGCCGTCGGCGCCCTCCACGACGATGAGCTTGCCGGCCAGTGTCTCGAGCTTGACGTGCGGGATGCCGTGGCCGTAAAAGCGGCGGCAGGTTTTCTTGCTGGAGGTCGTTTCTTTCATGCGGCCGGTTCGTCGTCGCGTTCCATCACCGCCTTATCGCTGGGCGGCATCGGCGGGGGCAGCGGCAGCGGGCTGCGGCGCCGGAATTTCTTGAGGTCGATTTTTTCGGCGACGAGTTTCCGGACAAAGGTCTGCTGTTTTTCGGCGTCCTGGTTGGCGTCCAGGACGACGAAGCGGAACTCGTCGCTCATGGCCATGTACTGCGCCAGGATGCGCCCCTGGAAGATGCGGAAACTTTCATAGGGATCGGACGAAAGCCGCAAATCCATGCCCGCCTCGAAGAACTTCAGCTTGGGACGGCCTTCGAGGATCCGGTGCAGCGACACTTCCAGGTCCGCCTTGAAAAACAGCGTCAAGTCCGGCAGCGCGGCGAAGTTGTAAAGGCCGCGGACCCACTCGGAGGGGCAGCCGCGGACCACGTCGCGCGCGAAGGCGGTGAAGACGTAGCGGTCGCACAGCACGATGTAACCGGTGCGCAGCAGCGGCAGCAGGTGGCGCTCATAGCGATCGGCGAAATCCGTCGCGTGAATGAGGCTGAACGTGGTGGGCGTGAGCAGCTCGCGCTTTTTTCCCTTGCTGGTGGCGGATTTGACCAGTTCGGAGGAGTTCCATTCGCTGAAATAGACCTTGACCCCCTCCGCTTCGAGCCAGCGTTTGAGCAGGTAGATCTGTGTGGACTTGCCGGAGCCGTCGAGACCTTCGACGGCCACGAGACGGCCGGGAAAATGCAGTTCGGCAAAGGTTTTCATCTTGGGCGCCTGACGCAGCAACCGAGCTTGCCAGATTTCCCGCCGGCCACAAGTCCAACTTGATCGCGACCCAACGCACGATCCCTTCCAAAACCCGGGCAAAAACCGTCCTTGTGAAAAAAATCACAATTTAACTTGCCCGCGCTTGGCGCGGCGATTAGGTTGGGGTTGCGCCCTAATTTTGGGGCGCGCTGTGTTTATGCGAACGGAGACGGAAATAGGCTACGATTCAAAGATCGAGGGCGAGGTGGTGGTCACCCGCGTGGACGCCGCGCTGAACTGGTTCCGCAAAAATTCCGTCTGGCCCATGCCGATGGGCCTGGCGTGCTGCGCCATCGAATTGATGGCCGTCGGCGCCAGCCGGTTTGACATCTCCCGGTTCGGTTCGGAGGTCATGCGCTTTTCGCCGCGCCAGGCCGATTGTATGATCGTTGCCGGCACCGTCACCTACAAGATGGCCGGCGCCGTGCGGCGCATCTGGGACCAGATGCCCGAGCCCAAGTGGTGCATCGCCATGGGCGCCTGCGCCTCCACCGGCGGCATGTATCGCAGCTACGCCGTCCTGCAGGGCGTGGACAACATTGTGCCGGTGGACGTTTATGTGTCCGGTTGCCCGCCCCGGCCCGAGGCCGTGCTCGACGCGCTGATCAAGTTGCAGAACAAAATCAGCACGCAGCCGGTGCTGAAGGAACTGACGGTGTTCAATGCCCTCAAACATCAAACCGCCTGAATTTCAACCACAATTTTCAACCACGGATGAACACGGATATTTCGGAAGACCGCCTCATGAATTTTTCCATTCGTGTTTACCCGTGTCCATCCGTGGTTAATTCTTTTTGAACCGTGACCGCGTTGGAATTCGCCAATAAAATCAAGGCCAAGTTTGGTGACCTGATCTCCGAACCGGCGGAATTCCGCGGCGAAATCACGCTGCAAATCGCCGACGCGGAAAAGATCGCCGAGGTCTGCCGCCACGCCGGGAACGATCTGGATTTCAATTACCTGGTGGACATCAGCAGCGTGGACCATTACGGCGACGACCCGCGCTGGACGGTGGTTTACCACCTGCGCGGCCTCCGGCACGGCGGCGACTTGCGGCTCAAGACCAACGTGAGCGAGGAAAAATCCGAATTGCCGAGCGTCGTCGGCGTCTGGGCCGCGGCCAACTGGCACGAGCGCGAAATCTACGACATGATGGGCATCCGCTTCCGCGGCCACCCGGATATGCGCCGGATTTTGATGTGGGAAGGCTATCCGTATTTCCCGTTGCGCAAGGATTTCCCGCTGGCCGGCAAGCCGACCGAATTGCCCGGCGTGGCCTTCACCCGGCCCGCGCCGCTGGAGGGCGGGCCGTTCGTGACCGTGCCCGGCGGCAAGGACGCCATTCACCGCGAGCCGCGCGTCAGAAACCCGGAGGATAAATGAGCCTCACTTCCTTCTTAAAGAATTCGGTTGATGTTCGTCAGCGGTTCAAAGCCGAATTCGTCATGCCATCGCTGGACACGATGGAGGAATCGGCGACACCGCCGCTGACCAAAAACTATTCACTGGTTGGAACTGCCTTCGATTACCTTCTCCGGTTTTATGTCGAGCGCCTGAATCCGAACTGTAAGAGCGGAGAATGGATTGCAGAAAAGGGTGCGATTTGTGACGAAATTGAGAAAGACGGACGATGGCTCAACTTGACCGGGACAGTTGAGAAAGCAAAAGCGGCGCATAAGCAATATCTTCAAAGTGGTAAAATTGACGACAAACTTTTACGCGCGACGCTCAATCTCGCGCAATTGGATGTCGTTTATCGGACGGGAGAC
>JAGWMQ010000155.1 GCA_028873125.1 Verrucomicrobiota bacterium | reverse complement strand
CCGTTCAAACGGAAAAACCAGTTGCTCCAATTCGCCGCGATCCAGCGAGGTCACCGCGCGCAGCAAGCGCGGATTGGCCCACATCTTTTCAATGTTCATGCGCCTTTTTATCCCAATTCAACCCAAAACACAATAACCCATAATGTCTAGTGAACGCGGAGACAAAAGAAGTTTACGGTTCGCGCCCCGGCGGCGCCCCGGCGGCGGACGGCGACAAGTGGAGCGAATCGCTTCAATCGGTCTTTGAACTGGCGCTGGAGAACCAGGGGCCGGACCGCACCGCCCGGCTGCTGGAGCAACTGGCCGGCCGGTTGCGCGCGCGTTCGCAGCAACTGTCCCGCGGCCCCACCACGCCCTACGTCAACACCATTCCCCTGGAGCAGCAGCCGCCGTTTCCCGGGGACCGCGACATCGAGCGGCGCATCAAGAGCATCATCCGCTGGAACGCCATGGCGATGGTCGTCAAGGCCAACTCCACCACGAACGTCGGCGGCCACATCTCCACCTTCGCCTCGGCGGCGACGCTTTATGAGGTGGGGCACAATCATTTTTTTCGCGGGCACACGGACGGCTTCCCCGGCGACATCGTTTATTTTCAGGGACACGCCTCGCCGGGCATGTATGCGCGGGCCTTTGTGGAAGGCCGGCTCGACGAGGCGCACCTGCAGAATTTCAGGCAGGAACTCGCCGAGGGCGGCGGGCTCTCGTCCTATCCGCATCCGTATTTGATGCCGCAGTTCTGGCAATTCCCGACGGTCTCGATGGGGCTGGGGCCGATCCTGTCGCTGTATCAGGCGCGGTTCAACCGCTATTTGCAGGCGCGCCAACTGGTGGATTGGCCGGAGGAGCCGAAGGTCTGGGCCTTCCTCGGCGACGGCGAATGCGACGAGCCGGAGACCCTGGGCGCCATCACCCTGGGGGCGCGCGAGAACCTCGACAATTTGATCTGGGTCATCAACTGCAACTTGCAGCGGCTCGACGGCCCCGTGCGCGGCAACGGAAAGATCATCCAGGAACTCGAAGGCCTTTTCCGCGGCGCGGGCTGGAACGTCCTCAAGGTCATCTGGGGCAGCGACTGGGACCCGTTGCTGGCCCGCGACCAGTCCGGCCGGCTGGTCCGGCGCATGGAGGAGGCGGTGGACGGCGATTACCAGAAGTATTCCGTCGAGCCGGGCAGCTACACGCGCAAGCATTTTTTTGGGAAATACCCCGAGCTGCTCGAACTGGTGAATCACCTGAGCGACGAGCAGATCCGCAAGTTGTCACGCGGCGGCCACGACCCGCGCAAGGTCTATGCCGCCTACAAGGCCGCCGTGGAACACAAGGGCCGGCCCACCGTGATTCTGGCCAAGACGGTCAAGGGCTACGGGCTGGGCGAGGCGGGCGAAGGCCGCAACATCACGCACCAGCAGAAAAAACTCAACGAGAAGGAGCTTAGGGAATTCCGGGCGCGCTTCAACATCCCCATCAGCGACGACGTGATTGCCGAGACGCCGTTTTACCGTCCGCCGCCCGACAGTCCCGAGATCCGGTACCTCCTCGAACGGCGCAAAACGCTCGGGGGATTTCTGCCCGCGCGCCACGTTACTGCGCCGCCGCTGGAGACGCCGCCGCGGGAGGGCTTCGCCGAATTCTTCAAAGGCTCGGCCACGGAGGCTTCCACGACCATGGCCTTTGTGCGTTTGCTCAGCGTGCTGCTGCGGAACAAATCCATCAGCCGCCACATCGTGGCCATCATTCCGGACGAGGCGCGCACCTTCGGCCTGGACGCGCTGTTCAAAGACATCGGCATTTATTCGTCCAAAGGCCAGCTTTACGAGCCGGTGGACCGGGCGTCGCTGCTTTACTATCACGAGGCCCGGGACGGGCAGATCCTCGAAGAGGGCATCACCGAGGCCGGTTCGATGTCGTCCTTCATCGCGGCGGGCACCAGCTACGCCACCCACGGCCTGCCGATGATTCCGTTTTACATTTACTACTCGATGTTCGGCCCGCAGCGTTGCGGCGATCTGTTCTGGCTGGCCGGCGACGTCCGGGCTAAGGGCTTTCTGCTGGGCGCGACTGCCGGCCGCACGACGCTCAACGGCGAGGGGCTCCAGCACCAGGATGGCCACAGTCTGCTCCACGCCAGCACGATCCCCACGCTGCTGGCTTACGACCCGGCGTTCGCCTACGAACTGGCCGTCATCATTGCCGACGGCCTGCGCCGGATGTTCGCCGAGGGCGAGGAAATTTTTTATTACCTCTCGCTCTACAACGAAAATTACCCGATGCCGCCGATGCCCGCCGGCGACGAGGACGGCATCCTGAAGGGGCTGTATAAATTCAAGCCCGGCCCGGAAGGCGGGAAGATCAAGGCGCACCTCCTCGGCAGCGGCACCCTCGTGCAATCGGCGCTCAAGGCGCAGGAAATCCTGGCCGAACGCTACGGCGTGTCCGCCGATGTCTGGAGCGCGACCAGCTACAAGCTGCTCCGCACCGACGCCATCCGCTGCCGGCGCTGGAACATGCTGCATCCGGCGGAGCCGCCAAAAAAGTCCTACGTGGAAAATGTGCTGGCCAAGGAACCAGGCGTATTCGTCGCCGTCTCGGACAATGTCCGCACCGTGCCCGACCAGATTGCGCCGTGGGTCCCGGGCGGCCTGATGACGCTGGGCACCGACGGTTTTGGCCGCAGCGACACCCGCGCGCGGCTGCGGCGCTTTTTTGAAGTGGACGCCGAGTCCACCGTCATCGCCGCGCTCTACGCTCTGGCGGAAAGGAATCTCATCGCGCGCGACACGGTTGGCCGGGCCATTCAAGACCTCGGCGTGGACCCGGAAAAGACGCAACCGCAGATCTTATGACACCGCAGAAACCGGAACACGGCCTCGAACCGTATTTGAAACAGTTCAGCCGGTTGGAAGCCGCCTCGGGCGGTCCCGCGTGGCTGGCGCCGCTGCGCAAGGCGGGCCTGGCCAGCTTCGCCGACCAGGGATTTCCGACGCTGCGCGACGAGGACTGGCGCTTCACCAACGTCGCGCCGATTGCCAGCCTGCCCTTTCAGCCGGCTGCGGAAGCCGCCGTCAACGGCGCCGAGACCCGGGTTTTGGACCAGGCAGCCTTCGCCCGGCTGCCCGGCCACCGGCTGGTGTTCGTGAACGGATTTTTTTCCGCGAAACTGTCGGCGGTCCGCGCGCTTCCGGCGGGCACGCACATTGAAAGCCTCGCCGCCACGCTGGCCGGGCAACCCGCGCTCGCCGAAGGGCGCCTTGGCCAATACGCGCAGACCGCCGGCAACGCCTTCGCCGCGCTCAACCAGGCGTTCTTTTCCGACGGCGCGTTCATTTTCATTCCGCCGGGCGTGACGGTCGCCGAGCCGATCCACGTCATTTACATTTCCTCCGCAAAACACGCGGGCGAGACCATCCAGCCGCGCAACCTCATCATCGCCGGGGCCAACAGCCGGGCCACGGTCATCGAAAGCTATCTGAGCGCCGGCCGCGCCGCGTATTTCACCAACGCGGTGACGGAACTGGCCGCCGCCGACCGCGCCGCGGTGGAGCACATCAAATTGCAGGACGAGGCGGCGGAGGCCTTTCACGTGGCGACCATCGCCGGCGACTTCGGCCGCGCCAGCCACGTGCATGTCCATTCCTTCGCGCTCGGCGCCAGACTCTCGCGCAACAACATCCGCGCCCGGCTGGCGGGCGAGGGCTTGGAGTGCATCCTGAACGGACTTTACCTCACGCGCGACGAGCAACTGGCCGACCATCACATGATCGTCGAACACGCCCGGCCGCATTGCGCCAGCCACGAGTATTTCAACGGCATCCTCGACGACAAATCCAAGGGCGTCTTCCACGGGCGCATCTACGTGCATCCGGCCGCCCAGAAAACCGACGCCAAGCAGACCAACAAGAACCTGCTGCTCTCCGAAGACGCGACGGTGGACACCAAGCCGCAACTGGAAATTTACGCCGACGACGTGAAATGCACGCACGGCGCGACGGTCGGGCAGTTGAACGACGAGGCGATCTTTTACCTGCGTTCCCGCGGCCTGGGCCTTGACGGCGCGCGGCGCATGCTCATCCACGCCTTCGCCGGCGAGATCATCGCCCGCGTCCGGCACGAGGCGGCGCGCGCGGAACTGGACAAACTGGTCTGGGACCGGTTGGAAGCCATCCGCCATCTGGCGGCGTGAAATCGTTTCGTCCGCCGCCGGCATGCGAACGGCGCGCTGAATCGGTGAAAGCCGGCAAGGCCGTTGGATTGAAAAATTACAATGAATTGCCGCGAAAGAACACAAAGAACACGAAAGGCCCATAATAATTGAATTTTCTTTGCGTTCTATTGCGGCCAGAAAATTTATGAGCAAAATCCCGTTGTCCAAATGTTTCGTGAACCCGGAGGTCGAGGAGGCCGCCCTGCGCGCGCTCCGCTCCGGCCAATACATCCTCGCCGCCGAATGCAAGGCCTTCGAGGCCGAACTGGCCGCGCACACCGGCGTCAAACACGCCATCCTCGGCACGTCGTGGACGATGATTGTCTATCTGCTGCACCTCGCGCAGGGATTGAAGCCCGGTGACGAAGTCATCGTGCCATCGCACACGGCCTTTCCGACGATGGAGCCGCTGATTCATTGCGGCGCCACGCCGGTGTTTTGCGACATTGACGAGACGTTTTGCATGGACGCGGAGCAGCTTGAATCGCTCGTCACGCCGCGCACCGTGGGCATCATTCCGGTGCATCTCTACGGTCATCCGGTGAACCTGGACCGCGTGTTTGCCATCGCCGCCAAGCGCAAACTGTGGGTGCTCGAAGATTGCGCGCAGGCCCAGGGCGCGAAATACAACGGCAAGACCGTCGGCTCGATGGGCCAGTTCGGCGCGTTCTCGTTTTTCCCGTCGAAAAACCTCACCGTGCTCGGCGACGGCGGCTGCCTCGTGACGAACGACGACGCCCTTGCCGAAAAGGTCCGGATGCTCCGCAACCACGGGCGCAAGGACAAATACCACCACGAATTCGCCGGGTTCAACGTCCGCTTCAACGAAATCCAGGGCGCGATCGGCCGCGTGATGTTGAAACACCTGGACGGCTTCAACGACCAGCGCCGCAAAATCGCGGCGCGCTACAACGAATGGCTCCAGGGCATCGTCCGGACGCCGGTGGAAAAACCGTGGGCGCGCGCGGTCTATCACATGTATGTCATCCGCGCGGAAAGGCGCGACGAACTGCAAAAATTCCTGGGCGGACGGAACATCGGGACCGGCATCCATTATCCGGTGCCGAACCACCAGCAGCCCGGCGTCACAAGCAAATTCAAAAACATCTCGCGCCTGCCAAAAACCGAGCAGGCGGTGAAGGAAATCCTATCGTTGCCGATTCACGGTGAAATGACTTTGGACGCGGCGGACAAAGTCTGTGACGCGATTGCTGAATTTTACGGGAAGAAGTGATTCATCCGCGAATTGCACGAATTAACAGCAATTTTACGTAGCGGCGTCTCGGCAGAGCGCCGCAAACTGCGATGAGAGCCGATTGGGGCAAATGGCGTTTTGGCTGTCGCTGAGCGACGCGATGACAATAGCCCGGCATTTCAATGCCGGGATATCCCCGTCACGGAAGGTCATGGTGGATCACAACAATCACAGCCCGCCTCATCGCGCTGATGGTCGCGGTCGGTTTGGCTTTCCTGATCAGGAGCCATCACATTTATTTGCATTGGAATTTGAGTCCGAAGGAGTGGAATCCACGCGTTATCCTGCTGATCGTTATCAGCGTGACGGCCTACGCGATTTGGATATCCCGGAAGGGCGGAGGAGGCTGGTGGAAATGGCTCCTGTTGCTTTTTATGGTCCTGGGGGTCGTCACGTTTGCTGTCCTGGTTCCCGGAGACTTTGGCCACTGGGCGCGGCCGCCGGTGTTGCTTGTTGCCCTCCTCTGGCTTGGCTCCGGCGCCGGCAGTCTTTATTCATACGTTCGTCATACGAAACCAGCCACCCCGGAAGCAGAATGAACGAACAGCTACAGGCGATTTCCGAATTGGACCGGGTTATTCACAAACCCGGCAGGTTGATGATTGTGGCTCTGCTTTCTGCAGTCAAGGAATGTGACTTTCTTTACCTGCTGCACGAAACGGAGATGAACAAGGGCAATATTTCCAGCCATTTGGCGCGGTTGGAGGAAGCCGGTTACGTCGAAATTCAAAAAACGTATCGCGGCAAAGTGCCCCAGACCTTGCTTCGGCTGACGCGCGTCGGCCGTAAAGCATTCGACGGATAACGCAATGGATTGAAAGCGGCGTTTTGAAGGTGCTACGGCTGTCGCGGGGAATTATTATCCGCCAATTTTGCGAACTTGCGGGGGGTTCTACGAAAGGCAATCCCATTTAATCTTTTCCTCGCCTTGAAAAAAATTCCCAAAAAAACCGTTGACAGATTTGCAGGTTCATGTAACATACCAACCAGTTCGTATGCGAAAAAAAGAGCCAAGAAAACAACCGGAAGCCACGCGGCGCAAGCTGATCGAGGCCACTTTGACCTTGATGTTGAAGCGCGGATTCAACGCCACCACCGTGGACGAAATTTGCGCCGAGGCGGGAGTAACCAAGGGCGCATTCTTCCACCATTTCAAAGACAAGGAAGACATCGCGCTGGCGGCGGTGAGGTCGTGGGCTGAGATGGGGCTTTCCATGTATGCCGAAGCGTTCAAGGAGCCGGGCGATCCGCTGGAGGAACTCCATCGCATCTTCGAGATCATGGAAGAGGTCACACGGAAATTTGATCCGTGCGTTTGCATGGTCGGCATGATGACCCAGGAGATGTCGGGCGAAAATCCCGCCTTTCGCGCCGCCTGCGGACGGGAACTTAAAGGCCTGTCCGAGATGTTCCGGTCGCGCCTGCAATCCGCCAAGGAACAATTGAAGCCGGCCGTGGAATTCGACCCTGAACAGGTCGCCTGGGGTCTCACCAGCCTTTGGCAAGGCTCCCTGCTCGTCGCCAAGTCGCAGCAATCGCAGGAGATGATTCGCAACAATTTGAA
>JAGWMQ010000154.1 GCA_028873125.1 Verrucomicrobiota bacterium | reverse complement strand
GCCGAATCTTGGCCGACGACCTGCGAGTTGAGCAGGGGATGGCGCACCGGCGCGCGCTGGCCCAGCAACATCGTGTCCCGGTAACAGCCCGCGCCGGTGATCCGGTAGAGGCGTTCGGCGACGTTCAGCCGCCGGAGCTTGAGCGTCGCGCGACTTCCGGGCTTCGCGTCCAACGCCGTGCCGCGATAGCCGAAGCCGTCTTTCGGAAACGCGTAGCCGGCGCTTTGGACGGTGAAGAACACGCGCTGGTTCATCAGACCCGGATCGTAGAAAGCGATCCAGCCGTTGTTGTCGGTGTAGTGACGGACGTGGTCGGTGGTCTCCAGTTCCACCAAGGGCACGCCCCGTCCGGTGCCGGCGTCCACGACCTGGATGCCGAAACAATCGTCCGGCCGGGCCGCGTCCCGAGCGCCGGAGACCGAACCGGCCGCGAGCGCCGTCGCGAACAAGACGGCCAATTTATTCAGGGAAGCGCGGCTCATCGGCGTTGATTTTCCACGTGGCAGCCCGTGCCGCAAGCAAAAAGCAGGGGTCAGTTCCTACTATTGACACATTCCAGGATTTTGGTTAGCATTGGCTCATGGCGCGAAAGTTAAGAGTGGAATATGCCGGAGCGATCTATCACGTGATGAACCGGGGGGATCGGCGCGAGCCGATTTTCAAGGATGATCAGGACCGGCGACGGTTTCTTGAAACATTGGGCGAGGCCTGCCTCAAGACCGGCTGGCAGGTTCATGCCTATTCTCTGATGCCCAATCATTTTCATCTGGTGATGGAAACGCCGCGGGCCAATCTGGTGTCTGGCATGAAATGGTTTTTGGGAACCTACACCTCGCGGTTCAATCGGCGGCACAAACTGTTTGGCCATTTGTTCAGCGGGCGATACAAGTCGTTGATTGTGGATGGCAGCGGGACGGGTTATTTGAAGACGGTATGCGACTATGTGCATCTGAATCCCGTCCGCGCCAAAATGCTCAATGCCGGAGAACCGTTGAAGGCGTTTGCTTGGAGCAGTTATCCCGAATACTGCAAAGCATCGTCGCGTCGTCCGGGCTGGCTGCGCGTGGATCGGCTGTTGGGGGAAACGGGAATTCCCCGGGACACGGCTGCGGGGCGTCGGCAATTTGAATTGCGGATGGAGGAACGGCGGGCGCAGGAAACCGGGGGTGATTGGAAGGCGATCCGGCGCGGCTGGTATCTGGGGGACGAGGCGTTTCGGAAGGAATTGCTGGCGCAGATGCGCGGGAAGGTGGGGAAAAATCATTATGGCGGAGAGCGGCAGGAAAGCGCGGAGGAGGAGGCGGAGCGAATCGTGCGAACGGAACTGGACAAGGCCGGCTGGAGTGAAGAAGATTTGAGGCAACGGCGCAAGGGCGATCCGCGGAAGGTGCGTTTGGCGTTGCGGTTGCGAAAAGAAACCACCATGACGCTGAAATGGATAGCGGAACGATTGGCGATGGGCAGTTGGAAATACTTGAACGGACGGCTGTATGAACAGCGCAGAGAATCAAAATCGAAACAGTAATGTGCCAATAGTAGGAACTGACCCCTTTATTTTCTGCGACATGTCGCGTCAAAGAAAGCGGCAAATGTCGCCGCACTCCAAATCAGCCTTTCGCAAAGCCTTCCGCCATCGCCACGGCCTTGCGCAGGGCCATGGATTTGTTGACGGTTTCCTGAAATTCACCCTCCGGCGTGGAGTCGTTGACCCAGCCGCCGCCGGCCTGCACGTAAATCCGGCCGTCCTTGATGAGCGCGGTGCGGAGCGTGATGCAGGTGTCCAGGTTTCCATTGAAGGAAAAATAGCCGACGCAGCCGGCGTAAGGCCCGCGCGCGGTCTGTTCGAATTCAGCGATGATCTGCATGGCGCGGATCTTTGGCGCGCCGCTGACCGTGCCCGCCGGAAACGTCGCCCGCATCAGGTCGTAGGGCGTCTTGCCGGCGGACAATTTTCCCTCCACCTGCGTCACGATGTGCATGACATGGCTGTAGCGCTCGACGACCATCAATTCCTTGACCTGCACGCTGCCGAAATCGCAGACGCGCCCGATGTCGTTGCGCGCCAGGTCCACCAGCATGACGTGTTCGGCCCGTTCCTTCGGGTCGGCGAGCAGTTCCTTTTCCAGCGCGCGATCCTCTCCGGCGTTTTTTCCGCGCCGGCGCGTGCCGGCGATGGGGCGGATTTCCACCTTGCGGTCTTCGCAGCGGACGTGGATTTCCGGCGAGGCGCCCACGAGCGAGAAACCGTCCAGTTCCAGCAAGAACATGTAGGGCGACGGATTGATGGAGCGCACGGCGCGGTAAACTTCCAGCGGCGAGGCCTGCACCGGCGCGGAAAACCGCTGCGAGCCGACCACCTGGATGATGTCGCCGGCGGTGATGTATTCCTTCGCCTTGAGCACGTTGGCAGAAAATGTCTCCTCCGACACGTTGGATTCAAACGGGACGGACGGCGCCTCGTCCGTCACCGTCATCGGATGATGTTCGCAGGGCTGCTCCAGCAGGGAGACGAGCCGCTCGATTTCGCTGGTGGCGTTTTCGTAGGCCTCGGCGGGGCTGGTGGCGTCCTCCAGAATCGCGTTGACCAGGATGGTGAGGGTTTGCGCCACCCGGTCGAAAATGAGCAGTTGATCGGCGACGAGGAAATAAAGGACCGGCGTGCCCAGTTCGTCCCGCGGCGGGCGCGGCACGATCGGCTCGATGTCGTGAATGAATTCGTAGCCGATGAAGCCGACCGCGCCGCCGGTGAAGCGCGGCAGGCCGGGCAGGGCGACGGCGCGATATTTCTTCATCACGCGCTCGACGACTTCGAGGCAGTCGTGAACCGTTTTTCCGTCGTCCGGCTTCGCCGCCCTTTCCCCGCCGGAAGGGGTGGTGGGTTTTTGCACGACCTCAAAACTCCCGACCGCCTTTCCGCTTTCCAAAAACTCGACGCGATTGGCCGTTTGCTTGATGACGGCGCGCGGATTGCAGCCGACGAAGGAGTAACGGCCCAGGTGCTCGCCCCCCTCGACGGACTCGAAGAGAAAAGATTCGCCCTGGCCGCGGATTTTCCGGTAGGCCGAGAGCGGCGTTTCAATGTCGGCCAGCAGGCGGCGCGTGACGGGGATCACGTTGCCTTGTGCGGCCAGTTTCAAGAAGTCATCCAGGGTTGGCGAATACATGCGGCCGGAAGATTAGAGGACGGCGTCAGGCGGACGCGAGCACGTTTCGACGATGAAGGCGCGGCCGTTGCCGGAGGCGTTTCGCGCGGAGTTGGGACGTTGCGCCTCGCGTTTGGCGGCGCGGTGGATGCGCCAGATGGCCAGCAGGGTGTAAAAGGCCACGGCCAGGGCGTAGGCGATCATGCCCATGCCGATGGCAAAAGGCACCAGCTCGAGATGGCTGAAATAAATGAGCGCGGCGCCGACCCCGGCGGTCAGCAGCGTGTTGCCCGCCAGACAGAACAGGTAGAGCGTCACGCGCGTTTCCCGCACGCGCTCGACGTGCCAGTGCCGGTAGATCTCCTCGCCCAGCGAGCGCATGAGCCAGGCGGACTGGAAATTGCGCGCGGCGACCAGCACGCTGGCGGTGGCCACGACGATGGCCGACAAGGGCCAGAGCGCCAGGACCACGACCATCACCGCGTTCAACAGCAGGCCCCAGCCCCAGCCGAGTTTTTTGGCCAGGGGATTGCCCTCCAGGGACAGGTTGGGCGTCGCGATCCAGGTGCTCAGGAAGTCCATGCCCCGCGAGAAAATCAGCAACGCGAGCAGCAACAGATACGCGCGGCTGCCAAATGGAACCGGGTCACCCATAAATCAGAGACAACGCGGGAATCGGACAAGCGGAAACGAAAAGAGACCGGCGGTTCCGAAGGTTTCCACCTTCGCGCCTTCCGCTTTCCGCTTTAGCTTCCGGGTTCATTTCTTGCCGTAAATTTGTTCGGGCGATTCGAGCCGCGCCTCCGTCACCCGGCACGAGTTCCCGTCCCTTTCAACGGAGCGAAAGAAGCACGACTGGTAGCCTTCGTGGCAGGCTGCGCCGGCCTGTTCAACCTGGATCAAGAGCGTGTCGCCGTCACAGTCGAAGGCGACATCCTTGACGACCTGCACGTGGCCGCTGCTCTCGCCCTTCATCCAGAATTTTTGGCGCGAGCGGCTCCAGAAATGGGTCCGGCCCGAATCGAGGGTCTTTTCGAGCGAGGCGCGGTTCATCCAGGCCATCATCAGGACCCGTCCGGTTTTTTGTTCCTGGATGATGGCGGGGATCAGGCCGTTGGCGTCAAATTTCAACTGGTCGTAAAAACTCATGCGGCGGCCATTTCACCACAAAGGCGCGCGGACACAAAGCCGAATTTAGGGTGGATTCGTCGCTGTCGCTTCCGGCGCCGGCGGCTTGGCGCTCGCCTGCGCCACCAGGTTGGGCGCCTTGGGTGGAATGGGCGGGACATTGGTCAGAACGCCGGCCATTATTGGCGAAAAGGGCGGTGGGTTGGTCAGCGCAGGGATCCGGTTTGTGACGGGCTCCGCGGTCGGGACAACGGTCTTGACCGGCGCCGGGAAGGAATTCGTGGACGTTGCGGACAGGGGCGCGGGAACCGGCGTATTGGTCAATGCCGGGGCGGCGTTTGTGGAATGCTCCGGCGCTGCCTCCGACGCCGGACCGGCGGCGGGATGGGTGGCGGCGTTTTTGCGTTCGACCAGGTTGCGTTCGAGGCGCTTCTTGAGGTCGCCATACATGGGGTTGGTCACGGCGGCCAGTTGCGCGCGCGCTTCGTCGAAATATCCGGCGGCGATTTTGACGCGCGCCAGATGGATGTAAACGCCCTCCCGCTCGAACTCGTCGCGGGCGACCTTGAGGGCGTTGGTCCAGGCCACCAGCGCGTCGTTGGTGCGGAGCGGGCGGATGCCGTAGTAGCTTTCGGCGTAGTCGGTCGCCAGCGGGAAATTGCTCGGGTCCAGTTGCAGCGCCTTTCGGTAAAGCGCCAGCGCCTTGTCAAAGACCCGCGGCTCGTGGAGGTGGTAATAAGCCTCTGCATCCGTGCGAAAGAGATAAACGGTCACGGCCAGGTTTTGATAATACACCGGCTCGGCCGGATCCAGGGCGATGGCCTTTTCGTAATCCGCAAAGGCGTTGGTGATGGGGCCGAACTCGCCGCAATAATTGCCGAGGTCGTTCCACCCGGCCGGATTCTTCGGGTCAAGCTGGAGCGCCTTCTGGTATTCCGTTCCGGCGGCCTCCTCCTGGCCGATGTCGTTCAGAAACGTTCCGTAAGCCAGGTGGCCGCGGGCGAAATCAGGATAACGCTGCAGGAAATCCTTGTATTTTTCGCGAACCTGACCGAGGCGCGCCCGGATGCGCGCGTTCAATTCGCGATCCGATTCTCCGGCGCCGCCGGCGGCAAAGGTGTTGTTGGCGCGAATCCACTTGTCCACTTCGGCGCGCGCCGCGTCGTCCTCGGCCATCAACAAGTCCAATTCCCTTTCCGCCGGGGCGTTGGAAGTGACAATCTGGAGCGAAACGCCGGTGTTGCGCTCGATCAAATTGCTCACGGCCAGCGGCGGATTGGTGGCGACAAGGGCGCCGAACAGGCCGATCAGAAGTTCGTTCACGTCAACAGGGTAATGCGCAATGGCTCAATGGCAAGCGAGGGAAAATCCCGTTCTTGTGCGCGTGGGAGCCCTACACTCCAACACCTCCGCCAAGCGCAGAAAATCCGGCTTGGCGACGTCCCTCCTTCCTCAGCCCGCTCACGGATGTCAGGCTACCCGCCGCAACATGTCTTGGCTCCCGAAGGGATTGGGCGTGCGCAACGCGCATTCGGGGTCGTCCCGCCACTGGCCATCCACGAGGAAGCGGTAGTGATGCATGCCCGGCGCCAACTCCACCGTCGTCCGCCAGATGCCGTCGGCGCCCTTGAGCAGATTGATGGGCTGCTTTTGCCATTGGGTGAAGTCGCCGACCAGTTGCACGCTCATGGCGCCGGGGGCGCTGAAGGCGAAGGCCTGTTTGCGGCCGTTGCCGCCGAATCTTGGGTTTGTTCTCTTTGCCATGTTTGTTTCCTTTCCATCCGCGCCCGTTGCCGGGCGTCTTGATTGCTCCAACACTTCATCTCCGCCGCGCCGGAGGCGCCGCTTCCACGAAAACATCGTCCACACCTACAAAAGTGTAGGCCGGGGCGGAGACGGTGCAACTCACAACCAGCAAGTATTCCGGCTGCTAATGGTCAACTTTACGAAACCCGACGCCGGACCGCCGGAAGTTCGCGGCCGGTCTCGAGCCGCCGGTTCCGCCGCCTGGCGCTCAACCAGCCGGCTTGGCTCCTCATTCGTTGATGCCCCAGTGTTGCGGCACGGGCGCCGGATTTCCGATGGGTTCCAAGGCCGTTGGGACCGCTGGTTCCCGTTGCCGCATAGGCCGGAGCGGGCGCAACGGCTCCACCCCCGCGCCACCGTGGTCCAGAAAACTCAATTTGCGACGCGCGGCGAATCCCTTGAGCGCCCTCCACAACGACGTCGGGGCGTCGCTTTCGTCAGGGCACAACGTCAGCAGGGCGGCGTCGGCGACCGTGCGGTTCTGCGCCCAGCGTTCCAGCCAGTCCAGCAACTCCTTTGGCGCCGGATCCGCCTGGTTCGCGGCCAGCATGATCAAGTCCGCGTCGGCGGCGATGGCGGCGGTGACGGCGGCCAGTTCGGGCCGTTGAAGCACGTCGAGCCGCCAGAGTTTCGCATCCCACCTGAGACTTTCGTCGGCGCGCGCCGCCGCCCTCTCCAACAGCGCGGTGGCGCGGCCGGCCAGGACCAGGTCGTCGTAAAAAATCACCGCCTTCAACGCCGCCTCGGGAGCGCGGTCCTCTCCATCCCTCGCTGCAATGGCACTCATGCGCTTGCCTTTCGTCTTTGTTTCTGACACGGCCCGCGTTCAATCGGTTCAACCATGTGAACAAGTATGTGGAAGGGCGTGGACGCGGAAGACCCGGAAGCGCCTTGCCCTCCGGGGAGCGGCGGGCCATGGTTTGAGGAAATTGAACGCAACTTTTCACCGGTTCGGCTGTTCAAATCAGAGCATTGCATGGCTTTTAATTCAGCAAAGCAGATCGTCG
>JAGWMQ010000020.1 GCA_028873125.1 Verrucomicrobiota bacterium | reverse complement strand
GCCTCAACGGAGGCTACGCCTAAAAATGGCCAAGCCAAGCCAACGCAAAGGTCAACAACTTATTTCATTTTCTCGCGCCTTTTTGCGAACCAATCCAATTAGAGCCAAACGAAAACCAAGACGTTTTTGAATTTTAAAACAGTCTCTTAGATAGTAGGGTTATTCTTGACCATTATGCAGTGGACTGCTGTGAAACGGTGGCGGCCGGGTCTTTTGATTACGCTTGGCCTGTCGCTGGTGGTCGGAGGCGTGCTTTATTTCGTGATGGTCACTGGATTTCCGCATCCCTGGGCCGGTCAAAGCGAGGACACTTTTGCCGCTTGGCTGCAACGAAATTATACGCTGACGTATCCGCAGCCCGGTCCGACGGAGGAGGCTTTTGACGCCTGTACCGAATTTGTTTCCATAGCTTGTTGGCTTGGATTTGGGGCGGCATTCGTTGGTTTGATTTTTGATGGCAGAATTTTTAAGCAACCGAAAACGAGGCAAGTTGTAGCCGGTATGTTGGGAATTATTACCGGCTTGTGCGCCTTTCTAGAGCTTTGGGTGTGCGCTTATTGGTTCTTGATTATTGACTGGAGCCTTTGGTGCGGCTACCCCTTCGACCCAGCCAGCATGTTTTATCTGTTTCCGCCCGCTCTCGTTTGCACAGCTCTGTCTCTGATGCTGGTTGGCCCGCGACATTCCAAGATTGCACTGGTTTCATTTTCAATGTTTGCACTTCCATTATGGGAAACACTGATCATGATTCCAAGGTGGCATGATTATATTGCACTGAAATACGGGACTTAACCGAACTGTTGAGGCGCTTCAGCGTGCTTTGAGATTTCGATTGATTTATGGAATGTGACACTCGCCATTGCAGACGAAAGCCAGCCACTGCCGCCAAAGTTACAGCCTGGAATCAACACGGCACTCCTGCGCGAAATGAGCCGAGTTTTACACTCATTGAATTGCTGGTGGTGATTGCCATTATCGGCATCCTGGCAGCCTTGCTCCTGCCGTCCTTGTCCAAGGCCAAATCTCAAGCTCAACGAATCGTTTGCGTTAACAACCTCAACCAGCTTGGCATCGCATTGCAGCTTTATGTGAATGAAACCGGGGGATATCCCGCGTGGGCACTTGGCATTTCAGCCATTACTCTAAAATGGGATTTCAAATGGGATTCGGCCCTTCTACAATACGCGGGAAGCAATACGACGCTTTATCTTTGTCCGGCCATATCCTCTCATCCGCAATGGACCAACCTTGCGCTTTTCAATCCGAGTTATGGCTACAATGATTCAGGTACAGGCAGAGGCAGCGTTAATGAGCAGGAACGGAACCTCGGCTTGGCTGGGGATTGGTATGCTGTTTCGATACCCTTGCCAGGGCCGGGTGGCCGCAGGGGAATCCAGTCCGAGTTCCACGCGCTGCCGGAGGCCAAGGTGCTGGCCCCATGCGACATGATTGCAATCGGAGATTATCCCGCACCGACAAACTTTGGACGCTATTCATATACGGCGGCCTTTCCGTTCACACAAGATGGCGATATTGACGGGGCTTTAGATTACGCGGACGATTACATCACGGACCGCCACGACGGTGGCGGGAACGTTGTGTTTTGTGACGGCCACGTCGAATTCAGCAAACAAACCAACTGGATGAAGGCGGTTGCCTCCGCTCGCCAAAGATGGAACAATGATCATCAGCCGCATCCCGAAACATGGCACTAACACCTGCCGCGTTAGCGGCGTAAAGGCGTGTCTGAACCAAAACGAAACGATGCCGTTGGAATGGGGTGCCGCATTGGACGCGGCGGGTCACGCCCCGCCGACCACTTTGGGCACGGGCAGGCAATATGGAACAGTCTGTAATTTCCAGTGTGGGACAATTTTCGGCCAGCGGCCGAAAACTGCGACCGAGACGGTCGCGCTCCCCATTTTCAATTGCATTGGTCCGGCGGCCAACAACGTTTCAGCGACTCCGTCTCGCTTTTGCATTGCTTTTTATTGCCGGTCCGTCGCTGGCCGCCGGGCCGCCGCGGCTGCTGATCCACAGCCACGCCCACAACGATTACGAGCATCCCCGCCCGCTGTTCGACGCGCTGGACCACGGCTTTTGCAGCGTCGAGGCGGACATTTTCCTCGTCCACGGCCAATTGCTCGTGGCGCATGAATTGCGCCAGACCCGGCCGCAGCGGACCTTGCAGGCGCTCTATCTGGACCCGCTGCGCGAACGCGTCGAGAAAAACGGCGGTCGGGTCTATCCGAACGGGCCGGAATTCACGCTGCTGATTGACCTCAAACAGGACTGGCACACGCTCTATCCGCCGCTGCGAGCCGTCCTGACCCATTACGCGGACATTCTCACGACCTATCGGGATGGCGTCAAACGGACCGGCGCCATCCGCGTCATCATCACCGGCGATCGCAGCGAGACGATGTTCGCGGGAGAAGCGATCCGCTACGCGGCGCTCGACGGCAGCCTGCGCGATTTGAAAACCGACCCCTCGCCGCTGCTGGTGCCCTGGATCAGCGCCGATTGGACGCGCGTTTTTCACTGGAACGGCCACGGCGCCATGCCCCCCGCGGAATGGCGCCGTCTGACGGCCATCGTCCGCCAGGCGCACGCACAGCACCGTCTGGTGCGCTTCTGGGGCGCGCCGGATTTCCCCGATTTTTGGCGCACCCTGCGCGCGGCCGGCGTGGACCTGATCAACACCGACCACCTGGCCGGACTGGAACGGTTTTTTGAGCAGCGCAATTCCCGACGAAAAAATTGAGACGTGCGCCGCGGGACCAAGCGGGTAAATTCCCCTTCATGCAAAGCGGCCGGCGCATCGTCAACATCGCCCTCATCGGCTTCATGGGCGCGGGCAAGACCTCGGTGGGCCGCCTGGTGGCCGAGCAGTTGCGCTTCGATTACCTCGACACCGACGAACTCATCCAGTCTCGCGCCGGACGGACCATCGCGGAGATTTTCCAGGCCGACGGCGAGCCGGCCTTCCGCGCGCTCGAACGAAACATCGTCGCCGAACTGGCCGGGCGCGTCGGGACGGTCATCGCCACCGGCGGCGGCCTGCCGGCGGACCCGGCAAATCTCGCAAGCCTCAAGACGCACGCGCTGGTCGTCTGCCTCTGGGCCTCGCCGGAAAAAATCTGGGAACGGGTGCGCAACCAGACCCATCGGCCGTTGCTGAACGACCCGGAGCCGCAGGTGAAAATCCGCGAATTGCTCGCCGCCCGCGGGCCGTTTTACCGCCAGGCCGACGTGCTGCTGAACACCGAGATGCGCTCCATCCGCGAAGTGGCGCAGCAGGTCGTCCTCCAGTTCCGCCTCGGGGCGTCGCACCGGAAATGAACGAGACCGTCCGCCGGCGCGCCCGGGAACTGGGCTTTGACGACTGCCGTTTCACGGCCGCCGCCGCGCCCGCGAGCGCCGACGCACTTCAAACCTGGCTGGCGGAAAAAAAGCACGGCGACATGGCCTGGCTGGAACGCACCGCCGCCAGGCGCCTGGATCCGCAACAGGTTTTGCCCGGAGCCAGAAGCGTCATTTGCCTGGCGGCAAATTACGGAATTTCAAACTGCCCATCGCCACTCGCAGAGCCAAACCGGAACGATTCATTTGAAATGGGTGGCGCGGCCAACTTGGCAGGTGGCACGGCCAAGTTGGCCGTGCTCGGCGGCAAGTTGCCGCCGAGCAAGAGCGGGTGGGCGCACTCACCATCCAGTGTGGCTGGAGCGGGCGGAACGGGCGGGCAGGTTGCCCGTTCCACCCGGGATTCAACTGCATCGTTCCGGCTAAGATCCGGGGTCATCGCCCGGTACGCGCGGTTTGACGACTACCACGGCGTTCTCGGCGGGCGGTTGGAGCAATTGACGGCCTTCGTCAATCAACTCGGCGGCGACGCCACGCGCTCGCTGTGGTATCTGGACACCGGACCGCTGCTGGAGCGCGACCTGGCCCAGCGCGCCGGACTGGGCTTCGTCGGCAAGCACACCAATGTGATCAGCCGCAAATTCGGGAACTGGATTTTCCTGGGCGAAATTTTGACGACGCTCGGCCTGGAGCCGGACGCGCCGGAAAAAAACCATTGCGGCAACTGTTCGCGCTGCCTGGCCGCCTGCCCGACCCAGGCCATCACCGCCCCGTTTCAACTGGACGCGCGCCGCTGCATTTCCTACCTGACGATTGAACTCAA
The DNA here is from genome assembly GCA_028873125.1 of Verrucomicrobiota bacterium. Taxonomy (GTDB): domain Bacteria; phylum Verrucomicrobiota; class Verrucomicrobiia; order Limisphaerales; family UBA11358; genus UBA11358. The sequence continues at coordinate 33,411 of JAGWMQ010000020.1, read as the reverse complement.
GGGCGCCATCCCGGTGGAATTGCGGCCGGCCGTCGGCAACCGCATCTTCGGCTGCGACGATTGTCTGGCGGTCTGTCCGTGGAACCGTTTCGCCCGCGAAGGCCGGGCCATGAAAAGCCACGCGCGCCCGGAACTGGCCGAACCGCACCTGATGGAACTGCTGCAACTGGACGAGGCTGGATTCAAATCGCTTTTTGCCCGCACGCCGATTTTGCGGACGAAACGCCGCGGGCTGCTGCGAAACGTCTGCGTGGCCCTGGGCAACACCGGTGACGCCGCCGCCCTGCCCGCCTTGGAGCGGGCCGCGCACGACTCCGAACCGCTGGTCTCCGAACACGCGCAATGGGCCATCGCCCGGATCCGCAGCCGCGTCAAATCGGATTCTCGCCGGGCCTCTCTGTAAACCGTCCGAACTGCCGCCAGGTTTTGGAGTGCGCCAGTCCTCTGGCGCTTTCGCATCGGGCCACGGTCAAAAAGCGGCAGAAGACTGCCGCGGTCCAAGAGGCTGTCGCGCCCCCGACCACACTTTTCGGTTCAGGGTCCCCGGGCGCGATTCGAGAATTGTCGAGGCTGCCCAGGAACTGGATGGGGGGTCTGAACCTCGCGCCGAGGCGGGCCTCCAAAGCAGAGCGCGTGTCAAAAATAAGCTTGACACTGAGCGATGCTTTTCTCCAAAATTAGGATTGGCAAGCTTGCGCCGGGGTGATCGGGTTAAATGGTTGCCATGCCACGGAGGATCGAACGGGAAGCTCCAGCGACGGCGGTGCTGGTGTTGGTCCTTCCGAGCGCGCGTTGCAACGGTATTGTTTGAATCCGCTGGTTCCCGCTCCCCTGACCCGCCGTCATCAGCATGAAAGGCAAAGGCAGGAGGAGTTCAATGACCGCCGCAAAAAGGACTTCGCGGAAAACCTCGCCCGTGGCGGGGCTGCGCAAAGTCCATCGTGTAGTCACCCGCCTCCCGGCCAAAGCCAGGACAGAACCGGCCGGCGGCAAGCCCGCCGAGGCCAACCAGCCGTTCCTCGTGGTCGGCATCGGCGCCTCCGCCGGCGGGTTGGAGGCCATGACCGCCCTCCTGAAACAACTGCCGTCCGACACGGGCATGGCGTTCGTGCTGGTGCAGCATTTGGATCCGACGCACGAGAGCGCGCTGACCGCGATCCTCACCCGGTCCACGGGCATGCCCGTTTCCGAAGCCCGGCACAACGCCCGGCTGGCCCCCAACCAGCTTTATGTCATCCCGCCCAACAAGTTGATGGGCATCTCGGGCCGGCGCCTCAAACTCCTGCCGCACCGCGACAGCGACACTTCGCCCGCTGTGGACCATTTCTTCCAATCACTGGCCGAGGCGGAGGGCAACCGCGCCATCGGCGTGGTCCTGTCCGGCAACGGCTCGGACGGCACGCAGGGGTTGCGGGCCATCAAGGCCGCCGGCGGCATCACCTTCGCGCAGGAGGAAAAGACCGCGAAGTATCCGGCCATGCCCGGCAGCGCCATCACGGCCGAGTGCGCGGATTTTGTGCTGCCGCCCGAGCGGATCGCGCAGGAGCTGAGCCGGATTGCCGATCATCCCCTCGTGGCGCCCATTGAGGAGACCGAGCCGGAGCGACCGGCCGAACTCAAGGGCTTCGAGGACATCCTGCTGGCTTTGCGGCAGCACACGGGGGGGATTTCTCGCTCTACAAGCGGGCCACGCTGCAGCGGCGCATCCAGCGGCGGATGGTCTACACAAGCTGGAGTCGCTCCCAGATTACGCCGCCTGCCTGCGCTCCAATCCCCGCGAGATCAAGGAGCTTTACGACGACATGCTCATCCACGTGACGGGCTTTTTCCGGGATCCGGTCACGTTCCAGACGCTCCGGTGGAAAATCTTCCCGCGCCTTTTCAAATCCAAATCGTCCGACGACCCGGTCCGCATCTGGGTGCCGGGCTGTTCGACCGGCGAGGAGGTCTATTCCCTGACCATCGCCGCGCTGGAATTCCTCACCGAACGCAAGGCGCACAATCCGCTGCAAATTTTCGGGACCGACATCAACGACAGGGCGCTGGAAAAGGCCCGGGCCGGGCTATACCCCGAAACCATCAAGACCGACGTCTCTGCCGACCGCCTGCGCCGGTTTTTCACGAAGGCCGGGGGCGGCATTCGCATCAACAAAACCGTCCGTGAGCGGTGCGTCTTTGCCCGCCAGAACCTGGTGGCGGACCCGCCGTTTTCGAGCCTGGATTTGATCAGTTGCCGGAACGTGCTCATTTACCTGGGCGCCCCGCTGCAACGCAAGGTCATGCCCCTGTTCCATTATGCGCTCAAACCCACCGGCTACCTGATGCTGGGCGCCTCCGAAACCGTGGGCGGGTTTCAGGACCTGTTCGCGCTCGTGGACAAGAAAGCCAAGCTCTACGGCAAAATGGCCTCCCAGACGCGCCCCGCCGTCGCCTTCGGCCATGCCATCCCCGAACTGCCGGCGGCGGCCGGCGGCCGTCCCCGGGCCGCTCACGCTGGCGCTGGCCGAAGTGCAGAAACAGGCCGACCGGATCCTGCTGACGCATTACAGCCCGGCGGGCGTGGTCGTCAACCGGCACCTGGACGTGCTCCAGTTCCGCGGCCGGACCGGCCCCTACCTCGAACACCCGCAGGGCGAAGCCAGCCTGAATCTCCTCAAGATGGCACGGGAAGGGCTGCTGCTGGACCTGCGCACCCTCACCACGCGGGCAATCCGCCAAAACGTCCGCATCCGCCAGGAAGTCGTGAGCGTCAAACAGAACGGCCATGTTCTGGAAGTCAAGCTCGAAGTCATCCCCTTCCAGGTGCCGCATTCGGCCGAGCGATTTTATCTCGTCCTCTTCGAGCCGGTCGGTCGCCTCGGCCGCCCGCGCGCGCCGGAAAAGGCGCGCCCGGCCAAAACCGTCCGCGGTCGGACCACGGCCCAGGAGAACGAGACGAGGCGGCTGCGCGAGGAGTTGGGGGCCACGCGCGAATCGTTGCAGGCCATGCTCGAGGAGCTGCAGAAAGAAGTGGCCGGGCGCGTGCGGGCCGAGCAACGGCTCCGGCAGTCCAACGACGAACTCCAGGTCCGCACCACCCAATTGCGCCGCCTGGGCTTGGAGCTGACCCGCACCGAGTACCGCGAGCGCCAGCGCCAGGCCCAGGTCCTGCACGATCAACTCCATCAACTGCTGGTGGGCGCCCGCGTCCACGCCGAGTTGCTCCGCAAAGAGCAGTCGAACCGGGAGTTGCCGCGCCGCGCCGGGCCGGGGCGCCCGGATTGCGCTCGAAGCCCCGCTGCCTGAGCCGGCTCCGCCGCCGCGGCAGACCGCGGCGCACGCATCGCCCGCAGCCGTGCCCCTTCCATCCCCCCGGCCCGTCCGCGCCGCCGACAAAATCCGCGTCTTGCTGGTGGACGACCACAAAATCCTGCGCGAGGCCTTGGGCAGCTTGTTGAACAGCCAGCCCGACCTGGCGGTGGCGGGCGAGGCCAACGACGGCCGGGAAGCCATCGCCCAGGCACGCCAACTCAAGCCGGACGTGGTGGTCATGGACATCAACATGCCGGTCCTGAACGGCATCGAAGCGACGCGGGTCGTCACCGGCGAATTGCCGTCGGTGCGGGTGATCGGCCTTTCGATGGCCCCCGACCTGGGCGCGACCATCCTGGGCGCCGGCGCCGCCAGTTACCTGGCCAGGAGCGCCGCCGCGGAGCAACTCATTGCCGCGATCCGCAAAGTCGCGCGCCCACAGCGGGCAACACGCTGACCCGCTTGCAGCGGCGGTCTATGATCGCCGAAGGTGCGCCAAGGGGCGCCAAGCGGCGCGTGATGAAACCCCGGTCAGGCGCAGGTAGGGCGCGCCACTCCGTGCGCGCCGTCTGGAGCAAATCGTCTCCTTTCCCGTTCGCGGCGCGCAGCGGACCGCGCGCCCTGACAAGAAGGGTCATCGGCAGCTTGGACCCCCCGGCGTCTTCCTGTCGGCTTCAATGCGCCTCCGCGGCGGCCTTCCGCTTCTTCGCCTCTTCAATCACCTTTTCCGCCGCGTCGCGCGGCATTTCCTCGTAGTGGCTGAATTCCTCGGTGTGGACGCCGCGTCCGCCCGTCAGCGAGCGCAGCGTGCTGGAATAATGGTAAAGCTCTTTCGTCGGCACGTGCGCCTTGATGACTTGAACCGCGCCGTCACTGTCCATGCCCAGGATCTTGCCGCGGCGCGACGACAAGTCGCCCATCACCTGGCCCATGCAATCGTCGGGAACGCGGATCTCCACCGTCTCGATCGGCTCCAGCAGGCACGGCTTGGCGGCCAGGAACGCCTCCTTGAAGGCAAAGTAGCCGGCGATTTGAAACGCGATGTCCTTCGAATCCACCGGGTGCATCTTGCCGTCGTAGAAATCAATCTTCACGTCCGTTACGCGGCAGCCGGCCAGGATGCCCTCGGTACAGGCCTGGTGGACGCCCTTTTCCACCGACGGCACGAAGACGCGGTCCACGTTCTGGCCGACCAGAGAGTTGGTGAACTCGACGCCGGTGTCGCGCGGCAGCGGTTCGATGCGCATCCAGACCTCGGCGAACTGCCCCGCGCCGCCGGTCTGCTTCTTGTGGCGGTATTTGGAGTCGCCCCTGGCCTTGATGGTTTCGCGGTAGCGGACGCGCGGCTCGGCCAGATCCACGTGGACGTTGTGCCGGCGGCGCAGGCGGTCGGCCACGACCTCCAGGTGCAATTCGCCCTGCGCGGAAATGATGGTCTGATGCAGTTCCGAGTCCACGACATACAGGAAGGTCGGGTCTTCCTCATGCAACGCAGCCAAACCGGCGGCGATTTTGTCCTCCTCGCCCTTGACCTTGGCGACCAGCGCGGCGTGGATGTTCGGCTTGGGATAAACGACCTTCGGCAGCGTCACCGGATGCTTGGCGGAGCAGAGGGTGTTGCCCGTGTGGGTGTCCTTGAGTTTGACCGTCGCACCGATGTCGCCGGCGCCGAGGGTGTGGACGGCCTCGCGGTTCTGGCCGTTGAGCAGGTATATCTGGCCGATGCGCTCGTTGACCTTGCGGTCGCTGTTGAACAAATCCGAGCCGGTGGCCACCGAGCCGGAATACACCCGGAAGAACGACAATTCGCCAAAATGCGCCTCGGACATCGTTTTGAAGATGTAAACCGCCGTTTCCGGGCTGTCCAGGCGCACCTCGGTCTCGGCGCCGGCGGCGTCCAGCGCCGGCACCCTTTTGCGGTCCACCGGCGAGGAGCCGTATTTGGCGATGAAATCCATCAGCCGCGCCACACCGATGTTGTTTTCCGCGGAGGCGCAAAAGAGAGGAATGAACAACTCCTTCTGCACCGCGGCGTGGATGCCGGCGCGGAAATCCTCCTCCGACAAGCCGCCCTGCTCGAAAAACCGGTTCATCAGGTCGTCGTCGGATTCGGCGATGTGCTCAATGAGTTCGCGGTGGAGTTCCTTCACCCTGGCCTCCCACTCGCCGGCGGCCGGCGCCTCCTGATATTTGCCGCTGAAATCGGCTGCGTAGGTGACGATTTCGTTGCGCAGCACATCCAGGACGCGGTTAAAGCCCGGGCCTGGATTCAGGGGCACGTTCAGCGGGAAAACGTGCCGGCCGAAGCGCTCCTGCAATTGCTTTAGCACCCCGTCGAAATCCACGTTCTCCTTGTCCAGCGCATTGACGACGATCATTTTCGGAATGCCGTAGCCGGTCGCATATTGCCACACCCGATCGGTGCCCACGCCCAGGCCGTGCTGGGCGTGCACCACCACCAGCGCAAAATCCCCCACGCGCAGCGCCCCCAGCCCTTCACTGATGAAATCCAGGTAACCCGGCGTGTCAATGATGTTGAACTTCTTGCCCGCCCAGTCGGCGTGCAACAGCGAGGCGGAGACGGATATCTGCCGGTTCTTCTCGCTGACGTGGTAATCGGAAACCGTCGAGCCGTCGGCGATGCGGCCCATGCGGTTGATGACACCGCCGCACATGAGCATCGCCTCGGCGAGCATGGTCTTGCCCGACGACGCGTGGCCAACGATGGCGAAGTTTCGAATGTCTGGAGGGGGGTAGGCATTCATAAGACGTCAATGGCATTCGGGATTTGCATGTGCCCGCATCATAGCCAAGCGCCGCGGTGAGGCGAAGAAAACTTTTTGGGTTCCGCGGCGCTACAACACCGGCCGGCTTTCAAGTCGGACGGGCCGCTGAGAAAAAATCAAGTCAATTTTCCATAGACAGGCAGACCGTGCTCCTTCAAATTAAAGCTGCGAATCAAACTTGTAACCGCAACTCAACAGAAAAGGAAAACCATGTACCGACCATTGATTCTCTCTGTCTTGGTTTTTGGAATGGGAGCTTGCGCCGTGGAAGCCCAGACCTACAGCAACTTGTATAGCTTTTCCCTTTACACCCCGTCTAATCCCGACGGCGCCTTGCCGCAAGGCAGCCTGGTCATCGCCAACGGCATCCTCTATGGCACAACCGACGAAGGAGGCAGCAACGGCGTGGGCAGGTGTTCGCCGTCCACGCCGACGGCTCCGGCTTGGCAGGCGTTTTGCATACGTTTGGCGCGCTCCACCCCGGCGCGGGAGGGACCAACACCGACGGCGCCAATCCGCACGGGAACCTGACGCTGGTGAACGGAGCGCTCTACGGCACGACTTATTTTGGAGGATTCTCCGGCGCCGGCACCCTCTTCCGCGTGAATCTGGACGGCAGCGGCTTCACCAATCTGCACAGCTTTGCGCGCGGGGCTGACGGCGCCGATCCGAACGGCGGGTTGATTCTCGTCAGCAATTTCCTCTACGGCACGGCGGCCTACGGCGGCGACAGCTACGGCTACGGCTCGATCTACCGCATCAATACCAACGGCAGCAGCTTCACCAACCTTTATGGCTTCTCCGGCCTGAAGGATGGGGGCGTGCCCGAAGGCAACCTCCTGCTTTCCGGCGCCACGCTCTACGGCACCTGCTCCGCCGGCGGCGCAAACGGAAGCGGTAACCTTTTTTCCATCGGGCTGGACGGCAAGAACTTCTCGGCTTTCTACAGCTTTGACACCGCCGGGAACTCGGAGACCAACCTGACGGGAGCCTTCCCGCAGGCGGCCTTGATTTCGGTGGGCGGCACGCTTTACGGCACGACCGAATACGGTGGAACCAACGGAACAGGGAGCATCTTCGCCGTGCAACCCGATGGGTCGGGCTTCACCAATCTTCACAGTTTCGCACCGGGCCACGGCAACGGAAACGGTTTCTTCACCAACTTGGACGGAGCCTATCCGCTCTGCACACTGACGCCGGCTAACGGGACGTTATACGGCATGGCCCAGCAGGGAGGCTCCGAAGGGTATGGCACCATCTTTTCCATCCGGCCCGACGGCTCCGGTTTCACCAACCTTTACACTTTTGTGCCCATAGTCGCACCGCCCACTTATTTTAACACCGGAGGAAACCGGCCGGATGCGGGCTTTCTCTTGGACAGCAACATCCTCTATGCGACGAGTTCGCTCGGAGGCCTCGACGGAAATGTGTTTTCCTTCACTCTTCCCGGCGCCAATCTGCCTCCTGCCCTTGCATTTCAGCGGGTCGGCGCGAGCCTCACTCTCACCTGGCCTTCTGCCTATGTCCTGCAATCCACACCGGACTTGGGGATCGCTTTCAGCAACGTGGCCAGCGCTGTCACCCCCTTTATCGTCGCTGCCACCAACGCCCAAGCATATTTCCGCCTCAATCCCCAGTAAGCACGCCAAAAAGGCGTCGCCACCCGCGCGGATTGATTCGAGGCAAGGTCCGGGCAAGGACACCCGCACCACTTTTCATTCGCGCCTTTCACCGGCCGACGTGCTGCATCGCGCGTTCCGGATACCGTGGACCGGCGGCCGCGCCGGGAGGCGCGGCTTGGGCGATCTGTTTCAGGTCCTCGGCGGTCAGCGCGATCTTCGTCGCCCCGACGTTTTCCTCAAGGTAGCGCCGCTTTTTGGTGCCGGGAATGGGAACGAGGTCCCGGCCTTGGGCGAGCACCCAGGCCAGCGCCAGTTGTGACGGCGCGCATCCCTTTTGCGCCGCGAGCCGTTCGATGCGCCGCACCAGGTCGAGATTGCGCTGGAAATTCCCGGCCTGAAACCGCGGCGAATGGCGGCGGTAATCGTCGTCGGGGAGGTCCTCAAGGGTTCCGAACCGGCCGGTCAGGAAGCCGCGCCCCAGCGGACTGTAGGCGACTAAACCAATCCCCAGTTTGTGGCACAAGGGCAGAATTTCCTCCCCGGGATCGCGCGTCCAGAGCGAATACTCGCTTTGCAGGGCGGTGATGGGATGAACGGCGTGGGCGCGGCGTATCGTCGCCGGCCCGGCTTCGGACAATCCCAGGAAACGCACCTTGCCCGCCTGGACCAGTTGCGCCATGGCGCCGACGGTTTCCTCGATGGGGGTGTCCGGGTCCACCCGGTGCTGGTAATACAGATCAATCACGTCCGTCTTAAGCCGGCGTAGGCTGCCGTCGCAGGCGGCGCGGACGTAGTCGGGCTTGCCGTTGATGCCGCGGACGCCGGGATTTTGGGGATCGCGGACGATCCCGAATTTGGTGGCCAGCGCCACCCGGTCGCGCCGGCCTTGGAGGGCGCGCCCGAGGAGTTCCTCGTTCCGATGCGGGCCATACATGTCGGCCGTGTCGAGGAACGTGACGCCCAGGTCCAGCGCGCGGTGGATCGTGGCCAGCGATTCGGCGTCGTCGCGTCCGCCGTAGAATTCCGACATGCCCATGCAGCCCAGGCCGATTTCGGAGACCGTCAGGCCTTGTTTTCCCAATGCGCGTGTGTCCATCGTTTGCTCCGCTTGTTCAAGCTGTTTCCAACGTAGCACCGGTCGGTGCCTTGGCAAGAATCCGGCGCGCGGCGAAACCACAGGCGGCCTCAGACGACGTTCTTCTTGAAGAGGAGCAGGAGCTTTTCGCAGCGGGACGGATCGCCCGCGAATTCCACCCCCGTCAGCGGCGTGTTCAGGAACTCGCTGTAGCCGGGCACGTCCTGATGGTCCGGCAGGTCCAGGTCGCGGAAGGCCATGGACCAGGTCTGAAAGTGCCGCTGCTCCACCGGCCCCTCGAGCAGGACGATGATGCCATGGTGGCGCGGGTCGCGCTGAATGCGCTGGAAGGTGGCCTTCACGGCGTCCTCCGCGCCTTCCAACACCTGCATGAAGTGGCCGTTCTTGTAGAGCAACATGCCCGTGACGCCCGCCTCGGCGTTCCGCCCGTTGCTTTCCCGGAGTATTTCCCGCAACGCCCGCTTGTCGAAAAAGTCGGAGGCGGTGCTGATGTAAGCGACCTGAAACAACCGCGCCATAGATTTCGGCGCCGGCCTCCCCCACGGCGGCACACGCGCAGGTTGTCAGACCGGACCCAAAAATCAAGATAAAAGTTTATTAAATTTCATTATGCCTTGGCGGCTTCCCGCAGCGCGTCATCCCCAGGCGGATAGCCGCAACCGATGATCTTCAGCGGAATGAACAGCGGCGTGAGGACAACAGCCGCCCACGCCGCCAGTGGCGCGTAGCGGCGCGATGGTTCAAGCAAAGGAAAACCAGGCGGGTCGGTTTCGTCCGTCATGGTGTCACAAAATGCAATTCCGCCAGGGGTGTCAATCCTATCAGGCGCCGGGGGAATGAAGGAGCAGGTCTTTTCTTCTTCAAAGTGTTTTGCTGCGCCGCGGGCCCGACCGTCGTAATTTCGTCCGCGGACAATTCGTTCATAAATGAACCCGGCTGGAATTCTCTGCCTCGGCACCACGCCCGCCGCGCAACGGGTGATGCTCTTGCGCACCTTGAATCTGGACGCCGTGAATCGCGCCACCACCACCCTCGATGGCGCGGCCGGCAAATCCATCAATGTGGCCAAGGTCTTGAAGGCGCTGGGGGAACAGCCCGTGGCGGCCGGATTTCTGGGCGGTGACCGCGGAGAATTCGTGCGTGCGGCACTGATGCAAAAGGGCGTCGAATCTGATTTTGTGACCGTGGCCACGCCCACGCGACAGTGCATCACCGTCATTGACGAATCGGCCGGCACGCACACCGAACTGGTCGAGGAAAGCCGCGCCGTCGCGCCGGCGGACTTCGACCGGCTCATGGCGGTGGTCCGCCGGCGCGTGGTGGAGTGCCGCGCCGTGGTGCTCTCGGGGACGATCGTCTCCGGCGGACCGGCCCGTTTTTACTTCGACTGCGCGGGCTTGGCCGAAGCGGCCGGGGCGATTTCCGTGGTGGACGCGCAAGGCGCCGCCTTGTGGGAGGCGCTGAAGGCCAGACCGTCCCTGGTAAAACCGAACCACGCCGAACTGGCAGCCACGTTCGGCCGCCCCCTCCGGGACGAGGAGGACGTAAGGCGCGCGATGGGCGAATTGGTCGAACGCGGCGCACAACGGGTGGTGGTCACTGTCGGCAAGGAACCGGCCCTGGCGTTTGACGGGGCAAGCTTCTGGCGAATTTTTCCGCCCCGGATTCGCGCCGCCAATCCGATCGGCTCGGGCGACGCCTTCACCGCCGCCCTGGTGACGCGGTTGTTGCGGGGGGAGGATTTGGGCGAGGCGTGCCGCTGGGGCGCGGCCGCCGGCGCCGCCAACGCGCTGACGCTCATGCCCGGCGAGCTGGACCGGCGCGACGTGGAGCGGCTCGCGCGCGACGTTGTCACCCGGCGGATTTGACGAAGGCGCCATCCAACCCATCCGGGCGCACTTGGACAGGGAAGATGCCTCCGGAACGCCAGGGGGTTGAAAGACCGTGCGTTGGCCGGGACCCTTTCGCTGGCATGTGCGCGATGGGGAAAGTGGAACGCTTGCCACATCCGGAAATTTTCGCCGGCCGGCCGGGTGATACCCGGAAAACCGGTGACGCGACGTTTTGCCGGAGCGCAGCTCCCGTTTATTCCTGGTCCGTGACGGCGTCGTGGAACCTCAGGATGTCCCCCCTCTCACCCTTTAATTCGGCTTCCTTGAACTTGATGGCAGTGCGCGGATGCTGGTTTAACATGCCGGTCAGCAGATAAGGGAGGTCGTAGCCCCACAACAATTTCGCGCGCAGGGGCTCGATGTGGTTCTGGACGCAGTCGAGCACCGGGCGCAATTTGTATTTCGGGTTGTGCAGAAAGGCCAGCAGCAGTTCCATCGGGCAATTGCCGGCGCCGCGCCCCAGGCCGGCCATCGTGGCGTCGAGAAAATTCGCGCCCAGGATGATGCCCTCGATGGTATTGGCGAAGGCCAGTTGCATGTTGTTGTGCATATGCACGCCCACGTCCTTGCCCGAGGCCTTGCAGTGGAGCAGGTATTTCTTCACCAGATATTGCACCCGCTCGCTGTAAAGCGCGCCGAAGCTGTCCACAACGTAAATCGCCCGGGCCTCGGACGCGGCGAGCATTTCCAACCCCTCGTCCAGCTCGCGCTCCGGCACGACGGAAACGGCCATGAGGTTGACGGTGGTTTCATAGCCCTTGTCGTGCGCATCCTTGACCATGTCGAGCGCAGTGGGAATCTGGTTGATGTAGGTCGCCACGCGGATCACGTCCAGGACGGAATCCTTTTTGGGCAGGATGTCCTCCCGGTAATCGCAGCGCTCGGCGTCGGCCATGACGGTGAGCTTCAAATTCGTTTTGTTGTCGCCGACGATGCGGCGCAGGTCGTCCTCGAGGCAGTATTTCCAGCAGCCGTGTTCGCCGGCCTTGATGCCTTTGCGCGACGCCCTGTAGCCCAGTTCCATGTAGTCCACGCCGGCCGCCACGCAGGTGTCATAGACCACCTTGACGATCTGGTCGTCGAACTGGTGGTTGTTCATCAAGCCGCCGTCGCGGATGGTGCAGTCCAGGACCTTGATCTCGGGCCGGTAGGAGAGCCAGCGGCCGGGGGCGGAGTCTTTCGGTTTGGTCATTTTCATAAATCGGGACAACCGCGCCACAGTGTGCCCGAAAATCCAAGGGCGTGGACAGCAGAAAATCAACCCTCCCGCAGTTTGCGCCTCAGTCGTGCACCGCCGCGGCGCGGCTTTGGCGGCTGATTTTGGCCATCGCCCGGTCTGCCTCGAAGGCCCTTAATCGCCCGCGGTTTGCGCCGGTGGCCCGCGCCAGCGGGCTGATGTGCTAAATTGTGCCCATGCCAGCAGACCATTGGATTTCAGCCATCGCGGCGCGTCGGAGAATCCGGCCAACCGGTTCGAGAGAATCCAGACCCTGTTGGAACTGGCGCGCCGCAAAGCAGGCCTCGACGACGATGGCCCCAAACTCTCGGTGGCGGCGTTCCGCCGTCCTGCAGGCGCACAACTTCCGCTGTTTTCCTAGCGGCGGTTCCGGTTTCAGCAGCCGACCCCGCGGAAGAACGGGTTGCGATTTTGAGGAACGGCGAGCAGAAGCCAAATCCGTTCATCGCCTTCGGGGGAATGCGGCCAACTCGCCGCGCGGGCGGGCTGGTATTCACACCCTATCGGGGGAACCAAGACGGGTGGAGAAGCCGTCGTCTCTTGGCGCCGCGCGCCGGAAGACGAGCTGAAAGGAGTTTCATCCGGTTTCAATTTGTGCGATGTTCCGGGGCCATGACCGATCCGATTGAAACGCCGCGGCGTTACACATGGCCGTGGCTCGTGCTGGCGGCATTCGTGCTCTTTGTGGCGCTGGCCGTTGCGTGGATGAGCGCCGCCGTGCATCGCGAAAAGCAGGAGCGCAACTTCAACGCGCCGCTCCCCAGCCATCCGGCGCATTGAGCGCCGCTTCCTTGGCGCCGGGCGCGGCCGGCCGCCAACCACCCTCACAACCCGGAGGGGCGGGCCGTCTGCGGCTTTGGCAGTTGCCGCTCAAACCTGGCCAGCACGCCGGGGTTTTTGTCCGCGACGTTTTGGGTTTCACCGGGATCGGCGCCGAGGTTGTAGAGTTCCCATTTTTCGTTCGGACGCGTGCGGATGATTTTCCATCCCCCCTGCCGCGCGGCCTGTTCGACGGCGGAACCGCGGTCCAACCGCCAGTAGAAGAATTGACGGCCGGACGCGGCCTTTTGCCCCATCAACGCCCGGACAAAAGAATGGCCGTCAAGGTCCGCCGGCGGATTGACCAGCGCGATGTCGGCAGCCGTCGGCAGAAAGTCCCAGGCGGCATGGGGCAGGTCGCTCACTTGTCCGGCGGGGATTCTTCCCGGCCAGCGGACGAGGAGCGGCGCGCGCAGCCCGCCTTCATACAGATCGCCGCGCCCGCCGCGGAACCGTCCGGTGCTCTGCAAAAATGCCGGATCCACGCCTCCACCACGGGCGGGACCGGTGTCGCTGGTGAAAAAAACCACCGTGTTGCTGGCCTGCCCCAGTTTGTCCAGCTGCTCGAGCAATTGCCCAATGTAGCCGTCGAGCCGTGTGATGGCGGCGGCCTTGTTTCTTTCCGGCTGCGGCCAGGGCTCCTCCGAATACGGCGCGTCGGAAGGCACCACCGGGTCGCCGGCGCCGGGGATCTGATACTGCAGGACCAGGAAAAACGGGCGGTGATTGTTGAAGGGGTCGGGCTGGTTGTTCCGGATGAAGTTCAGCGCCGCCTTCGTGAGCAGGTCGGGGATGTACTCGGTTTTTCGGCCGCCCGTGTTTGCATAAATCGTTTCCTTGCCGATGAAATCTCGTCTTCGCCCGTTCGTCGAATCCAGCACGCTGCCCGGGGCGAAACGCCACATGAAATCGGCATAGGCGGTTTCCACGTCCCGCGGCCCGAGGTATCCGGCGAATTCCTCGAAGCCCTGTTTCCACGGCGCGCCACTCGTGCCCTCGTCGCCCAAATCCCATTGGCCAATGTAGCCGGTGTGATAGCCGGATTGCTTCAACACCTTCGCCACCGTCGCGTCGTTTGCCGCCAGCGGCGCATGGAGGTCGGCGCTCTGCCGCAAATGCGCCGGGTTCCGGCCCAGCAATAGCGCCGCGAACGCCGGTGACACCTCCGCATCGCCCGCGTAAAAACTGGTGAAGCGGATTCCCCCGGCGGCGAGCCGGTCCAGTTCCGGCGTTTGAAAATGTTTCTGGCCGTAACATCTCAGGTCGCCATAGCCCAGGCCGTCGGCGACGATTAAAATGAGATTGGCCCGCCGCGGCAGCGGGCGGTGCGCGGCATAGGTGGACGCCGATTGAGCGCCTGCCGACAGGGATTGCAGAATCGCGGCCGTGAGCACCGCGCAGAACGACAGCCGGCCCGGCCGGTTGAAACAAGACAATTTCATCAGGGAATTGGATTCTGGAAAGCCCGGCGCGTTCAAGGCAATCCTTTTCGATGAAACGATGAAGCGCCGTGGATGAAGCAGCGAGACACGAATTGCGCGAATTTCCACCTAACATTTTTCGAATTCGCGACAATTCGTGAAATCCGCGTCCAAAAAACTTCATTAAATCAGCGCGGCGCAAAATACGTCGCGGTGGGCGGATTCGCCATCCGCGCGGCCAATTACAATCGGCGCGCCTTGGAGGTTGGTTTGATTGTCGCCGCCGACTCGGAGAACGAGGCGAAAATCTTTTCCGCGCTTTCCACATTGCCGGACAGAGCCGCGCGCGAACTCCAACCCGGCGAATTGCTGCAATACAACGTCATTCGCGTCGGCGATGAAATTGTTGTGGACTTGATGCGCTCGGCGGGGGGCATTGATTAGGACGAGGCGGCAAAGGATGTCGTCGTGCGCGAAGTGGATGGCGTGCCCATGCCATTCGCTTCACCGCAACTGCTTTGGCGAATGAAAGCCGTTACGCACCGCGAAAAAGACGCGGGCGACTTGGTTTTTCTCCGCCAATGGTTCGCCGAACATGGCGAAGAACCGCCGCGCGTTTGAAATCAACCCGACGGTCGCGCGGAAGGTGCGAACTTGGCGGTCGAATTTTTCTTCTTCACCGTCCCCGGCTCCTTCGCGCGGCAAATCTTTCGCGTTTGAAACTTGAAACTTGAAGCCTGGAACTCGAAACTCCGTCCATGACCGATCCGCGTTACCAGAAACTGGCCAGGCTGCTGGTGGGCTATTCCACGAAAATCCGCAAGGGCGACCGCGTGCTGCTGGACATGATTGACGCGCCCGATGAATTTTCGCTGGAACTCATGCGCGTGGTGCGGGGCGCCGGCGGCACCCCGCTCATCGAAGTGCGCCACACCCGCGTTTCGCGCGAAATTGTCCTGGCGACCGATGAAAACCACGCCGCGCTGCTCCGCGACATCGAATTGTTCCGCATGAAGAAGGTGCAGGCCTACATCGCCGTGCGCGGCAGCGCCAACGCCAGCGAAAACGCCGACGTCCCGGGCGACCGCCTGTCGCTGTATTCGCGCGTCCTGCGGCCCGTGCAGGACTGGCGCGTCAACAAGACGCGCTGGTGCGTCCTGCGCTGGCCCACGCCCAGCATGGCGCAGGCGGCGGGCATGAGCACCGAGGCCTTTGAAAATTTGTATTTCGACGTTTGCACGATGGATTACGCGAAGATGGCGCGCGCCATGGTTCCGCTGGAGCGACGCATGAAACGCGCCGACCGGGTCCACATCAAGGGTCCAGACACCGACCTGACCTTCAGCATCAAGGGCATCGGCGCCAAGAAATGCCGGGGCGACCACAACATTCCCGACGGCGAGGTGTATTCATGCCCGGTGAAGGATTCGGTCAACGGCGTGATCCACTTTAACACGCCGACCATTTATTCGGGCGCGAAATTCGAAAACGTCCGGCTGGAGTTCGAGGACGGCAGAATCCGGTCGGCCACCGCGAACAATTCCCGGCGACTGAACGAAATTCTGGACACGGACGCCGGCGCGCGGTTCGTCGGCGAATTTTCGCTGGGTTTAAATCCGTTCATCTTGAATCCGATGTGCGACATCCTGTTCGATGAGAAGATCGCCGGCTCGCTGCACTTCACGCCCGGCCAGGCTTACGAAGAATGCGACAACGGGAACCGCTCGGCGGTGCATTGGGACATGGTGCTGATCCAGCGGCCCGAATGGGGCGGCGGCGAAGTGTGGCTCGACGGCGAACTGATCCGCAAGGACGGCCTGTTCGTGCCCCGGGATCTGAAGCCGCTCAATCCGGCGGCGCTCAAGTGATCCGCGTCGGCGGGCCAATCCTTCCCGACGCGGTCAGCCCTCTTTCAGGATGGCCAGGAACTGTTTCATGGCCGGCGAGAGGACCTTCTTCTTCTTGTAAATGGCGCCGAGGGGACGGAAGTAACTGCCGTCGTCCAAGGGCACGGCGGCCAGGGTCTGATTGTGGATTTCCTGCAGGACGGTCCCCTGCGGCACGATGGAGACCCCCGCGTCAATTTCCACCGCGCGCTTGACGGTCTCGATGTTGTCGAACTCCATCACGTTTTCCACATGCACCCCGTGCTCCCGCAGGATCTTGTCCAGGGCCTTGCGCGTGGGAATGTCCGGCTCGAAGCCGATGAATTTCTGGCCGGCGAGCGCCTTGAGCTTGACGCCCTTCTGTTTGGCGAAGGGATGCTGGGGATGGCAGATGAGCACCATCGTGTCCTTGCGGAGCGCAACGGTTTCGAGCTTGACGTGGCGCTGCGGATAGGCGACCAGGCCGATGTCCACCACGTTGCCCAGCACGTCCTCATACACCTGGTTGGCCCGGCGGTATTCGACATGGACGTTCACCGTCGGATAATCCTTCAGGAATTTCTTGATGTAGGGCGGCAGGTCGTGGAGGCCGATGCTGTAAATGGTGGCCACCCGGATGGTGCCGGAAATGATGTCCTTGATTTCCTGCAACTTGCTGTGGAGGGATTCATAGGTCTGAATGATCTGCTTGCTGTAATCATAGAGGACCTGGCCCTCCCGCGTCAGACGAAATCTCTTTTTGCTGCGTTCGATGAGGAGTGATTTGAAGAGGCGCTCCAAGGTGCTGATTTGCTGGCTCACCGCCGATTGAGTGACGCCGTTGATTTGGGCGGCCTTGGTGAAACTCTCGGTCTCGGCCAGGTCGCAGAACACTTTGAGACTTTCAATTTGCATAATTTGAAGAATTAAATACGAACGCGGCTCATTAGTCAACACTTGTTGTGGGGCGCAGGGCCTGCCGCACTTTGCGCAGCAGGTCCGCGCTCGTAAAAGGCTTTTGCAAATAGGCGGTGCCGAACTGCTGCTTCTCATTCGGCGGGAGGCAGCCGCTGGTGCAGAGGATGGGCGTGCGGGGGGACATCTGCCGGATGCGCTCCACCAGTTCGCGTCCGCCCATTCCCGGCATCACCAAGTCCGTCACCACCAAGTCCACCGTATCCTTGTCGCGCGACAGGATGGCCAATGCCTTGCGCCCGCTGTCGGCCGTCAACACCCGGTAGCCGTAATCGCTCAGGATGGTCTCGGCCATCGTCAACAACACGCCTTCGTCGTCCACGACCAGGATGGATTCCGAGCCGCGCCAGCCCCCTTCGCCCTCGGGAATCGGGCTGGCGACCCGCTTCTCCGCCGGCAGATACAGGCGCACGGACGTGCCTTCGCCCGGCTGGCTGGAAACGGCCACGCCGCCGCCGTGGTTGGTGATGATGCCGTAAACCCAGGCCAGCCCCAGACCGCGGTGATTCTTCTTGGTCGTGAAGAACGGCTCGAAAATCCGCGACAGAATTTCCGGGGAGATCCCGCTGCCGTTGTCGGTGACTTCCAGGCACACGTGGGCGCCCGCCGACAAATGCGCGTTGCGGTCCTGGGTCGGCTCGGTCAGGACCACGTTGCGCGATTCCACCGCCACCCGCGCCCCGCCGTTGCAGGCCTCCACCGCGTTCTCCAGAACCTTGGTCAGGGCCTGCTGGACCTTGGCCTCGTCGAACCGGGCTTCGAACAGTTGCCGCTCCAGCCGCACCTGCCACTCCACCTTGGGCGCCGGCTGGTTTTGAAAGAATTCCACGCACCGCTGCGCCACCATGTTGAGGTTGCCGGGCGGTTGGCGGCGCACGTCCTTTTCCGCCCGGCTGAACGCGGCCAGTTCGTGGGCGATCTCCGCCGCGCGCGCCGCCGATTTTTCCACTTCCAGCAGCGAACGCCGCCAGGGATGCGCCGGCTCCGTCTTGCTCAACAGCAACGAGGTGTGCCCCAGAATGCTGGTCAGCGCGTTGTTGAAATCCAGCGCCACCGTCCGGGCCAGTTGCAGCGCGCATTCCAGCTTCTGCCGTTGCACGCCGGCGTCGTCGGGCTCCGGGGCGCCGGTGGCCGGACGGGCTTCGGGGAAGAGTTGGACGACGTACAGCGGGTCCGCCCCGCTCTGGAATGGACAGAGCGAAACCGAAAAACGCCGCACCGTCCCGTCGGCCGTTCGAAATCCGCAGACCGTCCCCGGGGGCGGAATCCCGGCCGGATCCGAAAGCAGTGCCGGCACGGTGGCCGTGTTGTCCGGCGACCAGATGGCCTCCAGCGACATCGCCTTGCCTTGCAGCGCCGCGCCGAAGATCTTCTGGGCCGCGGCATTGGACCGCAGCACCTGGGCGGCGGCGTTGACCAGCAACATGGGCTGGCCCGCCGCGGGCAGTTCAAAGGCAACCTCGGATTTCACCACGCTTCTCCGGCCGACAATTTAAGCATGAGCCGCTGATTCTCAATGGGAAACTTTCGCCGAACTTGGCCGGGTTTGTGGGGCGGGCGCCGGTTGGTCACGGGGCGGCCGACTCCTCCGGCCGCCCGGCGGTCGGCCAGCCGGAAATCGCGCGCAGGTATTGCGCGCGCTCGAAGGCGCCGGGAGCGGGGCAGTTTTTCTGGCTCAGACTGCCCTTGAGTTGCTGAACCGAGCTGTATTCATGCTCCTCCATCCACGCCGCCAGTTCGCGTTCAATGAGGGCGATTTGCCGGATGCCGTGGCGGATCAGGACCGAGCATAGCATGGTCACGTCGGCGCCGGCCATGAGCATTTTCAAGACGTCAGCGGCACGGTGAATGCCGCTGGTGGCCGCCAGCGCCGCTCGCACCTTCCCGTGAAGAATGGCGATCCAGCGCAGCGGCAGCCGCATGGCCATGGGCGTGCTCAACAACAGGTTGGGGCGCACCTCCAGCGCTTCCAAGTCAATGTCCGGCTGGTAAAAGCGGTTGAACAACACCAGCCCGTCGGCCCCCGCCGCGTCCAGCCGCCGGGCCATGTGGGCAAAATTCGTGAAGAACGGGCTCAACTTGACGGCCACCGGCAACGTGACCACGGATTTGACCGCCGCCAAAATGTCAATGTAGTTTTGCTCGACCGCGGCCGGGGTCACTTCCGCCTCCGCCGGGATCCGGTAGATGTTCAGCTCCAGCGCGTCGGCGCCGGCCTGCTGGATGAGCCGGGCGTATTCGGTCCAGCCGCCCAGCGTCGCCCCGTTCAGGCTGGCGATGATCGGTATCTTGACGGCCGCCTTGGCGCGCGCGATCTGCCGGAGGTATTCCTCCGGCCCGGTAAAGAATTGCTCGGGCTCCGGAAAATAGGTCAGCGCCTCCGGGAAACTTTCCGTGCCGTGCTCCAGATGCCGGTGCAGCTCCAGGCGGTCCTGGCGCAACTGCTCCTCAAACAACGAGTGCAGCACCACCGCTGACGCGCCGGCGTCCTCCATCCGCCGGAGGTTGTCCAGCTCCTCCGACAAGGGGGACGCGGAGGGCACCAGCGGCGTCCGCAAATGCAGGCCGAGATAGGTCGTCGTCAGGTTCATGGCATTCACGGCAGTTGCTCCACCGTGGCGGGCGGTTTGGCCGCCGCTCCCGCCGCCTCGATCGCGGACCTGAAATCGCGCGTTTGCAGAAACTGATAAAATCGCCACCGGCGCTCGACGTCGGCCTGCGCCTGCGCGAACAGTTTCCTGGCGTCGTCGGGCCGGCTCTGGGTGAGCATCTTGAACCGGTTCTCCGAAAGCAGATACTCGCGCACCGGGATTCTGGCCGGCGGCGAATCCAGTTGCAGCGGGTTCTCGCCGCGTTCGGCGCGCCGGGGGTCGAAGCGATACAGCAGCCATTGCCCCGAATCCACCGCCAGTTTTTGCTGGCGCGCCCCCACGCCCGCGTCCAGCGCGATGCCGTGGGCGATGCAATGGCTGTAGGCAATGATGAGCGAAGGACCGGGATAGGATTCCGCCTCGAGGAAGGCCCTGAGCGTTTGCTCGTCCTTCGCGCCCATGGCCACGCTGGCCACGTAAATGTGGCCGTACGTCATGGCGATGAGGCCCAGGTCCTTCTTGCCCGCCGGTTTGCCGCCGGCGGCAAACTTGGCCACCGCGCCGCGCGGCGTGGATTTGCTCATCTGACCCCCCGTGTTGGAATAAACTTCGGTGTCGAGCACCAGCGCGTTCACGTCGCGCCCGCCGGCCAGCACGTGGTCCAGACCGCCGTAGCCGATGTCGTAGGCCCAGCCGTCGCCGCCGACAATCCAGACGCTTTTTTTGACCAGTTGATCCGCCAAGCCCAAAAGCCTCCGGGCCTCCGGCGCACCGAGCGTCCGCAAATTTTCCTTCAAGGCCGCGACACGTCCGCGCTGCTCGCAGATGTCCGCCTCGTCGTTCTGGCTGGCGTTGAGAATGCCCGCCGCCAGATCCTCGCCGATTTGCGGCGCGAGCTTTTTCAGGAGCGCGGCGGCCAGGCCGCGCTGCTGGTCAATGGAAACACGGAAGCCCAGGCCGAATTCGGCGTTGTCCTCGAAGAGCGAGTTGCACCAGGCCGGTCCGCGGCCCTCCGCATTTCGGGCGTAGGGCGTTGTGGGCAGGTTGCCGCCGTAAATCGAGGAGCAACCCGTCGCGTTGGCGACGACCAGGCGGTCGCCGAACAACTGCGTGAGCATCTTGAGGTAGGGGGTTTCGCCGCAGCCGGCGCAGGCCCCGGAAAACTCGAAGAGCGGGCGCTGGAGTTGTTGCTGGCGCAGTTGCGTGGTCTTGAGCGCGCGCCGGTCCGGTTCCGGGAGGTTCAGGAAAAATTGCCAGTTCTCGCGCTCCGCCGCGCGCAACGGCGCCTGCGGACGCATGTTGATGGCTTTGAGCCTGGCCTCCGTTTTGTTCTTGACCGGGCACACGTTCACGCACAACGCGCAACCGGTGCAGTCCTCCGGCGCGACTTGCAGCGTGAACCGCCGCCCCTTCCACTCCGGCGCGCGCGAGGCGGCGGACTTGAACGTCGCGGGCGCGCCGGCGAGTTTTTCCGGCTCACACACCTTGGCGCGAATCGTCGCGTGCGGACAGATGGCCACGCATTTCAAGCATTGAATGCAAATGCCCTCGTCCCAGACCGGAATTTCAAAGGCCAGATTGCGCTTTTCGTATTGGGCCGTCCCCGTCGGAAATGTGCCGTCCACCGGGAACGCGCTCACCGGCGCCTCGTCGCCCAGGCCGGCGACTAGCGGACCGAGCACCTGACGGACGAATTCCGGCGCATCGGGCGAAACCGGCGGGAGCAGATCGCCCGCGCCGTCCGCCTGGAGGCCGTCCAGCGGCACTTCGTGCAGATGCGCCAGCGTGTTGTCCACCGCCTTCAAATTCATCTGGACCACTTCCGCGCCTTTTTTGCCGTAGGTCTTCTGGATGGAATTTTTGATGGCCGCAATCGCGTCGGCTTTGGGCAGCACGCCCGACAAGGCGAAGAAACAGACCTGCATGATGGTGTTGATGCGCCCGCCCATGCCGCTCTCTCTGGCGACCCGGGCGGCGTCAATCACGAAGAACTTCGCCTGCCGGGCCAGCAACGCCTTCTGCACCGGGGTCGGCAGCTTCGACCAGACGGTTTCCTTGGGATGCGGCGAGTTCAGCAGGAACGTCCCGCCCGGCACGAGCGTCCGCAACACGTCGTAACGCTCCAGGAAACCCGGCTGGTGACAGGCGGCGAAATTCGCCCGCGAAATCAAGTAGATGGAGCGGATCGGCTCCGGCCCGAAGCGCAGGTGGGAGACGGTCATGCTGCCGGATTTCTTCGAGTCATAAACGAAATAGCCCTGCGCGTAATTGTCCGTCTCCTCGCCGATGATTTTGATGGAATTCTTGTTCGCCCCCACCGTGCCGTCCGAGCCCAGACCGTAAAAGACGGCGCGGATGACCCGGTCGGATTCCGTCGAGAACGCCGCGTCCACCGGCAGGCTGGCGCCGGAAACGTCGTCGTGGATGCCGACGGTGAAATGGTTTTTCGGCGGGGCGGCGGCCAGGTTGTCAAACACGGCCTTGACCATCGCGGGGGTGAATTCCTTGGAGGACAATCCGTAGCGTCCGCCCACGACCTTGGGCAGGAACTGCAGGCGGCCCCATTGGTTCGCCATGCCTTCGAGCAGCGCCGCCAGGCAATCCTGATACAACGGCTCGCCCGCCGCGCCCGGCTCCTTGGTGCGGTCCAGAACCGCGATGGCCTTGACCGAACGCGGCAGCGCCTCGACCAGCCGCCGTCCGTCAAACGGCCGATAGAGCCGCACCTTGAGCAGACCCAGCCGCGCGCCGCGCCGGTTCAGATGTTCCACCGTCTCGTGCGCCGTCTCGCAGCCCGACCCCATCAGCACCAGGACGCGCTCGGCGTCCGGCGCGCCCACATAATCGAACAAATGGTACTGCCGCCCCGTGCGTTCGGCGAATTCGTCCATGACTTTTTGCACCGCATCCGGGCAGGCGGCATAGACGGGGTTTGCCGCCTCGCGTCCCTGGAAAAAGGCATCGGGATTCTGCGCCGTGCCGCGCAGCGTCGGCCGGTCGGGCGACAGGGCGCGCGCGCGAACCGCGGCGATCAATTGATCGTCAATCAGCGCGCGCATGTCCGCCTCGTCCACCATCTCGATTTTGGAGACCTCGTGCGAGGTGCGGAAACCGTCGAAGAAGTGAATGAAGGGCAGCCGCGCCCGCAGCGCCGCCGCCTGTGAAATCAAGGCGAAATCCATCGTCTCCTGCACCGACGCCGCGGCGAGCATTCCCCAGCCCGTGGCGCGGCAGGCCATCACGTCGCTGTGGTCGCCGAAGATGGACAGGGCGTGCGTGGCCACCGTCCGCGCCGTCACGTGAAACACCGTCGGCAGCAGCTCGCCGGCGATCTTGAACATGTTTGGGATCATCAGCAACAACCCCTGCGACGCGGTGAACGTGGTGCTGATCGAACCGGTCTGGAGCGCCCCGTGCACCGCCCCCGCCGCGCCGCCTTCGCTCTGCATTTCCACGATGGCCGGGACGGCGCCCCAGAGATTTTTCCGGCCTTCGGAGGCCCATTGGTCACACCACTCGGCGATGGGCGAAGAGGGCGTGATGGGATAAATCGCCATGACCTCGTTGAGCCGGTAGGCGACGTAGGCGGCGGCTTCATTTCCGTCAAGAGTCTTGAAAACGGATGTGCGGCCGTTGCCGCCGGTCTTTGATGCGCTCATTTTTGAAATTGAAAGCTCCGGTCGCGCGCGGGCGGCGATCGGATTGCCCCCGCCCGGGCGTCTGCGACCCACTGGAAACCAGCATAACCCCCCAAAGCCCACATCTCCCCCACATATTTTGCCAAAGTGACAACATTCATTGTCCAAGGACCGGCGCCACTCCATTCGCAGTAACGGTGGAGGCCACGCCAGCGCGTGGGACAAGGATGGAAGCGGGAGGAAACGGAGCAAAACTGGATTTGGGTGATGGCTGGAGATTGGGAGGGCCACGAGGGCGCCGCCATACCGGAAACCCAAACCACCTTGCGGAACCTTTGCCGGAGGTGTTCCTCCATTGACCGGCACGGGCGTTTTTGCTAGTTTCCGGCCATTGCGCCATGAACAGCGCGCTCAACCAACATGTGCTTGTTCTGAACCGGCTGTGGCAGGCGGTCAACGTCTGCACCACCCGGCGCGCGCTGACGCTGTTGTTTCAAGGCCACGCCCAGGCGGTGTTGAGCGAGGCCGATGGTTCCTTCCGCACCTTCAGCTTCGACCAATGGCGTGATCTGTCCCGGCAGGCTCCGCACGAGGATTCCGTCCGCACCATTTCCTTTCGCATCCGCGTGCCGCGCATCATCCTGCTGCTGATCTACGACCGGCTGCCCAAGAAGGAGGTCAAGTTCACCCGGCACAACATCTTTGAGCGCGACAAGAACACCTGCCAGTATTGCGGGCGCGTCTTCGAGCGCAGCGATTTGAACCTGGACCACGTCATTCCGCGCGACCGCGGCGGGCCAACCACGTGGGAGAACATCGTCTGCTCCTGCGTCGAGTGCAACACCCAGAAGGCCAACCGCACGCCGGCGGAGGCCGGGCTGCATCTGATCCGCAAGCCCAAGCGGCCCAAGTGGCGGCCCTTCGTGCAGATCAATTTCAGCCTGCACCGGCACGACAGTTGGAAACACTTCATTGACCTCGCCTACTGGAACGTGGAACTGGGCGAAGACGCCGGGTGAGCCGGTCCGGCTCCGAATCCCGATTGGAAACGGGGAGCGCGCGCGCCTCGCGTGCGGTTTTTCGCGCCCTCGCGGAAAACCCCGAGCGCTCCGGCTCCTTCGAGCTTTCCGGCCGGTGACACGCGCGCAAAGGACCGGACGCGAGGCGGGGTCCCACCACACCTCTGAGGCAAGTGTATTCCCCATGAATCGGCGGGTAGGGCGCGCAGTCCTCTGCGCGCCGCACACAGGAAAGGAGAGGCTTTGGTCCAAGACCGCGCGCACGGAGTGACGCGCCCCACCTGCTTGGGATTCAAATCTCCCATGCGCGATTCGAGAATCGTGGATACCCCTTCCCCACCTCGGTTCCCGGATCAATCTGCCCCGTGGTCATCCGGCTGCGGCCTGGGCGAACGGTTCGACGCCAGCACGGCTTGCAGGCAATCCAAAACCTCCTCTGGCGTGATCGCCTTGAGGCAATGCCGGGCGCTTTGGCAGACACTCGCATGGCCATCGCAAAAACAAGGGCTCCCTGTCAAGACCCGGTGCCGTTTGCCGACCGGCGCCCAGCGTGCGGGTGAACTCGGACCAAAAAGCGAGATCGTCGGCACGCCCAGGCCGGCGGCAAAATGCAGCGGGCCCGTGTCGCCGGAAATGAAAGCCGCCGCGCGCCGCAATACCGCCAGGAACAGCGGCATTTCGGGAATCAAGGGCAGGACCGATGCGTCGGGGGCAAGTTTGTTCAATTCAACCGTCAATGCTTGTTCGCGAACGCCTCTGGCCGTGGTAAAAGTGAGCCGCCAACCCGCCGCCGCCGCCAGCCGGCAAAAGGCCGCCCAGTGTTTGACCGGCCATTGGCGGTTCGGCTGGCTTGATGCCATGTGGCAAATCACTGCCGGTAGTGGCAGGATTTTTTGGGCGGCCCCGGCCAGCGCCGGGTCCGCCCGAATCTCCGGCTCCAGCGACACGGGCGGCGGAATGTCCCAGCCGGCCAAAACCTCCGCCAGCCGCAGTGACTCATGCTGGTGGAGCGGCGCGGACGGCACGCGCCGATTGTAACAAAACCGGCGGCCCAGAAAGCCTCCGGCTTCCACCGGCCCCAACCGCTGCCGCGCACCCGCCAGCAGACTCAAGATCGCGCCACGGTCGTTCCCGGCAAAATCCACCGACCGGTCAAAATGCTCGCGGCGCAACGCGCTAATGACGGGCCAGGTTTGTTTGAAACCGGCGTGTCCGCGCCGGCGCGGCATGGGCCAGACGCGATTGAGCCACGGCAAATGTTCGAGCAAGGGCGCGATTTCCTCCGGCACCAGCGCGTGCAAGGCGCCCTCTGGAAAACGTTCCCGAAGCGCCCGCAACGCCGGCGTCATCAGCACCGCGTCGCCGAAGTATTTGAACTGGATGGCCAGGATTTTAGGCGCCGTTTCCATTTGTCTTGTGCCGGCAATAATGTTGGCGGTCGCTGGAAGTTGGCGAGCGTTTTGTTGAATTCGCCGCAAAAGGCCGCAAACGGCGCAACGAGGGAACTTCGATTGGGAAAACCCTCAATAAAACGCTCGAAGCCAGCGAGGAAAAAAAAAGATTTCAGATTAGGACGCTATCTTTTTCGCCTGACGCTTGCGGACAGCTCGGTTACACTTCCAATGGATGAAGTTAGCTGTCACGCCGGAAGAGCAGCGCCGCTGGATGGAGCAATGGCGCCGCGCCGCCGTGGCCCTCGAAGAAATGCGGCGTTACGAACTGCAAATGCTCACGGAGGAACAGGCCTGGGAGCAAATTGAGGGGATTCAGTCCATTTCCGACGCCTGGCGCGATCCGGAAAAGACCTCCGGCCTGATTGAGCAGCAGGCGCTTTTCAAAAAACTGCGATGACCGGGCTTTATCTCACGGCTTTGGAAATTCAACGTCTGTGCGAAAGCCAGAAATGGAGTTTTTGCATCATCGGCGGTCTGGCGGTGCAGCGCTGGGGCGAACCGCGATTGACAACCTACGTGGATTTGACGTTGCTCACGGGTTTTGGGGGGCGAGGAGAAATTCATCGAAATCTGGCTTCGCGATTATAAATTCCGCCCTCCCGGTTCCCTGGAAATGGCACTCAAAAGTCGGGTGATGTTGCTGGTCAACCGGCACGGCACATCCGTGGATGTCGCGCTGGGCGGGATTGATTTCGAGCGACGTTCCATCGAGCGCAGTTCGCTTTGGAAAATCCCGGAGGGCGCACTGCGCACGTGCTCGGCGGAGGACTTGCTCGTCCACAAATGTTTCGCCGGGCGGGAACAGGATTGGGTGGACGTGAACGGCATCCTTGCCCGGCAAAAGGGGAAACTGGATTTCGCGCTGGTCCGCCGCGAATTGAAGCCGCTGCTCGCCTTGCAGGAACAACCCGACAAGTTGGAGCGTCTGGAGCAGAAAATCCGCGACCACGCACGACCGTTCACCACGCTCCCGCCGCTACAGTGAAAATCTTGAAGGCCGGCCTGGATCATGGGTGGCAGAGAAGCCTGCTCGTGCAGCGTTGGGCTGGCGCCAGAGCGGCCCAGGATGGCGAATCTTGACAAGATAAGCCAAAGCACTAACCTGACAATATGGCAAGCACGTTAAACATCTCGGTGACGGACAAGCAAAAGAGTTGGTTGAATGCCCGGCGGGAAGCGGGCGGGTTTTCCAGCGCGAGCGACGTCGTCCGCGAACTGATCCGCGCGCGGCAGGAGCAGGAACAGGCCGAACTGCGCCGGCAGTTTGAGCGGATGGACAGCGATGGCTCCAATGAGCCGGAATCCAAGTCAGTTTTGCGGATGGTCCGCCGGGTGAAGCAGGAGCGCCGTGCATAAGCCGCGCGCGGTGCTCGACAGTTCTGTGGTGGTTTCCGCGATTGGCTGGCGCGGCGATGCGCGCCGCGTGTTGCGTCTGCTCGCGGCAGGCGGGTTTCAGTCGTTTCGCACTCCGTTTTTGACCGAAGAATGGGCGGAAGTGGTGGAGCGCGTGGCGGCCAGCGAGCCGCGCTGGAAAAATCCAAACTGGGCCAACTGGCTGCTGTGGTTGAAAGCGGCGTCCAAAATGGCCGATGACATTCCCATCCGCAAAACCTCCCGGGATGCCAAAGACGATCCGGTGATCATGTCGGCGGTGGCCTGCCGGGCTGCCTGGCTGGTGACCACGGACCCGGATTTGCTGGTGCTGGAAAAGCCCTGCGGCATTGCTTGTGTCACGCCGCGGGCGTTTCGTTCCGCGCTGGTGTGGCAGGCGTGATCCCGTTTCACGATTTTCACCGGGATTTCCCGGAGCAATTTTTCATTCTGTCAAAACAGGTTGGCGTCTGGAGCAAAAAATCCGGGAGCATGACCAGCCCTTTCACCACCCTGCCGCCGCCGGCGTGAATCCGAAGAAATCCCGCGTTGATTGCCTCGGGGCTTGACCCTGCGCCGCGTAGCCGTAATACTCTTGGTATGACCAATACGAAACTCGTGAGCGTGAAAGTGCCGATGAAAATTTTCCGCGCGTTGCCCGGCGCGCACAAGGGCCGCAGCCGGTTCATCCTTTCGGCATTGGAGGAAAAAATCCGCCGTCGGGAATCGGAATGGCAGCCGACCACCGAACGCGGCCGGCGGCTGAAAGCGATTTTGGACAAGGGCCGCGCCGAACGCGGCGAACCTTTGGACGCCGAAGGCATCGCGCGCGAACTGCAGGAGCGCCGCGGGAGGTTTCATTGAAAACCTTTCTGGATTCGGGCGTTTTGCTTGCGGCGTGGAAGCGAGGCGAACTTCACGATGTTGCCGCCGCCATTTTGGAAGATGATTCCCGCGAATTTGTCACCTGCGAGAATGTCCAATTGGAATTGTTGCCCAAACCCACCTTTGAAAAACGCCAGGCGGAAGTGGAATTTTACCACGAACATTTTTCCCTGGCCTCGGGTTGCGAGCCGTTCAGCGAGGCCTTGGGCAAGGCGGCGATGGCATTGGCCAAAAAACACGGCCTGGCCGCCGGCGACGCTTTGAATCTGGCGGCCGCCCTCCGGCAAGGCGCGGACGAATTTGTCACCAGCGAGTTGCCCGGCAAACCGATCTTCCGCGTTTCCCGGATCAAAGTCACTTCGCTGCACTCCCTGTTGCCGTCCCCCTGGCGTTAAAATCGCGTGTTCGTCCAGCCCCTTGCGCCCTCAGCAAAACCTGCGAACCTTCACCACCCTGCCGCCGCTGCCATCTCCTTGAATCTTGCGCGCTCCAAACCTCCTCGAAGGTTGATCGAACGATCATCGAACCGTCACCGTACGAGGAGCGAAGAAAAGCATCCACCCGGAAAGCGGCCGGCACCCTGAGGAACAATCGCAGCCGGCAAGGTTTGGCCAGGCTCCAGGCTTTGAGCAGAAAGTTTAACATTGGAGGCTGGCGTATTGGGACCTCTGAAAAACTGTAGCAGCGGACGTGCGTCCGCTCTGATCTCATTCAAAACCCAAAGAAGAAATGGGGCCGACTCACGGTGGCTGCTACCCAAAATTGAGTTCTTCAGAGGTCTTATATTTTCGGCGGTCAAAGGAAGAAAAGGTGAGTTTTATTTTCAAATCATGAGCCGCCCGCTAACATTGACGGCAGGAAATGACGGGCTCGGCATCACCAAAAAATTTTCTGGAGCGAACGCGTGGCGCGCAGAAGGTCATGGTTCTTGACCTTGGCTTTCTCGGCGACACTGTTCATTTGCTCCCCGCGCTGTGGATGGTCCGCCAAGCCTATCCACGGGCGGAATTGCATTGTGCCGTGGCCGAGCACGTCACTTCGCTCATGGATTGCGTGCCGTGGGTGGATCGCGTCTGGGGTTACATGAGGTTCCCGCGTCACGCGACATTGCGGGAAAATTTTGAGATGGTTTCGCGCCTGCGGAAGGAAAAATTCGACGCACTCATCAACCTCAACGGCTCCGACCGTTCGATCTGGCTGACGTTTTTGAGCGGCGCGCGCGAGCGGCTCGGGCGAACGCCCGAAGGCGGCGGACCGCCGTTTTGGAAACAAATGTTCACCGCTCATGTGCAACATTCGTTTTGGAACGAGCCGATTTACGCGCAACGCTGCCGCTGTTTGGAAAAAGCGGGTTTTCCTTTCACACAGCCCGAGTTTCACGTTGAAATTGCCGCTGACAATTTGCGCGCGGCGAAAATTGCCGAAGCCGACGCAAAAACTTATTTTCACATCAGCCCATTCACGACCACCGATTACAAGGAACTGTCGCCGGCGCAACTTGTGGAATTCATCGGCGCGCTCGAAAGAACATTTCCCGAAAAAAAACTAGCGTTGTCCTGCGCGCCAACGGAACGCGAGCGGAAAAAAATGACCGAACTGCTCGCGTCGCTTCCGCGAAAACCGTGGCGTGTGTTCGCCGGCAATTTGAATCTGATCCAGCTTGCGGCGGTCATTCAACACGGCGCGCTGCATTTTTGCGGCGACACCGGCACGCTGCATCTGGCGTTGATGGCCGGCACGCCCACGGTCTCGTGGTTCTGGCCCAATCCGGGCCGGAAGGCTTGGGTGCCCGCAGGCAAAGGCCACCGGACGATTGTGGGGCGAAGCGAACCCGGCGAACAATTTTTGTGCGGGATTGAGACGGAGAAACTCATTCGCACCGTGCAAAGCACGCAGGCGGACGCAGGCAGCCAGCCGCCGGTCAGTTGAAATTCATCCCGCCGGTGAGCAGAATCGCCGGATTCCCCACGGATCAATCAGTTTTGCGTCTGGCGGCAGCAGGGTGCGGCTATATTGCGGCCAAGGGCAGCAGATGACGACCACACTGATTTTGGAATGTTGCAGGAGCGCATCGGGTGAATCCAAGTTTTCAAACTCAATCAGGCTTGGGCTGTTGTCGGGCTTGGCCTGGTAATCGTGGACGAGCAGGCGACAACCTCGTTGCTTCAAATGCTGCGCCAGAAACAGTCCGGCGGATTCCTCCACAATATAGGTGTCGGGGCGGTAAGCCATGCCGAGGATCACGACGGTATCGCCGGGGCTGGTCAGGGATAAAACCTGTTCCACGAGCGAATCTTTGGTGGATTCATTCAAGCGGTCAGTGGCTTCCGCCAACGGCGCTTCCAAGCCGCGCTGCCGGGCGGTATAGGCCACCAGCCGGTTGTCTCGCGGAAAACAAGGGCCGCCGTAACTCAAGCCCGACCGAAGGAATTTGGACCCGATGCGGGAGTCGCTGCCAATCGCCGCAAGGATGTCGTGGATGTTCGCATCGGGAAATGATCCGGCGATAAGGCGAAGTTGGTTGGTAAAACTGATTTTCATGGTGATATAGCTGTTCACCGAAATCTTGGTCAGTTCCGCGCTGGTCAGAGACATTCGGGCCATGTGCGGCCGGTTCGTGTTGTAACGCCGATACAAATCCGCCAGCCGTTCTCCGCTGGCGGCATCCGATTCGCCGATCAGAACCATGTCCGGTTCAAGCAGGCCACGGATGACATTCCCCAGCGCAATGAATTCCGGGTTGTAACACAAGCCAAATTCGCGGCCGCAAGTCCAGCCGGTCTCATGCTCCAGCGTGGGAAGGATGACATTTCTCATCGCCCCCGGCGTGGTGGTCGAGTTCACGACAAACAAATGTCCGGTTTTGCCGGTGGCGCGAATCGCCCGCGCCATCGGCTGCATGGCTCGCAGCAGGAATTCGCTCGAAAAACTGCCGTCCAACAGGCTGGGTGATGGCGGAATATAAAACGAAGCGTCCGTGTCCTGCGCCTCGCGCACGTCGGTGGTGGCGCGCAGGCGACCACGCCCTTTGCGGATGGTTTCGGCCAGCAGCGGCTCCTCCACGGGCGGCTCGCCGGCATTGACGCGCCGCACCTTCTCCGCGTCTATGTCCACGCCCGTGATATTGAATTCGCGCGCCGCCAGCGTCGCAGCGATACAGGAACCCAGTTTGCCGAGCCCGAATACAGCGATGGAATTCAGGGATTGCATCAACGCGCGAAAGACTATGGAAAGTGGCGTGGCAAATCAAGGCTGTCCACATTGGCCGCCGCCAACAACCCCTAACTCCGGGCGTTTATTCAAGATTCTGGTCAGAAATTCAACCATTCGATGCGCCTGTTTGTCCCAAGTGAACTCCCGGAGAATCCGGTTGCGAATCGCTGTGCCCCGACGTTGAAGTTCGGCACGGTCCATCGCCGCCGCCTCGCGCAACTTTTGACGAAGTGAATCCTCAAAGTTTTCAGTTTCAAGGTAAAGGCCTTCTTCACCGAGAACTTTGTCCACACCGCCGGTGCGGGTGGAAAGAATCGCCTTGCCGGTCATCGCATACTCGAAAATTTTTGACGGGAAGGTGTTTTCCAGCCCCAAGACGGGAGGCCGCGGGTTGATCAAAACATCAACTTTTTGCGCCCAAGGCAGGCAATCCGATTGCTTGGGCAGGAGACCGTCAAAATGGAAATTCGGGTGGCGGCCAGCAAGTTGCTTCAAACTTTCCGACAATCCGCCATGTCCGCACGCGTGCAGCGTGCCGGGCACTCCAGCATTGAGGAATGCCTGCACCAGACAAACGACATGGGAATGCGCTCCAAGCGTTCCAAAATAGCCGAACCGAATCGGTTCGTTTTGGATCGGGTCTGCGGGTGGCGGGTCGTAGCGGAAGTTGAACGCAGAAGGCATCCACATCCAAGGCACGCCGCGTGGTTCAAAATAGCGCCGCGTGCCGATTCCAAACGAAATACAGGCATCAAACCAAAGAATGGCTTTGGACTCATCCAACGTAACCATCGGCTTGAAAGCGTAACGCAATCGCTTGGCGAGTGGGATTTTTTGCCCAAGTCTGGCGTCAGCGAGTATTAGCACGATCAACGGGCGAGGATATTGCCGCCGCAGCCAGCGCACAAAACAGTTGTAGATCGATCCCAGATTTTTCACCAACAAAACGTCGGGCGCACCATCTCGGGCCATCCTCACAAGGTAGAAACGACGCAACCGCCGCCACGAGTGCCAACGATGCCAAAGCTCGGGGCGGCGGTCCCACAGCAGCAGTTTATGTTCGAGGCCGAGGGAGTCATCCCGCGGCTCCAACCGACCGAAGACCTCGCGCGCGATCATGCCGACCGTTGAAACTTCAGCCAGTTGCGACAGCGCCTGCGCCATGCGGGTCTCCGTTGCATGGCCTGCGGGATTCAATGAAGGAAACCGTCCGCTCACGCCCGGTGGAAAAGCGTAAGTCAGGTAAAGCAAACGAAGGCGGTCGTTCGTCACGAAATTAAATCTAGCGGTATCACCGCGATATTCCAAGCTTATTGAGTTGAATCGGAAGAAATGTGTGCGGTGTTCCGTGGTTGCGGTTGCCAATTGCGACCGGTTCTTGCATCATGACTTTGCAATGGAAATGAATTCCTATTCCCAGTTTGGTGAAGACCTGTTGTTGTGGAAATACTTCGGAGGTAAGTCCGAAGGCTTCTTTGTGGAGGTCGGTGCCAATCATCCCACGCTGTGCAGCCAAACTTGGTTCTTTGAGCAGCGCGGTTGGAGAGGCATGCTGGTGGAGCCGATCGCCCGAAACTGTGAATTGCTGCGTCAGCAACGCCCCGGCAGCCGAGTTTTTCAATGCGCCCTCAGCGCGCCGGAGCAACGTGGCCGCGCGCGGCTCAATGTCGCGGCGGGCGGCGACGGATTATCAGGACTCGTCGTGAACGATGGCGTTGTTGTTGAGCGAGTGGAAGAGGTGGAAGTGCGAACGTTGGATGAAATCCTGGCGGAGGCGGGCAACCCGAAACTCGACTTTGTGTCCATTGATGTTGAGGGCATGGAACTTCAGGTCCTGCGCGGCTTCGACCTGTCCCGGCATCGTCCTACCGTCTTGCTGGTGGAAGATTGGCTGCACGGACTCGGCGTGCAGCGTCATCTGGCGCGGCACGGCTATCGGGTGGTGAAGCGAACGGGCGTCAACAACTGGTATGTTCCGAAAGGGCAACCGTTCTATATGGCGACTTGGACTGAACGGCTGAAGTTGTTTCGAAAAATGTATTTGGGGCTTCCCTTTCGAAAGATCAAGCTCGCGCGTCGGCGGCGCAAGCGGCGGCAGCGTGCCGAATGTTAAACTTTGCCGTCGTTTAAGGCGAACGAAGTGGTCGTCATGGATTCTTTCAACACAGACGACACGGTGGCAGTCTGCGCGCAGTTTGCGCGTGCGCCATGTTGAACTCAAATTTCGGACGTTTCG
>JAGWMQ010000153.1 GCA_028873125.1 Verrucomicrobiota bacterium | reverse complement strand
GGCCAGTACCCTGACGGTATTAACTATGTTGAATATGGCGCCAACGTCTCAGCGTATGCCGGCAAAACAGAAACACTATCCTTTTCGGCATTCAGCAACCATAACAATTCGCCGGATAACATCCAATTTTCCTCCCAACCCATTCCCGACCCTTCAGCCCTGTCCTTGCTTTTCGCCGCCGGCGGAGTCCTGGCTTCCTTCCGCGCCCGCCACCGCGCTGGGCCAGTCAACTCAATGGGTCCAGGCTGCAGTTGGCTATGACAAAGACCCTTATTGCATTCCTGCTTGCGGCGACTGCTATGGGGCTTTCTGCGCAGGGACAGGGCACTTTTCAAAATCTCGATTTTGAGTCTGCGCAGCTCATTTTCGTTTCCACCAACGGCGATGGGTCTGGGAATATCGCTACGACCAACGCCTTACCCGGCTGAACGGCGTTTTTCGGGACAAACCAGCTATCCACGGTCCTCTGCGATGAGGGAACCGCAAGTCCTCCGGTCGAGTTACTATCCTCGAATTGGCCTGGCGTAAGCGGGAGCTTCGCCGTTCAGATGTCAACAGGGGTCATAAGCCAAACCGGACTGGTTCCCGCCGACGCGGAATCGCTACTTTTCCAGATGACAATTCTCACGGTCCCTGGGCTGGCGGTTTCCTTAGGAGGGCAAAACTTGTCTTATACGGTCATCGGCAGCTTTCCCCATACCTATTACACTACTACTCTATGTGGGGCGGATATTTCCGCCTTTGCCGGACGGATGGAAACATTGACCTTCGCCAGAAGTGGCGGAAGTGTCCTAGATAATATCCAATTTTCCTCACAACCCATTCCCGAGCCTTCAGTCCTGTCTTTGCTTTTCGTCGCCGGCGGAGTCCTGGCTTCGTTACGCGCCCGCCGCCGCACCAAGCCCAAAGGGTTTATCATTTTGTGATTTTGTGAAGGCATTTACATGGTGCCTGAGCCATCGCCTTCCTGGCTGGTTTTACTCGGCAGCGCCATCTTCCTTTCTGTCCGCCGCAAACAACCAAAGCGCTCGCTTGGTTGAACTTCAAATCGCCGGTTGAAGCGAAGGCGGGTAGGGCGCGCCACTCCATGCGCGCCGTCTGGGATCCACGCGCCTCACTTCCTGTTCACAGCGCGCAGGGGACTGCGCGCCCTACCGCAAGGTTCGGGTGCAGGGTTGCCAAAGGCTGGTTTGGATGAATTCAACGCAAGCTTCTTTGAAATAGTTGCTTGCAAATTCGGCGCCATTCTGAAACCGCCTGGACTCGACCCCAATTGGCTCGGCTTGGTCGAAGCCGGGGCAAATCAGGTCGGTTTCGACCAAATAAGCTCGGATCCGGAGAAAAAAGCATCGGCTTCGACCTTATTCAGTCCGGCCTCGACCCAAAAGAGGTAGGTTCAGAGCTAAATAAGTTCGGAGCGGGTGCAAAGAAGCCGGGCGCCGGGCAAATGAGCGCCGGGTTCGAGCCAAATCAGGCCGAATGTGAACAAGTCAGCAGCGCCCCCCGCCGGTTTCTCGGATTTCGTTGGCCTATCCCGCCAAAATCGGTAAAGTCTTGAACAACCTTTGGCAAGCGCGACGCGCCAAAAAGCGGAATGGTTGGTGAAAGGCCGTTATGCTCGAAACCCTGTTGTATCCCAAGTCCGTGGCCGTGGTCGGCGCCTCCCGCAATCCGCAAAAGGTCGGCCACGCGGTGCTGGCCAACCTGATCCACGGCGGCTTCCGCGGCGCCATCGTCCCGGTCAATCCCGACGCGGCGGAAATCCTGGGCCTCAAGTGTTTCAAGTCGCCGGCTGACCACACCGGCGGCATTGACCTGAGCGTCATCGTCGTCGCCGGCAAGCACGTCAAGGAGGCCCTGCGCCAGTCCATTGACGCCGGAGCCAGGTCCGTGATCGTCATCACCGCCGGCTTCAAGGAGGTCAGCGCGGCGGGCGCCCGGGCCGAACGGGAACTGGTGGACTACTGCCGCTCCCGCGGCGCGCGCATGGTCGGTCCCAATTGCCTGGGAGTGCTCAACACCGACCATCAGATGAACGCCACCTTCGCGCCGTCGGTGCCGCCGCCTGGCAAAATCTCCGTGCTCTCCCAATCCGGCGCGCTGTGCGTGGCGATTCTGGACTGGGCGGCCCGGCAGAAACTGGGCCTGGGCAAGGTTATCAGCTTCGGCAACAAGGCGGATTTGAACGAAGTGGACTTCATCCAGGCGCTCGCCGAGGACCCGGAAACCAAGGTCATCGCCGGCTACCTGGAAAGCATCACGGAAGGCGACAAGTTTTTGCGCGTCGCCGAACAGGCGGCCTCCGTCAAACCCGTGGTCATCCTCAAGGTCGGCGTCACGGCGGCCGGCGCCAAGGCCGCCTCGTCCCACACCGGCAGCCTGGCCGGGACGGACATCGCCTATGGGGCGGCGTTCCGGCGCGCGGGCGTCATCCGCGCGGAGAATTTCGAGGCGCTCTTCGATTACGCCACCGCCTTCGCCCTGCAACCGCTGCCCGCGGGCGGACGCGTCGCCGTCATCACCAACGCCGGCGGTCCGGGCATCATGGCCGCCGACGCCGCCGAGGGACTGGGATTGAAAATGGCGGCCCCGTCGCCGGCCAGCGACGCGAAGCTGCGCGCCTTCCTCCCGCCGTCAGCGGCGTTCGGGAACCCTGTGGATGTCATTGGCGACGCGGACCCCGACCGCTACGCCCGGGCGTTCGAGGTGATGGAGGAGGACGAGAACGTGGATGGCGTGGTCGTGCTGGTCACGCCGCAAAACATGACCCGGCCGCTGGAGTTGGCGGAGAAACTGGCGGCCGCCCACCGGGGCAAAAAGCCGGTGCTGGCGGCGTTCATGGGCGGCATGGAAGTGGCCCCCGCCCAGGAACGGCTCCTGGCGCTGGGCATCCCGAATTATCCCTCGCCCGACCGCGCCATCGTCGCGCTCAAGGCCATGTGCGATTACGCGGCCTGGCGGCGCCGTCCGCCCCGCGTCGTCACCCGTTTTCCCGTCAATCGCCGCCGGGTGGACCGCATCCTGCGCCTGCAACTCCGCAGCGGCCAGGCGCAGATGGGCGAGGTCGAGGCGAAGGAAATCCTGCGGGCGTACGATTTCACCGTGCTGGACGGCCAACTGGCGCGCAACGGCGAGGAGGCGGTGGACATCGCCGAACGCCTGGGTTATCCGGTGGTGTTGAAAATCTCGTCGCCGGACATCATCCACAAATCCGACTTTGGCGGCGTGCGCCTGAACCTGGCCAACGCCGAGCAGGTGCGGGACGCCTTTGATCTGACGATGGCGCGCATCGCCCGCAAGGCGCCCCAGGCGCACCTGCGCGGTGCCTACGTCGAAAAAATGGGGCAGCGCGGGCGCGAGGTGATCCTGGGCATGACGCGCGACCCGCAGTTCGGGCCCATGCTCATGTTCGGCCTGGGCGGCATCTTCGTGGAGGTGATGAAGGACGTGACGTTCCACCTGGCGCCCATCACGGCCGGCGAGGCGATGCAGATGCTCAAGGGCACGCGCTCCTACGCCCTGTTGCAGGGCGCGCGCGGCCAGGCGCCGGTGGACCTGGACGCCATCGCCGGCGCGCTCCAGCGCATCAGCCAGTTGGCCACGGACTATCCGCAGATCATGGAACTGGACATCAATCCCTTCATCGTCGGACCGGTCGGCGTCCAGGCCTATGTGGCCGACGCGCGCATGACGCTTTCCAACCCGCATCCGCAGCGAGACCATTGAACCATGCATGCCAAACCGATTTCCCATGACTTGAACTGGCAGGAGACCTACCGGCCGCAAATTCTGACCGCGGACGAGGCGGTCAAAAAAATCCAGCCCGGCCAGCGTATCTTCCTGGGTTCGGGAGCCGCGGAGCCGCTGCAACTGGTCAACGCCCTGGTCAAACGCGCCACCGAACTGCCGGACACCGAGATCGTGCATCTGCTCACGTTCGGTCCGGCGCCTTATGCGCACCGCGAACTCGCGCCCTATTTCCGCGTCAACAGCTTCTTCATCGGCGCCAACGTGCGCGACATCATCCAGGAAGGGCTGGGCGACTACACGCCCATCCATTTGTCGGACATCCCGCGCCTGTTCGATTCGGGACAAATGCCGCTGGACGTGGCGTTGATCCAGGTCACGCCGCCCGATCGCGACGGCTTTTGCAGCCTGGGGGTGTCGGTGGACATCATCAAAAAGGCCGCCGCCAACGCCGCGCTGGTCATCGCCCAGGTCAATCCCCGGATGCCCCGCACGCTGGGCGACTCGTTCATTCATGCCTACGACGTTGACGTGCTGGTGCCCGGCGAGGAGCGGCTGCCGGAGATTCCGCCGCCCGTCCTCACCGACACGACGCGTCAAATCGCCGAAAACATCTCCGCCCTGGTCGAGGACGGCGCCACGCTGGAGATCGGCATCGGCCAGATCCCGCAGGCGCTGGCGGCGTTTCTCAAGGACAAGAAGGACCTGGGCATCCACACCGAGATGATTTCCGACGACATCATCCCCCTGATCGAATCCGGCGCCGTCACCGGCTCGCGCAAGACGCTCGACCGCGGCAAGATCGTCACCAGCTTCTGCCTGGGCACGCGCAAGCTGTATGATCTGGTGGACAACAATCCCCAGTTCGCCTTTCACCCCACCGACTACGTTAACGACCCGTCCGTCATCCAGCAGCATTACCGGATGACGGCCATCAACACCGGACTGGAAGTGGACCTGACCGGCCAGGTCTGCACCGACTCGCTGGGCGAGAAATTTTATTCGGGCATCGGCGGCCAGGTGGACTTCAACCGCGGCGCCGCCCGTTCCCGCTGCGGCCGGGGGATTATCGCGCTGCCTTCGACGGCCCAGGACGGCAAGACTTCGCGCATCGTCACCCGGTTGACTCCGGGCGCGGGCGTGGCAACGACTCGCGCGGGCGTCTGCTACGTCGTCACCGAATTCGGCGCGGCATATCTGCACGGCAAGAGCGTCCAGGAACGCGCGCTGGCGCTGATCAGCATCGCCCACCCGAAGTTCCGCGCCGACCTGCTGCGCGAGGCCATCCAGGCCCGCTACCTCGCGGCGGGCCTGGCCGACAAGGAAGGCAAGATCCTCGTCGGCCCCAAGGAACTGCGCACCACCTGCCTGCTGGCGGACGGCTCGCAGATCAATTTGCGCCCGATTCACCCGACCGACGAGCCGCGGATGCGCGACCTGTTTTACAAATTGTCCGAGGCGACGATGTATTACCGGTTCATGAGCCACCAGAAATGGATTTCGCACCGGCAGATCCAGGAGTTCGTCTATATTGACCACCGCAACGACGTGACCCTCGTCGGCACGCTGCCCCAGACCTACGGCGAGGAGATCATCGCCGTGGCCAGCTATTATCTGGACCGCAAGACCAACCTGGCGGAAGTGGCGTTCGTGGTGGCCGACGCGTGGCAGAGCCGCGGCCTGGGCGCCTGCCTGCTCCGGCAACTGATCCGCGTGGCCCGGCGCAACGGCATCCGCGGCTTCACCGCCGAGGTGCTGATGGAAAACAAGGCGATGCAGGCCGTGGTCAACAAGTCCAACTGCAAGATCCAGACCCGGCTCAACGAAAAGGTGTATAGCTACGAGATGATTTTCGAGTAGGAACGCTGTCCTGGAAACTACGGAAGCGGCTGCGAGCAGGCTCAAATCAAACTCGGGTTTCCGATTTTTAAGTCACCAACATGCGGGCTTCTCTCTCCAACTCCGCTACGACATCGCAAATTCCGTGGATTGTAGGTTTTATCTACGAGGCGTAGAGTTGGACAGGCTTTGATTTTTGAACAGTTATGAAATCACTCGGAACTCGTCTCCAACCACCACTTGCAGCCCCGGACTAGCTTGGCTTCGAGACGTTATTCCTTAATCAACAAAGGGAGGAATGCATGATTGCCAGGCGAGGTTTTCCAAAGGCATCAGGTGCGGCAGCGGCGGGTGCCGTGGCCGCAGTGGGCGCCACCGAAATCGCGAGCGCCGCCGACAAGCTCCACACCTTCGTCTTGGTGCATGGCGCCTGGCACGGGGGCTGGTGCTGGCGTCGTGTAGCCGATGTTCTCCAGGCTCGCGGGCACGGGGTTTTCGCGCCAAGTCTCACCGGACTGGGGGATCGCGCGCATCTCTTTTCCAAGGACATTTCACTCCAGACCCACGTGGAAGACATCCTTTCCCTGGCTGAAACCGAGGAGTTGAGCGATTTCGTTCTCGTGGGACACAGCTATGGAGGCTTTGTGATCTCTGGCGTTGCAGACACGCTCCGAGAGCGCGTGTCCCACTATGTTTACCTCGATGCCAGTGTTCCGGCCGATATGTCGCCAGGCGCGTCCTTCAGTTGGGCCGGCTGCAACCCTCCCGAGGTGCGTGAGGCGCGATTGAAGTCGGTGCGAGAACAGGGTCACGGTGTGGCGCTCCCGGCGCCTCCGCCCAGCGCCTTCGCCGTGACCGAGCCTTCGGACGCGGCCTGGCTGGAGCGGCACTTGAGGCCCATGCCGCTCCAGACCTATATTGGATCCTTTACGTTCAAACGTTCCGGGAGCAATGGATTGAAGCGCACCTACATTGCTTCAGTCAAACCGCCCTATGCTTTGCTCGTCGCCACCCGTGACCGTATAAAGGATGACAATACCTGGTCGTTCACGACCCTGGAGGCGGGCCACAACTC
Source organism: Verrucomicrobiota bacterium (assembly GCA_028873125.1). Lineage (GTDB taxonomy): Bacteria > Verrucomicrobiota > Verrucomicrobiia > Limisphaerales > UBA11358 > UBA11358. The sequence goes on along the minus strand of JAGWMQ010000153.1, from coordinate 512 downwards.
AATGGTGACAGCCCCAAACGAGCTGGCCTCCCTGTTAATGGCGGCCTGAAACCTGAAAGAACGGCCCACCTCCCTGATGGGAATGCTGTTCTACCCGGAAGGGCTGCGCGAGAACTTGGAACACTTTGTGGGTCCAGGTTGATGTTGAGGCCAATTCTGGGGGAAATTGGTTGCCGCGTTTAATCGTTAGCAGAGAACCCCCCGTTCTCTGTACGGGGTTGGAGAACAAAGCAGCAAGCGGGCGCTGGCGGCGTTGAGTCTGCGCTGTTTGCCGGCGGGCAGTTTAGGAAACCGGGAAGAACACTTTTGGAAAAAGGCGCCGGGCATTGCTCGGACGCCGAATTGCTGGCGATTCTGCTCGGCAGCGGCGGACGCGGTTATTCGGCGCTCGACAGCGCCAGCGCCTTGCTCGACAAATACGGCACGCTCGCCGGATTGATGAATCGGCCGCCGGACGAAATCGCCCAGGTCAAAGGCATCAAAACCGTGCGCGCGATTTGGCTCGCCGCCGC
>JAGWMQ010000152.1 GCA_028873125.1 Verrucomicrobiota bacterium | reverse complement strand
AAACCTGCGGCTGCTGAAGATTTTGAAATCGCCAGGCGACGGTGGCGCGCTGGATTTCCGAAGCGTGGGGGCGGAATCCATTCTCGCGCAGGAGCGCGATTTGAAGATCACGGAACGCGCGGATTTGAAAATCGTGACGAAACGGCCGCCGACGGAGGAGGAATGGCGCGCGATGCTGTTTGGCTGGCGCGTCGTCAAGCACGTCAAATCCAACGCGATTGTTTACGCCGCGCCGGACCGGACGCTCGGCATCGGCGCGGGACAGATGAGCCGCGTGGACGCCAGCCGGATCGCCGCCTGGAAGGCCGGCGAGGCCCGGTTGCCGCTCCAAGGCAGCGTGGTTTGCAGTGACGCCTTCTTTCCATTTCCCGACGGTTTGCTGGCGGCGACGGACGCCGGGGCGACAGCGGCGATTCAACCGGGCGGTTCGGTGCGGGACGCGGAGGTGATTGCGGCGGGCGATGAACGGAACCTGGCGATGGCGTTCACGGGCACGAGGCATTTCAGACATTGACCCCTCGGACCATCGGGCTTGGCAGCCGGTTCAGCCCAGCAGCCAGTAAACGAGCCCCACCTGGACGATGGCGACGATGCCGACCAACGCCCAGACGAAATTCTCGCGCGTGCGCAGGCCGCGTTGCACAGGCGGCGCCAGCCAGAATTGCAATCTGACGGAGCCCAAGGTGACGGTGTCGCCGTTGTGGAGGACCCGATCCTCAGCCGGCTGGCTGTTGATGGCTGCCAGCGCGCCTCCAACGGCGACGAGACGGAACCCGTCCCCTTTTTGAAACTCCAACACCAGGTGTCGGTCCCACACGCCGTCGTCGTCCAGGCGCAGATCGTTTTCCGGGGCGCGGCCGACCCGAAAAGGAAAACGGCGGACCGCCCGCTGGCCGCCCGCCTGTTTGCCCGATAGAATATTGAGTTGAACCATCACCAAATCCGGCGCGGGACTTGGATCTGGTCGCCGGGATAGACGGCCGGATCGAGAGCCGGGTCCCGCAGGGCCTTCTCACAATTGACGGTGATGACTTGCCCGTTGGCGCGGATGAGCTTGACCTTCCTGCGGTTGGCGTAGTCGGTGAAATCCCCCGCGGCCTGAATGGCCTTGGTGACGGTGATCTGGCCGGCATAGACCTCGCGGCCGGGCTGCTTGACCTGGCCACCGACATAAAAGACCCGGTCCTCCGATTGCACGGTCACGGTCAGGTGCAGGTAGTATTTGGGGACGTAATCGTTGTAAATGTCATTCTGCAACTGGCCGGGTGTTTTTCCCGCCGCCACAACGTTGCCGATGAAGGGCAGCGAAATAGTCCCGTCTTCCTGGATGGTTTGTTTGGATTCGGGCATGGATTGAAGGTCGGCAGCGGAAAGGCCGGAAAAGTCCACCGTGACGGTTTCGCCCGCGCGCAAGCGGTCGGCGTCGGCTGCAACTGACCCAACAGAACCTGTCGCGGAACCCACGCCGGCTGGCGGCTGCGGATTGTCGTGAAAGACCGGGCCGTTTGAGTCAGAGGCGCAGCCGGTAAAGAGACCGGCGGTGAAGAACAGACCGAGGGAAAATTCCAGAGCCGACCGTTTCCAAGATACTTTCATTATGTAAATCCTGCCGCATTCTGGCGGCTAATCAATACTTTTGTTTGATTTCCGCCGGCGCGGCGCCATCGGAGGCCGTCTTGTCACCGGACGCCTTGCCGTAGGCGCGGGGCTTGCCGTAGGCGCTGGGCTTCTCGTCGTCGCGCGACTTGTAGTAGTAGTCGTAGTAGTAGCCGCTGTAGTAGTAATAGCTTTCGTCCTGCGAGATGTTGATGTTGTTGAGGACGATGCCCAGCAGGTTGCCGCCCACCTTCTCGATCAATTGCTTGGCGCGGATGTTCATCGGCTGGGGATAGCGGCGGTATTGAATGACCTGGATGGTCATGTCCACTTCGCTGGCCAGAATGGAGGCGTCGCTGACGCCCAGGATGGGCGGCGAATCAAAGAAGACGAAATCGTAACGCTGTTTCAACTCGCCTATCAGTTCCTTCATTTGCGGCGAGTTGAGGATGCTCATGGAACTGCTGGGCAGTTTGCCGCTGGCCATGAAGTCCAGCGAGGGAATTTTGGTGCGCTGGATGCTCTCTTCAAGCGTGTTCTGCTTGAGGAGGTAGCTGACCAGACCGACGTTGTTGCTGACCTTGAGAATCTTGTGCAGGGTGGGACGGCGCAAGTCCGAGTCCACCACCAACACGCGGTCGCCCGCCTGGGCGAAGACCGTCGCCAGATTGAAGGTGGTGGTGGATTTGCCCTCGCCGGCACCCGCACTGACGACGGCGACGGCGTTGAGCTTGTCGTTCTTGCGCGAGAACATGACGTGCGTGCGCAGGACGCGATACGCCTCCGCGTGCGCGCCTTCGACATCCTCGTCAATCAAATAGCCGACGTTTTGCGGGATGACGCCGAGCACGGGCGCCTGCAGTGCGCGCTCCACGTCGTCAATGGTCTTGACGCTGGTGTCCAGATATTCGATGAAGAAGGCCAGCCCGACGCCCACGATCAGACCCACGACAATGCCCAAGGCGATGTTGAGGGTCTTGTTGGGGCGGACCGGTTCCTTGCCCGGTTCGGCTTGGCGGATGATTTCCACGATGCCGGTTTTGGGAAGAGCGGTATCCAGCTTCTCCTCGTCAATTTTCGCGTAGAGCAGGTTGTGGATCTGTTGGAGGTTGGCGAGGTCCTGTTTGGCTTCCCAGTAGGGCGCGCTCTTGATGGCTTCCTCCTGGTCTTTTTCCTTGGTCTGTTGCAACGTGTTGGAAATAGAAGCGAGCGCCGCGGCCTGGGATTGCACGTTGACCTCCAGTCCAGCCATGATGCCGTTGACGCGGTCGTCAATTTCCTTGTTGATCTTGTCCACCAAAGCCTGGGCGCGAACAACTTCGGGATGCTGCGGTGAATAATCGGTCTTCAACGTGGCCAATTTTTGCTCGGCGTCATTCAAGTCGCCCAAGAGCGCCGTCAGCGTCGTATCGGGTACGGTGGTGGGCAGGACCTGACGCAACTCATCGGGCTTGAGCGTTTGCAACCGGGTCAGCTCCCCTTTGAGTTTCATGTAATTCGCGTTGCCGTCTATGAGTTCCTGGGTGTATTGCTCCACTTCCCGGGGCGTGATGGTGGGGCTGGGCGCGAGGGAATTGGGGTCGGTATCGTTGATCCCCAGTTTCTTGCGCAATTCGTCCTTCTTTGCCCGAAGGGTTTGAATGGCGGTGTCCTCCTGGGCAAATGTTGAATCCATCACCTTGATGCCTCCCTGCGCCTGCTGGATGCTGTTGTTCAGCCGGTATTTTTTGTATTCCTCGGCAATGGCGTTGGCAATTTGCGCCGCCTCCTGCGGGTCTTCGTCATAAATCGTGATCTCAATCAGGCTGGTGTTACGAACGGTGTCCAAGGACATCCGCTTTTTGAGCAACCGCATCGTTTCCGGCGTTTTGAGCACTTCGCCACCGGCGTATTTTTTGCCCCAAGCTTCGTTCAGATGCAGCTTCTCAATCACCGGCTTGAGAACGACCTGGTCTTGAATCACTTGAAACTCGGTCTGGATCCAATACGGATCGTACGGGAGCAGATACGGCTGATTGTTCCCCAAGCCGGGGACATCGCTCACGGTGGGTTCGATCTTGATGCGAGTGGTGCTGGCGTAGGACGGGGGCAGGACAAACGTGACCACCGTGGCGGTGATGGCCACCAGCAGGAAAACGGCGATAATGATCGTCTTGCGAATGCGGATGATGCGCCAATAATCCAGAAAATGCAGCCGGGCCTCCGGCGTCGGTTCGTGTTTCAATGGTTCCATAGGCTCAATAAAACAGGAGCAGAGTAAATGACCCCTGCTCCTGTGTCTGCGTTCAAAAATTTCCGTTCAAACTGCCAATCCAATCTCCGCTCAATAGACCGCCGTGATGCCGACGTAAGCGCGGTTGCGGGTGTAACTCTGACCGGCCGCGGTCAGGGCCGCGCTGGAATCCAATTTGTCGAAATTGTAACCGATTTCGGCCGAGAGATGCTGGGTAAAGGAGTAGGACAGATTTATCCCCGCGCTATACCAGGTTTCGGTCTGGCCATCAAATGCGCCGCCGTGCATGTCGGAGTTTTGCACGCGGCCAATCAGACTGCCGACCAGTTGCGTTGTGAACTGATGGTTGACAGAGCCGTACACAGTGGAGCTTTCCTCGTCCAAAACTTCGCCGCCGCCAAGAGTGGATCCGGCCACCGCGGACGCATTGCGCTCCTGCGTGAACCCAATTTGAACGTAGCTTCCCGGCAGATAAGTGTAGGTTCCAGAGAGATCCACGTAGGGAGAGACGGTGGAGTCGGACTGGCCCGCCGGCGCATTGTAAAAATCCACATACTGAATGCCACCCTTTAGGGCCACGGTCAAATTGTCCCACGGATTATACTCCACGCCCAAATAGCCATAATGCGAGCGGCTGTCACGGCTGTCGCTCCTGAACTTATACGCCGGGGCCAACAAATGGTCCGCCGTATAATTGACCTGGCCGTATTGATAACCAATCAATGCCTTTACATCGGGCAGCGCCTGCCAGGACGCCTGCAGCCACGCCAAATGCTCCATCCGGCTGAGCAGACCGTCGTAGTCGGGAGTGGCGGATACAGCCCCCTTCGGATGCGCCTCATAATAATACAACGTGTTCTGATAACCGATTTCAGAGCCGAGCAAATCCGTCCATTGCGTGTCCACCTTGACCGAGCCATTGTTGCGCAGATAACTACCGGACGTGCGCAGCGCAAACCCGCTGTCCTTCGCCAAGTCCGGTTCCTGCGCATACACAAACGAATCCTGCGCGCTGGCCTGCCACGCCTGCGTAAAGGAATGATTCACCCACAAATTGGCCTGGTGGGTCTGGTCAATCGGCCGGCCGCCGTGGTCCTCCCGGTCTTGGTAATAATACAACCCGTAGATGTATTGCAACCCGAACTGCGTCTGGGACAGGGGCACGTTCAGGCTGAAGGCGGGGCTGAATTGAAACCCGCCGCTGCCGCGTTTATCAGGGCCGTCGGGCGCCGTGGTGTAGTTGTCATCGTAAAACCCGCGCAAGGTGCCGGACAGGCTCCAGTCCTTGAAGGCCTGCATGGAATTCATTCCTTGAGCGGTGGCGATTTGCAAACTCGCCGCGCCTGCAGCAACCAATCCGACGGAGAACGCTATTTTTTTCATAACATTTCTTTCGTTTTTGAAACCCAGTTACAGACGCCAACGTATTCCTACCGGCGATAATTTCACTCTATTTATGCAAAGACCCATTGCCCTGTCAACAAAATTTTGATTTTTCCGGGCTTTTTTTTGGAACAGTGAAACCCCGTTGAAATCAGGGAAATTCGCCGAAAAACCGCGGAAGGCATGAGTTTATTTCAAGTTCCTCATCAACGCTTTCAATCCCAAGGCGTTAACCACATCATTCTTTGCCAGCCAGCCCTTGCGGGCAAGGCCCGCGCCCAGCCTCAGAAAGCCCGCGTGCTCGTTGCGGTGCGCGTCGGGATTGATCACGCACCGCACGCCCTGGCTCCGGGCATATGGCCACAGCCGCCAGTCCAGGTCGAACCGGCGCGGATTGCAATTCAATTCAATCCACGTGCCCGCTCCGGCACAGGCGTCAATGACCGCCTGGATATTGACCGGATACGGTTCGCGCTCCAGCAGCAGCCGCCCCGTCGGATGCGCGAGGAGGTGGACGCACTTGTTTTCCGCGGCACGCACCAAGCGTTTGGTGTTCTCCGCCTCGTTGTTTGCCGGAACATGCAGGCTCGCCACGACCACGTCCAGCTCGGCGAGCAATTCATCGTCGAAATCCAGGCGGTCCTTGAGAATGTCCGCCTCCGTCCCGGCGAGCAGCCGGAAACTGCTGCCGCGTTCGGCCAGACGGTCGTTGACTCTTTTAATCTCCCGGATTTGCTCGCGCAACCGCCGGGCATCCAACCCATTGGCCTGAAATGAGGATTTGGAGTGGTCGGTGATCGCCCAGTACTCCAGGCCCAGGTTCTCCATGTGCTCGGCGATTTCCTCGATCCGGTTGTGGCCGTCGCTCCACGTGGAATGGCCGTGCAGCGCGCCTTTCAAATCCGTCCACTGGATCAACGCCGGCAGTTCATTTTTCTCCGCCGCGGCAAATTCGCCCTTGTCCTCGCGCAGCTCCGGCTCGATGTAGGCCAGGTCCAATTTTGCAAATATCTCCGTCTCGTCGCGGCACGACACCAGGCGTTTCGGGTCGCGGGTTTCCTCCTTCGATTTGAACAGGCCGTATTCGTTGAGGCGCAGGCCGCGCTGGATGGCGCGCTGGCGCATGACGATGTTGTGCTCCTTGCCGCCGGTGAAATAAAGGAGCGCGAACGGAAATTCGCGGTCGCTGACCACGCGCAGATCGGACTGGATGCCGCCTTCCAAAATCACGCTGGCCTTGGTGTCCCCCCGGGCGGTGACCTTCAAAATGCCCGGCTGCCGCGCGAAAAAATCAATCACCGCCGCCGGATTCTTGGACGAGGCCAGCAGGTCCACGTCGCCGATGACCTCCCGGAACCGGCGCAGACTGCCCGCCAGGCCGCAGCGGATCACGTCGGGATGGCCTCGCAGACTTTCGAGCAGCGGCTCGGCCACCCGCAGCGCGTCGCTTAACAGATGCTTGCTCGCGTAAGCGCGCCTGCGCCCGATGCCTTCCAGGAGGTTCGCCTGGGTCTTCTCGCCAAAACCTTCCAGCGCGGCGACTTTTCCCGCCCGGCAGGCCGCCTCGAGCTTTTCCACCGAATCCACGCCGAGCTTCGCGTTCAGGGCCTGGATTTTTTTCGGTCCCAGTCCGGGAATTTCCAGCATCGCGATCAAGCCCGGCGGAATTGAAGCCTTCAATTCCTCGTAATAACGCAACGACCCGGTTTCGACCAGTTCCTTGATTTTTTTCGCAATTCCTTCGCCGACACCCTTGATTTCGCCGAGCCGGTCTTCGGCCACGATTCTGTTCAACGGCTCGCTCAGACCCTCGACGGCCCGGGCCGCGTTCAGGTAGGCGCGCGTCTTGAACGGATTTTCACCCTTCAATTCCAGCAACGTGCCAATCTCGACGAGAATTTCGGCGACCTTGTCTTTTTCCATAATTCCAGAGGGACGGGCTGCACGGGTCCCCCTCCGAATAATAAGTGCCAGGCGACGGGTTCAAAGTTCAAAGTT
>JAGWMQ010000151.1 GCA_028873125.1 Verrucomicrobiota bacterium | reverse complement strand
TTCGGCGCCGATGGTTCCACCGGCCGGACAGGGCAGGGGAGCCGTTGAAAATTTCCCGCGCTTGATTTTTCGCCTCCGACCCGCAACACTCGTTCCTCGATCATGATTTTACGCTGGCTGTTCTCCAAGACGGTTCGCGATGCCGTCGCGATGCGCCAACACGTCCAACGCCTGCTCCACGCGCAGCGCGATTTGCTTTCGCCGCAGGCCGTGGGCGCGGTGACGCTGGCCATCAACGAACTGCGAACCGCAACCCGGGAAGGCGCCAGCATGGGCCGGATCCGGATCAAGACCGAGGAGCTGCAATTCGCCGCCAACAAATGGCTCAAGCCCTATCCGAACCCCGTCTGGCGCGAGAATGTCGAGGTGTTGCTGGTGGCCATCGCCGTGGCAATGGGAATCCGGACGCTTTTTCTGCAGCCGTTCAAAATCCCGACCGGCTCGATGCAGCCGACGCTTTACGGGGTCACCTCGACGCCGGACTTCACCCGGGTCAATTTCTTCGCCGACAACGAAGCCAAACTTCGGGCCGAATACGCCCGGCAGGTCAACTTGGAGAAATCGCTGGTCATCCCGCCGTTTTGGGAACGGGTCAAGCGGTGGTTTCAAGGCATTTCCTACATTCACGTCGTCGCCAAGGCCGACGGGGTGATTGACCGCATCAGCCCGATGCAACACTTTTTGATTTTCAACATCAAACAGACGATCTGGATCGGCGGCGTGCCGCACACCATCTGGTTTCCGCCCGACCTGGGCGAATCGCCCGCGCGCTATCTGACCCCCCTGGCCGTCCGCGCCGGTTTTGAACTGGACCCGGACCGCGTTTATCATAAGGGCGAGGACGTGGTGAAAATGCGCGTGCATGCCGGCGATCATCTGTTTGTGGACCGGCTCACCTATAATTTCCGACTGCCCCGGCGCGGGGAAATCATCGTGTTCGAGACCCACGGCATCGCCAACATGGCGCCGCGGGACCAGGACACGTTTTTCATCAAGCGGCTGGTGGCGCTGCCGGGGGACCGCGTACAAATCGGCGACGACCGGCATTTGATCATCAACGGCCGGCGTCTCACCGGGCAGACGCCGCACTTTGCCAACATTTTTTCCTTCAAGCCCAATCAACCGCCGCGCGACAGTCATTATTCCGGCTATCTGAACGGGGCCATGGCCGTCAAATACGACATCCTGCCCGGGCTGAAACTGGCGCCGCTGTTTCCAGACGCGCAAGCCGTTTTCACCAATGGCGACGACACCTACATGGTGATGGGCGACAATACGGTGGACAGCCTGGATTCACGCTCGTGGGGGCCGTTCCCGACCAAAAACGTGATCGGCAAGTCCTTCTTCGTCTATTGGCCCATCACCCGGCGCTTCGGCTGGGCAAACGAATGAGCCTTGACAGGCGTGCCGGCCACCGGCCCACTTTGAATGCGAAAAGTCGTGAAACGGTTTTGATCACCGGCGCCTCGTCGGGGATCGGGTTGGAACTGGCCCGCTGCTTCGCGACCGACGGCTGCCGGCTCGTCCTCGTCGCGCGCAATGTCCCGGCGCTGGAAACCCTGGCCGGTGAACTACGCCGGACGAACGGTGTCGAAGCCGTCGTTTTGAGCGCCGATCTTTCCCGGCTGGAAACGCCCGGACGTATTTTCAAGGAATTAACGCGGCAAAATATTTCCGTGGATGTTCTGGTCAACAACGCCGCCTTTGGCACCTGGGGTGCGTTTGCCCGGTTGCCGTTGACCCGGCAACTCGAAATGCTCCAGGTCAACATCACGGCGCTGACGGAGATGACCGGTCTGTTTCTGCCGGGCATGATGGAACGGCGGGGCGGGGGAATCTTGAACGTGGCTTCCGTGGCCGGTTTTCTGCCCGGCCCGGGCATGGCGGTTTATTACGCGACCAAGGCGTTTGTGCTTTCGTTCACCGAGGCGTTGGCTGAAGAAGTGAAAGTCACCGGGCCGGTATTGACCGTGACTGCGGTATGTCCCGGCCCTACCGAAACCAACTTCGGCGGCGTCGCCCGCTTCCCGGACACGCGCGGAACCGGCGTGCCTGCCATGTCGGCGCGGGCGGTTGCGCGTCTGGGCCATCGCGATTTTCGCCGCGGGAAGGTGGTCGCGGTCTCCGGATTGCGAAACAAGTTGCTCGTTTGCGGCGTCCGACTCGCGCCGCGTTGGCTGGTCCGCAAAATGGCCGGCAAGGTGAACCGCCTTGAAACCGCCAATTGAAATTCCGTCCCGGCAAGATCCGAGGAGCCGGTCGGCGCGATCACCGGTTGATTTGGTCCACTTCCCCTTCGTGTTCCAACGCCTTCGCGCGAAGCCGCTCTGGCAAGGAGGATCCTTTGATCACGAGATGGAGTTCGGCGGAGGTGAACTTTTCAACCTCCCCTTGACGATTGGAGTAAAACACCCAGAGGGTCGCAAAGAACAGCAAAAGGAAAATGACCCGAACGTGACCGAAAATCTCAGCCTGCCACATCGCCCAAAACCTCCGTCGCTGTTCCATTCGCGCCCATTTGGCCATTTCAAGTCTGTCTTTCCTCACGCCAGGCCTGCCGCATGATCCATGCCAGCACATTCGACGGCCTGTAGTCCGTCGAAAAAGTCGCTCCCGCCGGCGGGAACTGTCCGGCATTTGGACTGAACTTGGACAAACCGCATCGAGCGGCCTTTAACTAAATATAGTTACACAATGTTTGTTATATTGAATAACGATGGGGTTGACGAAACCGGGCGGATGCGCTTAACTATTTGATTATGTGGAGAAGGTGCTTCTCTATTTTCATTGTGTGCGGATCTTTTCTGGCAACCGCTGCGTTCGGTATGGACCGCTGGGCGGCGCTCTCGATGCTCGAGACCGGCGACAACGACAGCGCCACCGGAGCGGTTGGTGAGATCTCGCGCTTTCAGATCCGCCCGCAACTGTGGCCGGGCGGCAATCCGGAGGACTCGAAAACGGCGCTGGCGGCGGCCCAAAAGATCATGGGCACGCGCGTGGCGGCCTTTGAGCGCACCCATCGCCACCCGCCGACCGATTTTGAGTTCTATGTCTTGTGGAACGCGCCGGGTGAAGTGGACCATCCCTGCGCCCGCGTCGCCGCTCGTGCGCGGAGATTTGCCAATCTGGTGCAGCGGAGCGCCTCGGGGCTGCAAACCATGGCGCGCCGGACTCCGGTGTCTGGCGTCCGGCTCGGTCCTGGCCGGACCTAGCTGATTTCGCGGAAGGCTTCCCTTCGATTCGCGTGGTCAGGCCTTTTCGTAGGCCTTCAAATATTCGCCCACCGCCCGTTCCCAGGAAAAATCCAGCTTCATGGCGTTGCGCCGGCAGCGCCGCAGCAACTCCGGTTGCGCGTAAAGCGCCAGCGCCTTGCGGATGCCCTTGGCCAGGGCGCGCGAGGAGTATTCGTAAAACTTGATGCCGTTGGCGCGCGCCGCGTCCTCGGTGAAATCCGTCACGCTGTCGTCCAGGCCGCCGGTCGCGCGCACGATGGGAATGACGCCGTAGCGCAGGCTGTACATCTGGTTCAGCCCGCTCGGCTCGAAGCGCGACGGCATCAGATAAAAATCGCTTCCGCCCTCGATCCGGTGGGCCAGCCCCTCGTCGTGCCCCACCCGCACGGCGACCTGGGACGGAAAGCGCCGTGCGAGACCGAGATACCCCGCCTCAAAGGCCGGCGCGCCGCTGCCCAACAGGACGAACTGCAGGTCCGCGCTCAACATTTCCTCCAGGGCGCCCAGTTGAATGTCCACGCCCTTTTGCTCCGCCAGGCGGGAAATCGTGGCGAACAGCGGCATGGCGTTCGTAACCGGCAACCCCAGCTCCTTTTGCAACGCGAGCTTGCAGGCGGTTTTCCCGTCGAGTCGTCCGGCCGAATAGGCGCATGGCAGAAAGGGGTCCCGTGCCGGGTCCCAGAAGTCGTAGTCCACGCCGTTGAGAATGCCCACCAGCCGCCCCTGGCGCCGCCGCAACAAGCCATCCAGTCCGCACCCGAATTCCTCGGTCATGATTTCGCGGGCGTAACGCGGGCTGACGGTGGTGATGACGTCGGCCAGGGCGATCCCGGCCTTGAGGCAGTTGAGATGGCCGTAAAATTCCGCCGTTTCCATCGTGAAAAATTCCGGCGGGAGGTTGGTCAGCGCGAAGGACGCCTGCGGAAAGATTCCCTGGTAAGCCAGGTTGTGAATGGTCAGACAGGTCCGCGGTGGACGCCACCATTCCTCGGCGCGCTGTTGTTGCCGCAGGAGCGCCGGGACCAGCGCCGCCTGCCAGTCATGGACGTGGACCACCTCCGGCCGCCACGGCAGATAGCGCGCCAGGTGCGCGACGCATTTCGCAAAAAAAATGAACCGCGCGTCGTTGTCGGCGTAGCTCGCGCCGTTCTCCTGATACAATGCTCCGCGCTGGTAGAATTCCGGTTGGTCAATGAAGTAGGCGGTCAGCCCCGGCTCGGCTTCCAGCGCCCATAATTCCGCTTGCACGCGCCGCGCGCCCAGCGGCAAATCGAATCGCCAGTCCACGCGTCGGATTTCGGGAAATTGCTCGCGGACGCGCGGATACAGCGGCGTGACGAGGCGCGCCTCGTGCCCCGCGCGCGCCAGGGTCTTGCCGAGCGCGCCCGCCATGTCCGCCAGCCCGCCGGTTTTCGAGAACGGGTGGACTTCGCTGCTGGCGAGAAGAATTCTCACGGAAAAGTTCCAAGCCCCAAGTCCCAAGCCCCAAAAAAATTCCGCATTTTAAACCTCCAAGGCGGTTTTCTGAAATCCTCCGTTGCGTGTTGGAATTTGGAGCCTGGGATTTCTTTGGAATTTGGAATTTGAAACTTGGAATTTTGCGCCGGCATCACACCGTAATTTTCTCGGCTTTCAAATAAGGCCGCAACGGCGCCGGGATTCTCACGCTGCCGTCCGCCTGTTGGTGCGTTTCGATCAAGGCCACGAACAGCCGCGCCAGGGCCGTGCCGCTGCCGTTGAGAATATGGGGAAATCTATTTTCTCCATTTTCGGTTTTGAACCGCAGATTCATCCGGCGCGACTGGAAGTCCTCGCAATTCGAGACGCTCGACACCTCGAGATAGCTCCCCTGCCCTGGCGCCCACACTTCGATGTCATAGGTCTTGGCGCTGGCAAATCCCATGTCGCCCATGCACAGCAGCAGCACGCGATAATGCAGGCCGAGCCGTTGCAGGACCTTCTCCGCGTCCGCCACCATTTTTTCCAGCTCTTCATAGCTGCTTTCCGGCTTGACGATTTTGATCAATTCCACCTTGTCGAACTGATGCACGCGGATCATGCCGCGGGTGCCCACGCCGGCCGCGCCCGCCTCGCCGCGAAAACACGGCGTGTAGGCGCAGTAATAAACCGGGAGCTGGCGCTCGGCCAGAAGCTCCTCCCGGTGGATGTTGGCGACCGGAGTTTCGGCGGTGGGGACGAGGTAAAGACTGCCCAGTTTGTCCGCCGCATCGCCCTCGGCCACGCCGTAATATTGGTCCTTGAATTTGGGAAACTGGCCCACGCCTTCGAGACATTGCGGTCCGACCACGAACGGCGGCGAAACTTCCGTGTAGCCATGTTCGGTGACGTGCAAATCGAGCAGAAACTGGATCAGTGCCCGCTCCAGACGCGCGCCCCAGTGGGTGTAGAGCAGGAAGCCGCTGCCGGAAAGCTTGGCCGCCCGCGCGAAATCCACCAGCTTGAGGGATTCGCAGAGTTCCATGTGCGTCCTGGGTTTGAAGGCAAACTCCGGTTTCGCTCCCTGGACGCGTGCGATGGGATTGTCCTCCGCGCTTTTGCCGGCCGGCGCCGACTCGTGCGGGAGATTGGGCAATTGCAGCATCAGCGCCTCGAGCGCCGCCTCGACCTCGGCGCCCTGCCGGTCGAGCGCCGCAATGCGCTCCCCCAGTTCGCGCGTCTCCGCTTTTTTTGCCTCGGCTTCGGCGGTTCTTTTCTGTCCCATCAAGACGCCGATTTCCTTCGAGACGCGGTTGCGTTGGGCTTTCAAGGTCTCGACTTCCGCCAGAATTTTGCGTCGCCGCGCGTCCAGCTCCAAGAGTTCGTCAATCTTCGCCTCGTCCCCTGCCCCGCGCGTGGCCAGGCGCGCGCGCGCAAAATCGGGTTTTTCGCGGATCAATTTGATGTCGAGCACGCGCGCAATTTAAGAAACGCGCTTGGTGTCGGCAAGCCGATAGGGTTCAATGATCATGCCGGATGAACCTGCCTGACAAATTGGTCCGTGCTTGGCGCGTGCGAAAACTGACGAGGACACGCCTCGTCACGGCCCTCGCCGTGGCTCTCATCGCCGACACGACGCAATTATTGCTCGGCCCGCTTGGTTGGGTCTTTGCCGACCAACTCATTGACCTGTCCGCCATGCTGCTGACGAGCTGGCTGATTGGCTTTCACTGGCTGCTCTTGCCGACGTTTGTGCTGGAATTCATTCCGCTCGCCGACGAATTGCCCACGTGGACGGCCTGTGTGGCCGCGGTGATCGTTTTTCGGAAACGCCAGCCAGGGGCGCCACCGCCGGGGCCGCCCGAAGATCCGACGATTGAAATCTGATTGAAAACTCCCCTGCCCCGCCCCAAACTTGGGGCATGACGAAATCCGTTTTCACCGGGCCGGTCTATGTGGTGCGCGACAACATAGACACCGACCAGATCATCCCCGCGCAATATCTCGCGCTCGTGCCGACCATTCCCGACGAATACGAGAAGCTCGGCGGCTTCGCGCTGGCGGGCCTGCCTGAATCGCTCTACCCGGCGCGCTTCGTCAAGGACGGCCAGCTCGACAGCGAATATCCGATTGTCGTCGCCGGGAAAAATTTCGGCTGCGGCAGCTCGCGCGAGCACGCGCCCATTGCCCTCGGTTCGGCCGGCTGCAGAGTAGTCCTGGCCGAAAGCTTCGCGCGCATCTTTTTCCGCAATTCCGTGGCCACCGGCGAACTGTATCCATGTGAACTCACCGAACGCCTCTGCGACACGCTCAAGACCGGCGACGTGGTGACGGTGGACCTGGATGCCGCGGCGGTCACCGTCCAGGCGACCGGCAGAGTCGTGAAATTCAAGCCGTTGGGTGACGTCCGTCCCGTCGTGGACGCCGGCGGCCTGTTCAATTACGCGCGCCAGAGCGGGATGATTGGGAAACAGAGCTGACGTAAGGGCAATAGCAGGCACAGCGGCTGCCATTTTGAGCGCTAAGCCCGCGGTCGCATGCCGGGTGGGTTTGCTTTAGGTGGACT
>JAGWMQ010000019.1 GCA_028873125.1 Verrucomicrobiota bacterium | reverse complement strand
CATTGACGCTCGCAGTCGCGGAAACAACCTCGCGGCCATTTCCTCATCTGGACGACGGATGGATGTTGTCACGGCAGCTTCTGACCAGACCGTTGCCAGTCTCGCCAGTGCCGATAGGCTACTGCGAACGGAATCGCAGGTTCGTCTTACGATGTCTATGTCATATCGAACAATCATTGTAACCACTCTTTTTCACACGGGCGCGCCACTCCATGCGCGCCGCTTGGGGCCAAACCGTCTTCTTTCCCGTTCGCGGCGCGCAGAGGACTGCGCGCCCCACCCATGGCCCCGATGCACGTTTTGAAACCCTGGAGGTTCTCAGACGCGCGCGGAAGGATAATCGCTGGCGCCCAGCCGGCGCCGCCAGCCTGACCCTCACCACCGGTTCAAAGCGTTTCTCAAAAATGCAGCGGCGCCATTCTATTGGGTGACCACGCGATAAAAGCGGGCCGGGAACGAGCCGGCGTTCAGGTCGTCAAAATCAAAATCGCCCTCGCCGCCTTGCTGCACCGGCGCGCCAATCGTCGTCCAGTTCGTCAGGTCCGTGGACGCCTGAATCTCGTAGCTGTGGGCCGGGTCCGCTGAAAATTGCAGGACGGGGACCTGGCCCGCGTCGCTCACGGCCAGGTCACTGACCGCCTCGGCCGGGTGAGGGTAAAGATCGGGAATCTGGCAGGCGCGGTAGCAGTAATAGCCGAGGTAATTGGGGTTGGTGTCGCCGTAATCAAAAAACGAAACATCAAACACCACTTTCGGCACCGGATCGTGTGTGTACTCGATGAGCCGGATCATTTCCGCATTGGGGGCGTAGGGGTCGGGGTGAACGCCGTTCACGTAAGTAATAAAGCCATAGGTGACGAAGACGTTCCGGGTCTTGGGAAGCCACTGCACCCTTCCCACGATGGGCGCATAGATCCGGTCCTGATTCGTTTGCCAGGCGGAATTCCAGACCTCGGACACCGTCATGTTGGTTTCGTTGACGCTGTATTCAACGGCGCTGCTGTAATTGCTTTGATCGGCCACCAGAGGGTCGAAGGGGCTGGCCTGGTAAGGGTTGTCGTTGAAGAGCAGCAACGTGCCCTGGGGCGTGAGTTCCGGCGCGTGCTGGCCATAATTCCAGTCGAACGGCGCGCCCACCGGCGCGAGCAGATAGGGTTGCCAGTTCGTTCCCCACAGCGCATGCGGCCCGAGAATCCATTTCAGTTTCCCCGTGGACCGGGAGAATTTGAAGACCGCATTCTGAACGCGCATGGAAACAATGATGGAATTATCGTTGGTGTCGTCAACCAGCGCATTGGCGTGCTCATTGTCCAGTCCGTAGGAAGAACCGGTATATTCTCCGTAGGTCAAATAGGTAACCCGCGTCGGATCCACCAGGCCATTCGTCAGCGGCGACCAGACGTTCAGGAGCGCCGAGTCGGTGAACGACATTTCGACAACCGGATTGTCGTCAACATTGGTCGTGATTAACGGAGGATTTAAAAGGGTATCGCTGCCCGGGAAGTTGGACACCACCTGGCTGACATCGCTCAAGTACATGATGGTGCCATGACTGGTTACGAGGCCCTCATGAAGGTTGATCGGATACTCCGAGGGCGGTTGCCAGGTCCTGACGATTTCCCCGAGCATGTTCATTTCGATGAACTCGTTCGACGGCGGTGCCAGTTGCAGGAACAAATCGCCGTTGTCAAGCTGTCGCACATCCGAATAGGCGGAGCCGGACGACGGAACCGGACTATACCAGACCACATTCCCCTCATTGTCCAGGAGGGTGATGTAGTCGCCAATGCGGGTGTAAGCGCGATCAATGACAGACAACATATATCCCGGCTCCATCTGGTCCGGTTCGCTCGTCAGCACGTTGACGGTTGGAAAATTTGCCGGGAGGGGCGCGGTGATAAAGGTCAACAACCGCGAAGCCGTGCAGGCGTTCCCATCCGCGTCATAGGCGGCCGCCAGAATCTGGTTGGTCCGGCCGGGCTTGAATCCCAGCAACGGCACCGCATGTGTCGTGGCGAAATCGTAGAAATCCCGTTCCCAGGTGTCGGTTCCGTCGCTGACCAGGACGCCGACCCTGGACGGCTCGTCGGTGGTCAGTTGGAGAAGACCCGCCAGCGGCGCGTTGCTGGCCGGGGTGAAGACAGGCCCCGACAGCATGGTCACCGCGTGGGAGCACGGGGAAACCGTCAGCCCCGCCGCCGTCACAGAAATCAGAAGAAGCCGCCGACCCATTGATTGAACCATAAGAAAACAGACGCTTCATTGATAAAATGGGTAACAAGTTTTTTCAGCGGCCGCGTTCCGGGATGCATCTTGATACGGTTCTTGATTTGGCGGGGACATCGCGCTGCGATGTCCCCGCCCGCGCCTCAGCCGGCGGAACGATTGCGCCGCGCGCCGTCCCCGCCGGATTCATGGTTCCAATGCGCGTCCAATCCTGGAGGCCGGGGCTCACCATGAACCCTCATCTGGAACGAGGCGGATGATTCGGGGAGCGCGGGCGTCGCGCCCGCCGTTTTCGGCCTCTGGCCGGAAACATTCTCTCGCGCGATTCGAGACATCATTCGACGTGGTGCGAAAAGCGGTCGGCGGGACGCCGTCCGCCGCGACCGGGACGGTCGCGCTCCCCATTTTTACGGGCGATAGAGACAGTTTTCAAACGCGCGCGAATAGATAATCGCTGGCGCCCAGCCGGCGCCACCGCCAGCCCGGCCCCAGCAAGCCGGCCAGATGCTCCCGCCGCGGGGCGTCGTGGGCTTCCAGGATGAGGAATTTCGTCCGGGACAACGTCTCCTTTGCGCCGCCGATCACCTCCTCCTCGAACCCTTCCACGTCAATCTTCATCACCAACACCGCGCGGCCCGCCAGCTCGCGGTCCAGCGTGGTCACCTCCACTTGCAAGGTCCGACCAGCCGGTTGAGCGGAGACGGAAATGCGGGACGTGCCATCATAGCCGTGGGGACTCTCCATCGCAGCCATGCCCGGCGCGCGCCCGGCGGCTTTCGGGATGCAGCGAAGATTCATCCCGTTCCGCTGTTTCAAGGAATTGATGTGTTCAACCATCATGGGCAACGGTTCAAATGCGACGATTTCAGCGCGCGGATTCAGACAAAAAGCCAGATGGGAAAATAATCCAGCATTGGCGCCAACATCCACCACCAATGGCTGCGGCGCGGCCTGCAAAGCGGCAACCCAATCTTTGCAATACAACTCACGTTCGACGAACATCGACCAGTATCCGACAAGGGAATCCGGCGTTGGCAAAACAAATCCATCGGGCGTGACGAAACCGGGATCAAATTGCCGCCGGGCGAAATAGCGCCAACGGCGTCTAAGGAGTTCTCGGGCAAATTGCGGTTCCCCGGAGCGCAATCGAAACCACCCGAGCAGGCTGGCCATGCTGTGACGCGCGGCGTGAAAGTATTTATTCATTCGTGATTGAACCACGACAGTAAATGAGATTCCTTGTCATGGCAACTGAATCAGCCGATGAAATAGCGCGGACATGACGGGGAAGGCTTCCCGTACGCAGAGCAGAGTCTCCGCGGCAAGAGCAGGTCCGACGTCTGGAGCTACCTTCTATGGCAACAGAATGAGCCGGTAGAACCGCGTGGGGACATTGGTTGCGCTGCTGTCGGCGAACGTAAACATTCCATCAGTCGAGGTGATGACGGCGGAATTGGTGGTCCATCCAATCGGCGGCGTCAGGCTGGACGCCCAGGCCACCTGGAACTGGTCGTTGGTGGGCGCCGTCCATTGCAGCGTCGCGCCGGCACTGGTCACGTTGGCGGCGGAAATGGTGAATCGCGGGTGCAGACTGCCGCCGGGCACGTCGAAATCCACCTCGATGTTGTAACTGGCGTTGGTGGCGTTGGGATTTTGGACGGCCAGCCAATAGCTGCCGCCGGGCACGATATTTGCGGGCGCGCTGTTGGTGGTTAAAACGGAAAGGCCGTTGGTCACGCCTGACAGCAGCAGGTAATCGCCCGCCGCGCCCGTGCCGGTGGGTTGGGAGGTCTGGTTGAACCACAGGTTCAGCGGCTCGCTGGCGCCAGAGAGCAGGTTGGTGGCGAAGCTGGCGTTGGCGGGGACGTTGATCAAATAATATTCGAGGCCGCCGGCGGGGATGATGGTGTTGGTTGGCGGCGGCACCACATTGAGCGAGCCGACGCCGCCGGCGGTGGTGTAGATGAACCGCAACTGCCAACTGGCCAGCCAGTTGGTCGGCCCGGCCCCCGCGCGGTCGTCCTGGACTTCCAGCGTCCAGTTGCCGTAGGCGTCCTGGCCGTCGAAAGCGTCGAGCGGCTGTTCGGGCAGGTAATACAAATCCGGCCCGCTCGACACCTGGGTGAGCGCGAAATTGTCCAGCAACATGCCCGGCTTGGTGCCGATGATTTGCAGCGGCGTTCCGTCTTGAGTGGCGGTAAAGGTGATGGTCTGGGTCTGCCAGTTGGTGTCGCTGCCGTAAATCGTGGTTGGCGCCTGTCCAATCACGCTGACTTGCGCCTTGGCGAGACTTTGCGCCGGCGAGGTCGCGTAAACCGCCGGGTCGAATTTGCCGGCGCCGCGGGCGGTATAAATGGCATTAACTTCCGATGCGGACAGGGCGCGATTATAGATGGACATCTCATCGATAATCCCCGTGAGGTATTCCCCAAGTGTGGAGGTAGTACCGATGGTTACCGCATCAGTGTTCAGGGTATTGGAGAAATTCCCCGGCATGACCTTGGTTCTAACCAATTGTCCGTCAAGGTATGTTTGCAACTCAATGTTGGTTACGCCCATCTGTCGATAAACTGCCGCCAAATGATGAAACACTCCCTTCGATGGTATGACGGGATATCTTGATGTCTCCAGATCGTTCTGATCGTCGCTGGTGTTACCCGGCCAAAAATAATTGAGGTCATTGTAGTAAATGCCCAAGCCGCCAAGCCCATTATTGTTCACCACGTTGATGGCAAAGTTGACGGGTTGAGGATCCATGTGGCGATCAGAGATTAGTCCATAACCTCCGGGGATTGGTGTTGCGATGTCCTCCCACCACGTTTCCAACGTGAACTGATTTGTGAACTGAAGCGCAGGGCTGAAGGGCACATTGATGTAATCGCTGCCGTTGAAGTAGTAGCCTTGACCGACCTCGGCGTTGGTGAGTGTGACATTTCCCATCAGCGCGCCATTGTTGCCGCCGATGACATCCACCGCGCTGGAACCCGATTCCCCCCGCCACCAATGAACCAGTCCCGGTCCGCGGCAGGCAAACGTGAGCGTGTAAGTGTCTCCGGCGACGGTGGGCAGGATGGTGGCGATGGTCCCGTTGGCCAGGGCCAGGTAGTTGGTGCCGCCATCGGAGGTCACCGGGTCGGTGGCCACGCTCACCTGGTTGCCCGTGACCGTCCAGCCGGCCACGGTCTGTCCGGCTCCGGCATCCGTCGCGGTCAGGCCCTCGAAGTTATTGGTATAAACCAGGACCGCCGCGGTGTTGGTGGCCGGCCCGGGCGTGAAGGGCGCGGGCGCGAACTTGATGGGCGTGGTGGTCAGGTTGGTGTTTTCGGTAAAGACGAGGTAGGAGTAGTTCGTCTCCACGGTCGTCAAATTCACGGCATCCAACAGCATTCCCGGCTCCATCCCGGCAAGCTGGAGGGTCGCCGCATTTTGCGTGGCGGTGAAGGTGATGTTGGTAGTCTGCCAGTTGGTGTTGTCGCCGGTGAACATGATCGGCGCGCCGCCGTTGACACTGGCGGCCGCCTCGGCCAGGGATTGAGCGGGCGAAACGGAGAATTCGGCGGGAGCAAACTTGCCATTGCCGCCTTCGGGATTGCCGCCAATGCCATCGTCGTAAATGGCCTGAACCTCCGAGGCCGAAAGCGCGCGGTTATACAACGACATTTCATCAATGGCCCCGTAGAACGGAAAATTGTTATACCCGTCGTTGACGTTGCCGATGCCGACGCCCGGATGATCGGTTGCGATCAAGTTGCCGAGCGGCCGGATGGCCGTTTTGGTTTGGCCAACCAAAATGCCATTGATGTACAAGTTCATCGTGCCGGAATTGCCGTCCAGTGTGGCCGCGATATGATACCACCGATCATAGTTCAGCGGCTGACTGGCAACTTGGGCGACATTATCCGCCCCGTCTGTGATGTCAAAGAACAGCTCGGGGCTGTTATTTACCGAGATAGCATAAGGATCAAAACCCGTGCGATTGTCTCCCCGATAGAAAACAACCCCACCCCCGACAGGCCGGATCCAACCTTCGATGGACAATGAATTGGTAAGCACGTAAGACGGCGAATCAGGAATATCCACTCCCACATAAGTGCCAGGAGGAACAGTATTAACGAAAAATGAACTGCCCACTTCGCCGTTGGTATAATAGAGGTAAGTGGGATTCGCCAACGTGCCATTATTTCCATAAATGCTGTCGTTGGCATTGCCTTCCGCCCGCCACCAGCCGACAATGCCCGGCCCGCGGTAGGCGAAAGACAGCGTGTAGGTCTGTCCAGCAACGGTGGGCACGGTGGCGGAGAGGGTTCCATTGGCCAGCGCCAGGTAGCTGCTGGCGCCCGGATAGGCGTTGGTCGGATCGTTGACCACGCTGACCTGATTGCTCGATACCGTCCATCCGGCCACGGTCTGGCCGGCGGCGTAGTCTCCCGCCAATCCCTCAAAGCTGCCGGCCATTACCGCATTGGTGGTGAGGAAAGCCGCTCCCCCCGCTCCGTTGGTGCTCGTGCCGCCGCGGTTTTCCATGAGCAGGACGCGGGTGCCGTCGGGGCCGATGAGATGGAACACCAGGTCGGAAATGCGCGGGTGCTCCACCGCAATCCCCACGTCCAGCGACGAGATGATCTGGTCGTCGGGCACAAAGATCGAATCGTCCATCACCGCCTCGTCCGGGATTGGCTTGGGCGTGTCGGTGGATGGATAGACCACCTGGCCAGGCGCCGCGCCCAGGCCGACATTGACGGTGATGGAAAGCTCCTGGGCGATGGTGCCCGGATTGTAAATGCCATACCAATAGCGCCCGGCCGTCAAGGGCGGACCCACGGAGAGGGTGCCCACTGTGGCCGGCGGGATGATCGCCACGCGCCGGTCGTAATTGGTCAGGGTCGGTTGAGCGCCGTATTTCTCATACAAATCCACCTCGCCGGTGGCCGTCAGGTTGGTGACGGTGATGGTCAGGTTGGTGGCCCCCGGCGGCACGTCCACATAATCGTAAAACCAGGTGCCAGGCGTGACGGTGGTGGTGACGGTGGTGCCGTGATGGGAGACGTGCGGTTCAATCGTCAGGTTGAAGGAGTCGATGACGTTGCTGTAGCCGGCCACGTTGTCCGATTCGTGCAGAATCCACACGCCCACGCCCTGCTGGCCCACGAAGGTGCTCAGGCTCCCCGGCCCGTCGCTGGGTTTGACGAAGGACGTGTAGCCCAGCGGCGGATTGGGATCGGGAAGGACATCGTTCTGGCCGCTGTCGTCGTAGATGAACTCGTAACCGCCCGGCCCGTTGACCGGCAGGGAATGGTTGTTCAAGATCACGTGCCGGCCGTTGTGCGTCACCGCCCCCACCAGGTCGCCCAGGTCCTCGGCGTAAAGGGCGTTGGCGACGACGACCCGCCGCATGGTGATCGGATACAGCGCGATGCCCACCACGTCGGTGTAGCCGGGCACGGCCGGGTTGCCCCCGGGAATGGCTGCCGGCACCGGCACCCCGGTGACGATCTCGTTGCCGTTGCGCATCACGCTGAAGGGCGTCTGGCTGAAGATGGGCAGAAAGTTGTAGAGCGCCGACATCTGGTCCTCGGACTTGACGCCCACGTAATAAATCTCGCCCTGGACCGAGTTGCTGTAGGCGACGAACTCCTCGCCCAGCCGGCCCAGCGACTTGTCGGCGTTGGAGACGACCACCGGGTCCAGGTTGGTCAGCCCCGGATTGGTGCTCACGTACAGGTCAATGTCCGCCTCCGGCCGCGTGGCGTTGTCCAGCGTGCCGGCCAGGGCCCCCATCCGCGGCACCGACAGCGTCGGCGGCGCGAAGGTGACGAAGGCGGCGTTGGTGAAGCCGGTGGTGTTGGTCACCACGTAGAAATGCCACTGGTCGGTCTGGCCCACCGTGACCACCATCGGGCTGGCGCCCAGCGTCAGGCCGTTGATCTGGCTGCCCGCGCCGATCTGGAGGGTGTTGGTCCCCAGCAACGGCGAGTTGGCCCCCACCCTCTGGTTGAGCAGCGGCCCGCTGGTGCCGCTCAGCCCCGTGGCCACGTAGGTGATTTGCTGGTCTCCGGTGGGATTGGCCGAATAGGAAGGTCCCGGCGCCAGCGGGCTGGTGGCGCTGACCGTCAGGGCGTTGGTGATCTGGCCCTCGCCGCTGGAGATGACCAGGGCGTAATCCTGCACGATGTCCGGCGCATACGCGCCGTTGAAATCATTGGTCTGGGCGCTCACCGCGTTGACGTTGACCCGCCAGCCCAGCACCGTGACCGAGAAGTTGGTGCCCGCCCCCGGCGGCAGATAGACGTTCTGGATGTTGTTGATGGTGTCGAACGTCGGCGGCGAATTGGTCCCGTGGGCCGAGTTGAAGTCGCTTTGGGCCGGGATGTCGTTGCCGTAATAGATGATGGGATTGGTCGGGTCATCCAGGTTGGTCACCACCAGTTCCAGATTGTTGACCAGCTTGATGGCCGCCGCCGGGTCGCCCGGCGGATCGGTCCAGGCCAGCGTCACCCGCAGCGGCTGCACGTTGGTGGCCGTCACGAACAGCGTCCGGCGCTGCCCGGTGGCCAGGGCGTCCGCCGTGCTCTGGTCCTGGAAAAAGCCCGCGCAGGGAACGTCCAACCGGCTGGTCAGGTTGGTCGGCAGGCTGTCGGGCAGGTTGACCAGGCCCCAGCCCTCGAAGTTGATGGGGTTGGCCACCTGCAGATTGTAGAAGCCCGTCGGGCGCGCGCCGTTGATCAGCATCGCCTTGAGCAGCGCCGGGCTGGGCAGGGTGCCGAGCTGGTTGGTGAAGTAATCCTGCATCAGCGCCAGCACCCCCGACACGTCCGCCGCCGACATGCTGGTGCCCGTCTCATAGCGATAATACCAAGGCCCATTCGGGTTCTTTCCCAGCGTGTTGTTCAGGTTGCTCAGGACGGTCAGTTCATTCCCGTTGTCATTGGTCGTGACCAGTTCGATGTCCACGTCGTAATTGACCGCCGCCGTCCCGGTGTTGGTCACCATCAAAAACAGGTTGCCCTGGGCGATGGCCGTGGCCAAATACCCCGCCCCGCCGTCGGGCGGAATGTTCACCGCGTTGGTCTTGCTTAAAATGTCGTAGGTCGCCGGCGTCGGATAGCCGGCCGCCCGGACATAAAGCCACAGGTTGGTCGAAAAGGGCTGCGCCGACTGCGAGTTGGGAACCAGTTGGAGGCTCACCCCCACCGTGTTGGGATGCGTGGACAGGTCCAGGTCGTAATAAATGGGCGTGTCCGGCACCACCTGCTGGAAGGTGTAGCTGCTGAAATGATAGTTGGTCGGATTGTAATACGCCGCCTGATCCCACTGGCCCGAGCGCGTCGAGACCACAAACGTCCCCGGCGCCACCACGTCGGGCTTGAACCGCCCAAAGCCCCCTTCCACCCCAATGCCCGTGTTGCCCCGGCTCGAAAAACCGGCCACCTGGTAGCCCGAGTCGGTCTCCGGCTGCCAGGGCGTGGTGGGCGTGTCGAACAGGTTGGTGACCACCTTGGTGATGTTCCGGAACTCCTCGATGGCCCCCACGGTGATCACGTCCTTGGCCGTCCCCGGCGAGAGGATCGAGTCGGGGTTGCCGCCGCTCCCGTCGTCCTTGCCGCCCCCGGCGTTGCCCGCCGCAAACACAAAGAGCACCGGCTGTGAGCCGCCCACCCCCGGCAGCGCGTCCCGCGTGGCCGCGTCGTAGCTGGCCGCCGCCAGGTCATAGGCCGGGTCGCCGTTGTCCCAACTGTTGTTGGAAATCAGCGCGTTGGTCGCCGCCGCCGCCTCCTGCAAATACCAGTCGGGAAACCGGCCCGGCACAAAGAAGTTGGTCTGCCCCTCCGCCAGGGTGGAAGTGAAAAAGGTCGGCAGAACCGGAAGGAAAAAACTCGACCCTTGGACAAAATAATTCGTGTCGTGGCCGCCGTTCAGGGCGCCCACCGAAAACAGCGCCGCCGCCGGCGCCATGCCGCGAAAATCGGCGTTGGGAGAATTCGAGTCCAGGACCGACCCCGACGGAAGGGTGTTGGTGTTGAGATCAATGGTGTAGGATTTCGCGCCGTCTCCGGCGATGATCCCCGCCACGTGCGTCCCGTGGCCGTCGGTGTCATTCCCGCTGCCCGCAAAATCCAGCAGCACGCGGCCGGTCAAATCCGGATGGTTCGTGTCTATGCCGGTGTCGTTGACCTCCACCGTCACGTTCTTCCCGGTCAGGTTCATGTAGTTGGTCTTGGTGATCGTGTCGGCGGCCACCCCCACCGCCACCCGGCTCAGGTCGTTGGCCGGCTGACGCGGATGGAACGGCTCGACGATTTGCAGCGCGGGGATACGCGCCACCGCCGCCACGTCCCCGACCCCCCGGACCGTGAACACCTCCCCAAAGGGCGAGCGGTCCAATCCCACGATGGTTGCCCCCATCCCTTCCAGCGCCGCGCGCGCCGCCTCCGCCGTGTCCGGATAAGCTGCCACGTTCAACATCGCCTCCGGCGGCAAGGTCCGGCCCACCCAGCCCATCAGCGAGGCGTCCAGTTTGTAATATGGCTCGTAGGGCAGCACCGCCTGCGTCAGCGGATCGCCCGCCAGCTTGTCAGCCACCGCCTTGTCCGCCCGCACCAGCCAGGCGTTGTTGGGGATGTAGGCCACCGGCCTGGCCCCCGCCGCCCGCAGCCTGGCCTGGAAGGCCGCCGGCATCGGCCCCCGCGACTGCACGATGTAGGCCCCAGGATCGCCCGGCGTCCGCAGGCTCCGGGGGATCGCCAACAAAAGCGGCCGGCTCGTGTCTATCAGCGCGTTGGCCAGCAAGATCGCCTGGTCGTCCCGCGCCAGCCGCCCAATCGGCTCGCGGGTGTTGCTCAACCGATACGCGAACTTGTTGGTGGCTGCGGCCGCCGCGGCGGCTTTGACGGCGTTGGTCGCAGCGGCTGGCAGGGTGAACAGCTTGGGCGCCGTCGAGGCCGAGCGGACGCTTTCGGCCGGTCGCGGCAAAACCTTCCTCTGCCGCGCCGCCCAGCGGTCTCCGGCCCGCCACGCATACCACGCCCCGCCCAAACACAACAGGCACACCAAAAACCAGAACCAGGGACGAGCTTTCATAAAAACAATTCTCCTACTATCTCACACCTCTCCCGCCAAGAAAAGGGCCGGGACCGCGGCAATGTCTGGTTTTGGCGGGGCGCGTCATGCCAAATTCCATCGTGTTCATCCTCGCTTTCATTTTATTCGGGCGGCAGGACGTTGAATTTTTGGATCACGGCGCGGCTGTTGGTCACCACGGGCATCGTGAACAGGTGCGGGAATCCCGAAAAATCGTTGGTGACGGAGACCACGTTGGTGACGGTGCCGTCGAACTGCACCACGGCGCGCGTGTCCACTTCCGCGACCACCTGGTAATTGGTGACCATGCCGAAGGCGGACCGGCCGTCGGCCAGCGTGTCGCCGCCGGTGAAAATCGAGTTGGGCGCGGGTTTGAGCGCCTGGCCGAAGGAATAAATCACGTAGCGGGGCGAACTGGGGCAGCGCAACAGCGACATCACCTGCTGCGGCAGCCATTCGTACATCTCGTCGCTGACGCCGTTTTCCTTTTGATAAGGGTCGTCCGCCCAGGCGTTGTTGACATAGTTGCTGACGTGCAGGAACGGCGAGGCGACGCTCAACTGCGGCACGGCCAGAATGTCGCCGGTGTGCTCGAAGGCGCCTTTAAGCCCGCCCACGTTCACGAAATTGGCGCGGGCGGCGTTGATGCCGGCAACGATCCGGCCCAGCGGCGAATTGGTGTAGGCCGGACCGGCGGGCTGGATGGGAAAACTGGCGGCGGGCAGGGTGCCGGGATGTTGCGGGAAGTATTGGACGTATTGCGGCAGCGAATCCGACGCGGTGTTGGACAGCACGATGACCCCGCTGAACAGCGCCGACCACGCGGCCAGGCCGGCGGCGAGCGTGGCAGGTTCGTTTGTGTTCATCTCATTCGCGTCCACGTTCACCGAAAGCGTTCCGCGCGTGGCGTTGTCGTCGGGTGCGGCGCTGAACAGGTCAAAGAGCAGCCGGTCCTGGTCGGGCGCGCTGTTGATGGCGTCAAAGTATTGGCCGTTGGTCGTCACCCGGGTGTCACCCGTCCATTGGGCCCAGGAGCTGACGCCGATATTTTGTCCCGCCAAAGGACCGCTCGCGGCGACTTCCGCCAGCACGTCCGGGGATTTGAGATAGACCGTTTGCCAGGGCGTGCCGCGGTGGACCCGGCCCAGCCAGCCGGTGGTGGGCAGCTTGTTCGCCGGGAAATACCAGTCGTCGGAGCGCCAGACCAGCGGGTCCTTGACGGCCAGGTTGTACCGGGTGAGGGCCGCCTGGCTGCTGGTGTCGGCCGGCGAGGAACTGAAGTACGGCGAGCCGCCCCAGGGCGAATAGTGTTCGTTCAGCTTGCCCAGATTGGGCAGGATGGGAATGGAATTGGACGCCGTGTAATTGAAGGTGTTGGTGCCCGGGGCCAGCCCGCCGCTCGTCGGTCCCGTGTAATTCAAATCGCTGGCCAGGTCATGCACCAGCGGATCATTGGCCTGCCAGGTGGTGTAATCCACCACAAAGCGCGTGGGCGCGTAAGGCGCCTGGACGCTCAACTGGACGTTCGTGGCGCGCGTGCCGTTGCGGGCCGCGCCGATGTTATACGGCTTGAAGAAGGCGTCAAAATAGGCCTGTTGCTGGGCAACGGTGCCGCCCAGCGGAACGGCTTCGGGATCGGCGTGCCAGGCGCCGTCTTCCGGCGGCGGCAGCGAGTTGGGAGTCAGGGCCGCGCCGCGTGAAATCATGACTTGATTGACCACTCCGTCCGGCGCGCCGGTCGTGGACAGGTTCGTGTTCCAGACCCCGTTGTTGTCGTCGGTGAAAAATTCCGCGTTCAAATCCCGGATGGTGACCGGCCCGGCGAACGAGGCGTAATCAATGACGTGATTGCCGTCGAGCATGAAGACCTGCAGCCAATTGGTGGTCAACAGGGTAAAACGCGGGAAGGCGTCGGCCAGATTGACGCCGGTCTCGAACAGCGGAGCGTTGGGGACGGGCACAAAATCATTGGCCCCGCGGACATAGGTCCACCAGCCCGGGTTGTTTGCGAAGCCGGTGTTCAGCGGCATCGTCGCTTCGGTGATGAACGGGATGTCGAAGGAAAGCGGACTGGGCTTGCCGTCGCCGGTCCACGGGAATGAACTAGGCCAGTAGGGCGGCGTGGCCGGGATGGTCCGCGCCGGGACCAGATTGTACGCGGCGTTGAAGGGCACGTGCAATCCGGCGTCGTTGTTCAGCGCCGCGGTCAAGTAATCGCGCACCACGATGCTCAGCGGGCCGAGGTTGGTGTAGGTGTTGGTGTAGGAATTCCAGCATTCCACGCCCAGAAAGTTGGTCACGGTCATGATATACATCTGGTTGGTCCGGAACGCGGCGAGATTCACCGTCGCCGTGTTGGTCGCCGGACGGGTGACCTGCAGCCGGCGCGTGATGCCCACGACGCTTTCCATCGAAAACTCATTGAAGTTGGGGAAACCCTTTTTGGCGCCGATGATCCACGGCACGCCAAAAACGTTCACCCCGTTGGGTCCATAATTGATGGCGCTGAAGCCGGCGCGCAGATTATGCCAGTCCACCGGCGGGAACAGTTGCGGATCGTTATAGGCCGGGAACCTGGTGAAGTTTGTCACCGCCTGATAACCGACGATCAGAATATTGGTCACGACTCCCGCAGGAGTGCCTTGGACCAGGAAGAGCGGTTTGAAGACCGACGGATAATCCCGTCCGAACACGGCGGCGCGGTTGGTGGTGGCGTCGCAAATGTTCGCCGCCAATTGGAGCACGCGCTGGATGGCCGGCGAATAGACAAACTGTCCGTTGACCACCACCGGGATGTTGGTGATGCCGAACGGCACCGGGACATAGACCGGATTGACGAACGTGCCGATGTTGGTGGCCAGGCGGTAGGTCGCCACGTAGTTGGTCGGGTTTTCGGCCAGCCATTCCTCCGAATAAGCGCGCAGCAGCCGGTCGGCGGTGATGGTGAAGAACTGCAGCGGGTCCCACGGGGCAAAATTGGTTTGCGCGTCCGGGAAGACGGCGATGTTGGTGGCCACCCCGGTGTAAGGGTCGAATCGGGCGACGGCGTTGGACCAGTTGAGGTTGATCCGGTTTTGCAGCGGCGCCGAGTCGGTGCCCAGTTGGGAGAGCAGCCGGTAAAACGTGTAGCGGTCGTAGGTGGACACCACCTTGCCGCCAAAGGTGTCCGCGCCGGCGGCGAGGAGATGGTCGGTGAAATCGGCGCCGTTGGCGATGAGGTTGGGGGTGCGGTCGGCCGCAGCTTTGCTGCGGTCGAACAACTCCTGCATATCGAAGAAATGAATTGGGTTGTCCGCGCCCGGCCACGACCACGCTGGATGATCGTTGTCCAGCGGCAACTGGAGGCCGGTCATCAGCGGCCCGCCCGCGTAGCCGTCAACGTTGTCGTAGAGGAAGGCGTCGGCGCCGGGAACGCCAAAAAGATTGTCCACCGAGGCCAGGTTGTTGAAGCCGTTCTGGCTGCTGCCGTAACGGTAATACAAGAGAGAAAACGCGTCGTCGAAGGCCTTGCCGCGGTTGGGATCAAAGAGGCTGGTGCTGTAATTGTAGTATTGGTTGTTGGGCGGCTCGAGCGGCAGCCATTCGTCCGTGTTCAAGTCCGCCAGAAACGCGGCCAGATTGATTTCCCAGGAACCGACGCCTTCGTTCCGATAAAAGCTGTCGTTGCCGCTGCGCATCGGGGGCCGGCGCTTGGCGTAGTTGTAAATGTAATTCAAATCCAGCGTGTTGCCGACGGGCAGGGCGACGAAGGCGTAGCGGTAGAGGAAACGATTGTCCGGCCCGTAGGGCGCGTCGGGCCGCTCCAGGCCGCCAATCCATTCGGGATCGCCGGTTTCGGAAAGGGGGCCGAGCGGATTCCCTTCGTTGTCCACTTTCTCCACGACGCCGTTGGTGTCGAACGCTCCGTTGCGGTTCAGGTCCAGGTAGAAGCGGAAATCGGGCCGCGCCGACGGATTGGTCGGGTTGGGGATGAACACCGGCACGCGCGGGCTGTAATAGAGATTGGCCAGGTTTTGCAGGAAATCGTTTTGACTCCAGACGCCGCCCGAAGCCCGATAATCGTAGTTGACGTTGGTGGGATTGGCGACGCCGGGCTGGAACCCGTAGGGATTGATGTAATTGGTCGAAACCACCAGGCCGAAATCATAAGGATTGGTGTGGGCCAGGACGTTGGCCATGATCTGGGCCTCGGCGTTGGCCAGGGCGGCGTCGGCGGCGTATCGCGCCGTGGTCTGGTCGGTGGTGGTCGTCACCGCGCCGCGTTCGCGCCGGCTCACCGCCAGCAGGGCCAGGACCATGACCGTGACCACCGCCAGCAAAATGACCGTCAGGACCAGGGCGATGCCGCTTTGGGAATTATGATTGACGATTGACGATTGACGATGGGCGTTCAATTGGGCAGGGCGGCCAGTCCTCTGACCGCCGTCGGCGGCGCGCGCGGAGTGGCGCGCCCTGCCCGCTCCATTGCAAATCCCAGATCGCAAATCGTAAATCGTAAAGGGAGGTTTCATTGGTAAACCGAGGGGTCGCAATTGCGGATCCAGACGCGCTGGCGGAAGAGATGGACCTGGCCGGCGTGCTGGGCGAGGTAATTGGTCAGCACGGTCCAGTTGTCCACCAGGCCTTCGGCGTGCTGGAGGGTGTGGTCTTCGAGCACGCCCAGTTCCACTTCCACCGACGCCGGCAGGGAATTGCTGTAAAAGGAAAAACCGGTCTCGCCATTTTGCGGCGCGAAGAACAGGACGTTTCGGTTGGTCACCCACCGGGTGGCCTCAAACTGGTAGAGGTTCGCCATCGGGTAGCCGCCGGCATCATAGGCGCGCACGCGCAGGGCCACCACGCCGTCCAGGAGATGGCTGTAGTTGGTCGGCGCCAGCAGGAAATTTTGAAAGTTGGTCGGGTAGAGCTTGTTGCTGTTGTAAAAAAGATACCGCGGCCCGCGCGCCACGGTCGCGTTCAGGAGTGGCGCGACCGGCTGCTTGACGGTGAAGCGGTAGAGGGAATAGAGGCCGTCCGGCGAATTGATGACCACGGCGTAACCGGTGCCCACCCAGCAGTCGCCGCCGTTCACATTCCGGCGGCTGAGGATGAAAAAGTCCTCCAGGACGTTGGTGCGCGACAGGCTGCTGCCGGGCAGCGATTGCAGCAGGCCGTCCGGATTGACACCGGCGTAAAAATTCACCGCGCCGTTGCTGTAATCGTCCGACGGGGCCATGATCTGCAGGTCGCGGGTGATCAGGTCCATCACCTGGCGGCCCGAACCCAGCACGTCGCTCTGGGTCAGGTTGGCGCGGAAGGCGGCCTGGGTGTTGCTGAAGACCGACATCAGCGCCAGCACGATGAGCGAGAGCAGCGCCATGGCCACCAGGATTTCCACCAAGGTAAACCCGTTTGCGATCTCCGATTTGCGGTCGGCGATGGAACCGCGGCGCAACGCCGCGCCTTTCAAGTTCCGACGCCGGACTTGGAACTTGGAACCTGGAACTTGGAACTTCCGGTTCATGGCGCGTTGGTGAAGGCCTGGGGCTGGAAGAAATGAATCCACGCCGCGCGCGGACCCGGGGCGCTCGGCGCCGCGGCCAGCCGTCCGGGCACCAGGGTGCGGAAGGTCTGGCGCCCGTTGCCGACGCCGCCGTTGGGATACAACGGCCAGAGAAAGGTCAGGCGCAGTTCGTGCAGATTGGCGGTCAGTTGCCGCCCGTAACCGTAGGCCGGATCATTGGTCGGCAGATAAAAGAGATTGGTTTCCACGGCCACCGGCAGGTTTGCACAGACCACCTTGTAGCTGAAGGAGTCGCCGACAACGATGTCGTTGTTTTGCGGCGGCTTTTCAGACGCCGGCCCGCTGATGGAATGGACGCAGGCCACGATGTGGTTGCTGTAACCGCCGCCGGAAAGATTGTCCAGGGGCACGCCAAAGTTGCCCTGATACTCCGGCGTGCTCAACAAGGCCACGATGTTGCTGCCGCTGTCGAGGTTGAATTGAGGAAACACCCGCGGCGAGGGCGCGGCCTGGGAATTGGCGTAGCTGTAATAATTGGCGCCGGAATTCACCTTCGCGCCGTTGGCGTTGTACAACCCCCAGAAATTGGTGACGGCAAAGACGTAATTGGTCAGTTCGTCCGAGCCGAGCGCCCCGTTGCGGATGGCGTTCATCAGGACGGTGGCGTCCTGGTCAACGATCGTCTCCTCGCGGTTCTGTTTCTGGACGTTCACGCCCATCGGCAGCACGCCGATGATGGCCACCAGCGCGATGCCGATGATGGCCAGGCTGATGGCGATCTCCACCATGGTGAAGCCGGATCGCGCGGTGGGGCGCGCAGTCCTCTGCGCGCCGGCGGCGGCCAGCGGACTGGCCGCCCCGCCCGGCAATGGAAAATGGCAGACGAAAATTTTCATTGCACGCGCGGCTGCTCCCAAATGGCGCGCCCCGAGAGCGCGTCAATGTGGATGATGTTGTAGGCGTTGGTGTCGTTGCCGGGCGGGAACACGGTCACCTGCGGCGGACTGAACTGAGGCACCTTGTCGGCGTTGACCGCGTAAAACACATTGCCCCGCGCCAGGGGAATGTTCTCGTCATGGCCGGCGAGGTTCTGGCCGTCAAAGGTCAATTGCCCCAGGTAGTTGAAGGCGATGTACGGCAGATAAAGCTGGGAAGGGGGGTTCACCGCAGGCAGATTGGTTTCCGTGGGAAAGGGAATGGTGTTGGTCACGTTGAAGCCATAGACATCGTAGGCTCCGCTCGAGGGCACGCCGGGAATTTTTGGAATGGAATAAAAGAAACCGGACGGCTCCGCAAACTTCTGCTGGGCGATGAACATGCCGTCCGGCAGCGTCTGCCACGGAGCGAGATAGTGCCACCGGTGTTGTCCGGGCTGGTCGCCCAGGGCGCCATAGGCGATGAAGGTGTAACCGGTCAGTTGCTTGTCGCACAGATTGCTCGTGGCAGGAAGATCTTTCACTGCGGCGGGCAGATAGCTCCAAAAATTCGTCGGGACGAACACCATATAGACGGTGGTGTGATCGGCGATGGCCAGTTGGCGGGCGCGCCCGACGTCGCCGAGCAGTTGCGCGGCGGCGGCCGTGACCGTGGAGGATTTGCCCAAATTTTTGAGCGCGGGCACCGTCAGCGCCGCCAGGATGCCCAGGATGGCAATGACGACCAGCAGCTCGATGAGCGTGAAGCCTGTGTTGCTCTTGCATCGCGGGCGAGTAGCGCGCTTGCTGGAACAACTATGAATGCGGCACGGGACACGGCACGTGGGACAGAAGCGCGCACCGCGCGCCGCCGTCAATCTGTCACCTGCTGCTTGCCACTTGCTGCTCATCTTCACTGCCAGCTCAAGATGTTGTCCTTGTTGACGCCCTGGTTGGCCTTGGCGCCGGGATCCACTTTCTTGTCCGGCCCGGCGGACCAGACCATCACCTTGCCGTGGTATTCGAAATTATTGTCATTTCCACCGGTATCCGTCGGGTCCACCAATCCAAAGTAGCCGGTGCTCCCATCGAGTTTCGAAACCGCCGACCGCGAATAAAAGGCGTCCCGGCACTCGCCGTCGTAATTCACGTCCATGCTGATGACGTAGGGATCGCCCCACGGATCGCGATAGACCAGGTCCGGTCCGACGCCCGGCCAGGTGGCGGTGTCGGCGACCCGCTTGGCGTTCAGATACAGGGTCCGCTGGGGGTTCTTGACATGGTTGGCGTTCACCGTCGGCGCGCCGTCGGGAAAATTCGTCAGGTCCATCAAAATGGCGATGACATCGGAATTGGTGGTCACGTTGCCAATCGTCGTCGGGCCCGTCGGGGTTTGGAACACGCCGCCAAAGGTGAAATCGTTGGTGACGGCCAGCAACTGGTCGGCGGTCGAAACCGGCATCCGGCTGTAGTCCGAATCGTATTTTTGGATGGCGGTGGCCAGGTCGCTGATTTGCAGCTTGGCCTGCGTCTTCTTCGCCGCGGTTTTGGCGTAGCCCAGGGCCGGCAACAGGATGGCCGCCAGGATGGCGATGATGGCGATGACGGTGAGCAGTTCGATGAGGGTGAAGGCTGCAAGTTGGCGGGTGACACGCGACCTGCGGCGCGGAAAGAGCCGTCCGTTCAGATTGCCGTCCGTGTCACGGGTCACCTGCCTCCGGTCACATTTCTTGATGGGTTTCATAGGCTTGAAAAAGGAATTCGGCGGCGCCCCCGAAGCAAGCGGGTCAAAGGCGACGATGCTGTTCGACCCGGCCGGAAGCCGCGGAAAGCCGCGGCCGTCCGGGAACGGCGCGGCCTGCCGCCGGGGTTCAAAACGCGGGCGGGCGGCTCGCGGCGCGGCCACTGAGACAACCGCACCACCACGCGCGCCGGCCACACGCAGTCACGCCACTGCACGGGAATCCCGCGTCCCCGGGGGCGGAATCTGGATTTTGCGGTCAGGCGCATAAGACATCAGGGCAGCGGAGCGTTGATCTGCACCTGGCGGCTCCAGTTGCAGATGAGATTGGTTTGGCCGGGCTTGAAGACCAGTTGCACCCACAGGTCATAGGAGTTGGGATTGTTGGTCCCCGGATAAACGTAGCGCCAGGGATTCACGCCGGACGCCCCCAAGGGGCGATAGTTCGGGTCCGGTCCGCCCACCGAGGCGACCAGCAGGACCACGCCCGGGGGGTGAATCATGCTGTTCGTGAAGCCCTTTGCCACCTGATCCGGTTTCAAATCCTCAAGAAAACTTCTGGCCTTCGGGGCGTCCTCTCCCGCGCCCGGTTTGCTGCAATTCATGAAACCGGACACATGGAACGCGAAGAACATTGGCGTACCTGGACCGCCGCCAATGATTTGCACACCGGGATCATCAAGCGACTGATATTTCAGGAATTTCGGCGAAGTCACGATGTTGGTCGTTCCCATCAGTTCATAGTACAGCGGATTGATCATGGGATTATCGGGGTTGCACGGCGGGTAGAAGCCGTAGGCGGCCTTGTAGCTGCTGAGGGCCGTTTCCAGTTGCGCCATCTCCGCCTGGGTTTTCTGGATCAACTCATGCCGCCGGACCGCGCCGGCCACCGGCACCAGAAAGGCGGCGATGACGGCGATGATGGAGATGACCACCAACAGTTCGATCAAGGTGAAACCGGTGCTGTTCCCGGCTCCCGACCGTCGCTTTTCCGCTGTCCGGCGATTGTTCATGTCATTTCAGCGTTCACGCATTTCGTCTTCCATCCGCTCGCTCAGCCATTGTTTGATCATGCTCTGGTAATTCAAATAGCGCGCCCGCGCCAGCCGCTTGATGCGCGCCAGCATCCGCGGGTCAATCCGCAGCGTGATGGTCACCGATTCGGCGGCCTCGGCGCCGCCGGCCACGGCCGTCTCCATCAGCCGCAGGCTGGGGCGGTTCTCCGCCCAAAAGGCCGCCTCGGCCTCTTCGCTGTCGAAGAGCGGCACCTCTTCCCATTTGGCGAAGGTTCGCATGTCAAATTTGGGCCCGGGAGCCGGCGTCTCGCTTCCCGGCCGATCCGGTTTCAACCCCCGGATTCCAGACGCCAGACGCCAAACCCCAAGCTCGCCACGTTTCACCCGTCACCCTTGCAAGGTTTGATCCCGTTTCCGCTGGTAAAAAAATCGTTCTTCGGCGTCGAAGGGACGCGCCAGCAGCACCCGGACCAGCCGTCCATTGGTCCGATAGACGCTGAAGACGCCCACGCCGGCCGCGGTCATGCCCAGATTAAAAAAGCGGGCCTGGAGGCCGAATCGCGACGAATCCGGCAACAAGCGAATGGCGAAGGGATCCTCAAAGGACTCTTCCACATCTCGCTGAATCAAAGAACCATCCAACTCGAAAGGCGGATTGTTCCAATCGAACTCCATAGCGAGCCAATTGTAAATTCAACGCCCATGCAATGTGTTTACAATGTATTTACGCACGGGCGTCGCGGGTTGTCAACAGGTTTTTCGTTAAAAATCAAAATGCGACTCGGGCATGGTGTCCGGGCTTGGCACGGGCCTGCATCCAGGCGGCACGCGGAGGATTTAGTCTCCGGCGCCGCCCCCGCCGCCTTGTCCGCTCATGACGCTGATCATCTTGATGAGCGGCAGGAACATGGCGATGACGATGCTGCCGACGATGACGGCCAGAAAGACGATCATGACCGGCTCCAGCAGCGAGGTCATGGACGCCACGGCGTTGTCCACTTCCTCGTCGTAATTGTCGGCGATGCGCAGGAGCATTTCCGGCAGAGCGCCGGTCTGTTCCCCCACGTCCACCATGCTCACGACCATGGGCGGAAAGACCCCGGAGCCTTCGAGCGGTGCGGTGATGGTTTCGCCTTCCTTGACGCTTTCGTGGACCTCGCCGACGGCGTTGGCGATGACGACGTTGCCGGCGGTTTCCTTGACGATGGTGAGCGCCTGGAGGATGGGCACACCGCTGCTGACGAGCGTGCCCAGCGTGCGGGTGAACCGGGCGATGGAAACCTTGCTGACGACGGGACCGATGATCGGCACTTTCAACTTGAATTTGTCCCAGACCCACCGGCCGAACTTGGTGCGGATGAAGATCAGGAACAGGACGATAAAAGCGGCGAGGCAGCCGGCGGCCACCAGGAAGTGGCTTTTGATGATGTCGCTGATGCCCATCACGATCTGGGTGAACTTGGGCAGTTCGTTGCCGGGCATCATGCCGGCGAACACCTCCTTGAACCGCGGAATCACAAACGTCATCAGCAGAACCATGATGCCGCTGGCGACGATGAGCACGGCGATGGGATAGAACATGGCGGCCTTGATCTTGCCCTTGATCTTCTGGGCCTTCTCGGAAAACTCGGCGAGGCGCTTGAGGACCACCTCCAGCACGCCGCCCAGTTCGCCGGCCTTGACCATGTTGACGAAGAGGCGGTTGAAAACCTTGGGATGCTGCGCCAGCGCCTCGGAAAAGGTGCTGCCGCCCTCGATGGCCAGGGACAAATCGTCCAGAATGCCCCGCAGGGTGGCGTTGCGCTCCTGCTTCTCCAGCACGCGCAGGCCGCGCAGCAGCGGCAGGCCGGCGTCCACCAGCGTGGCCAACTGCCGGGTGAAGGTCGTCAGCACCTTGGGTTTGATCCGGCCGCTCAGGCCGGGGATTTTGATCTGGATGTCCAGGGCGCCCTTTTTGCCTCCGGCCTTCCTGGCGGCCTTGGGTTTCTTGCCGGCGGCCTTGGCCGCGGCCTTTTCGGTCTCGGTGATCTTGGTGGGGAACAGCCCCATGTCCTTGACGCGGCCAATCGCCTCGTTCTGGCTGGCGACCTCGATGACGCCCTTGGTTTCCTTGCCGTGGGCATCCAACGCGACGTAACTGTATTTTGGCATAACGCTTCCCGGCTCAGGTGTATTTCACGACTTCTTCAATGGTTGTATCACCCTGGAAGATGTTGCGCAAGCCGTCCTCCCGCAGGGTCACCATGCCCAGTTCCACGGCCTTTTGGCGCAGGACCACCGTCGGCGCGCGTTCGTTGATGAGGAGGCGGACGGCCTCGCTGATGACGAGCAGTTCAAAGATGCCCTTGCGCCCCTTGTAGCCGGTGTCGTTGCAGGCCGAGCAGCCGCGTCCATAATGAAAGACCTTCTCGCCCAGGTCGTGCGGCGAGAGGTTCAGCAGGGCCAGTTGGTCCTCGGTCGGCTCGAAGGAGGTCCGGCAATTCTGGCAAATGGTGCGCACCAGCCGCTGGGCCAGGACCGCCATCAGGGTGGACGAGATTAAAAATGGCTCCAGTCCCATGTCAATCATGCGGGTGATGGCGCCGGCCGCGTCGTTGGTGTGCAGCGTGCTCATCACCAGGTGGCCGGTCAGGGAGGCCTGCACGGCGATCTGCGCCGTCTCCAGGTCGCGGATTTCGCCGACCATGATGATGTCCGGGTCCTGGCGCAGGAAGGACCGCAGCGCCTTGGCGAAGGTCAGTCCCGCCGCCTCGTTGATGGCCACCTGCATGATGCCCTCGATGTCATATTCCACCGGGTCCTCGGCGGTGAGCAGCTTGGAATCCATGGTGTTGATCCGCCGCAAACAAGAATACAGCGTGGTCGTCTTGCCCGAACCGGTCGGGCCGGTGACGATCATGATGCCGTTGGGCCGCTGGATCGCCTCCACCACGTAATCGTGGACGTATTTGGGGAAGCCCAGCGATTCGATTTCCAGGTTGACCGCGGCGCGGTCTAGCACGCGTAGCACCACCGATTCGCCAAATTGCGTCGGGAGCGTGGAGACGCGCAGGTCCACCTGCCGCCGGCCCACGTTGTAATTGATGCGTCCGTCCTGGGGCAGGCGCCGTTCGGAGATGTTCAGGCCGGACATGACCTTGATGCGCGAGATGACCGGCAACGCCAGGTGCTTGGGCGGCGGCGACATTTCGTAGAGCGCGCCGTCCACGCGGTAGCGGATGCGGAACTCGGTCTCGAACGGCTCGAAATGGATGTCGCTGGCGCGGTCCTGGATGGCCTGCGACAGGACGAGGTTGACGAATTTGACGATGGGCGCGTCGTTGGCCAGTTCGACCACGCGGCGCTCGTCATCCGCCGCCGCGGCGGCTTCGCGGGCGATGTCCTGGTCGGCGCCCAGTTCCTTGAGGATGTCCGAAAAGTCCCCGGTGTCCTGCCCGTAACAGCGGTCAATGGCCTTTTCCACCTCCGCCGGGTCGGCCACGACCACCTGCACGTCGCTCTTGATGGCGAACTGGATTTCGTCGGCGCGCGCCGGGTCCAGCGGATCGGCCAGGGCCACCTGGACGGCGCCGTTGTTGACGCCGACGGGCAGGCATTGATACATCCGGGCGACGTGGGCGGGGATTTTCTGGAGCAGATCGGGCGCGAACTCCCGGTCGCGCAACGAGACGACCGTGGTGCCCAGGTGCGTGGCCATCACGTGCAGGATGTCGTCCAGGTTCATGATTCCGAAATCCTGGAGGAGCTGGACCACCGGCGTGCCGCTGCGCTTGAATTCGGAGGCGACCTCCTCGAATTGGAGGTCGTCAATCAGCCCGTTTCCCTTGATGAGCGACAGGAGTGGATCTGAAATTTCTTCGGCCATGGGAATCTATCTCTTTTCGCCGCCCTTGGAGGTGACGGCCTGGGCCAGGTCCAGTTCCTGCAGCTTCGCCTGGATGGTGGTGGGGTCCTGCGCCTTGGTGATGACCTCCTCCCGGGCGATCATGCCTTGCAGGTATTTGTCAATGAGAAAGGAGTCGAGCGTGACCATGCCGTATTTCGCCCCGGTCTGGATGTCCGACTGGATGCGGAACGTCTTGTTGTCGCGAATCAACGCGGCGATGGACGGCGTGTTGACCATGACTTCAAAGACGGCCACGCGGCCCGGTTTGTCAATCCGCGGAATCAACAATTGGGAAATGACCGCCTGCATCACGGTGGAGAGCTGGATGCGCACCATCTCCTGCTGGTTGGTCGGAAAGGCGTTGGTGATGCGGTCAATGGTCTTGGCCGCGCCGGTGGTGTGCAAGGTGCCGAACACCAGGTGGCCCGTTTCCGCCGCGGTGATCGCCGCCTCGATCGTTTCCAGGTCGCGCATTTCGCCCACCAGGATCACGTCCGGATCCTGGCGCAACGCCCGGCGCAGGCCCTCGGCGAAGTTGGGCACGTCCACCCCGATCTCGCGCTGCGTGATGAGGGCCTTTTTATGGTGATGATAATACTCAATCGGGTCTTCAATGGTGATGAGGTGGACCTCGTCGCGTTCCTGGTTGATGATGTCCAGCATCGTGGCCAGCGTGGTGGTTTTGCCGGAGCCGGTCGGCCCGGTCACCAGCACCAGGCCGCGCGGTTTGTAAAGCAGTTCCTTGGTGCTGGGCGGAATGCCGATCTGCTCGAAGGTCAGCAGCTTGTTGGGGATCTGCCGCAGCACCAGGCCAAAATTGCCCCTCTCCTTGAAGACGCTCACCCGAAATCGCGCCGCGTCGCCAAAGGCAAATCCGAAGTCGGCCCCGCCCCGCTCGCGGGTGCCCTGGATGTGCTCCTCGGAGGTGATGCTGCGCATCAATTCCTCGGTGTCCTCCGGCTTGAGCGGTGGCCCCTCGACGCGGTGCAGAATGCCATGCACGCGGATCGTCGGCGGTGTGGCCACGCGGATGTGCAGGTCCGAGGCGCCTTCGGACACCACCAACTGCAGCAGGTCGGACATGGAATAGGACATACTCGTTAAAGCGTTGAAGCGTTGGAGCGTTGGAGCGTCACGGAAATTAGACCGTTTGAAAATGAAATCGTTACGCGCGGCGCACGACGCTCCCGCTTGAACGCTTCAACCCTGTAACGCTTCAACGTCATTTTAATCCACGTCGCCCACCGTCGCCCGGATCACCTCCTCGGGCGTGGTCAACCCGGCCAGCACTTTGCGGATGCCGTCTTCGCGCAGGGTGCGCATGCCCATCTCGCGGGCGCGGGCGCGCAGCACCGACGAGGGGGCCTTGTCGTAAATCAATTTGCGCGCCTCGTCGTCAATCACGAAAATCTCGAAAATGCCCATGCGCCCGCGGCAGCC
Source organism: Verrucomicrobiota bacterium (assembly GCA_028873125.1). Taxonomy (GTDB): domain Bacteria; phylum Verrucomicrobiota; class Verrucomicrobiia; order Limisphaerales; family UBA11358; genus UBA11358. The sequence continues at coordinate 12,335 of JAGWMQ010000019.1, read as the reverse complement.
GGTGTTCGAGCAATCCGCGCAGCCGCGCCCCTTGACCAGCGTCGCGCCGGCCACCGCCGCCGCGTCGAGGCTCAGCGCGCGCATCTCCATCTCGCTAGGCTGGTAGGGCTGCGAGCACTTCTTGCAGACCTTGCGCACCAGGCGCTGGGCCATCAGGCAGCGGATGGACGAGGCGACCAGGAACGGCTTGACCCCGATGTCCACCAGGCGCGTCACGGCGCTGGGCGCGTCGTTGGTGTGCAGCGTCGAGAACACCAGGTGACCGGTGAGCGAGGCGTTGATGGCGATGGACGCCGTCTCCAGGTCGCGGATCTCACCGATCATCACCACGTTGGGCGCCTGGCGCAGGATGGAGCGCAGCGCCGCGGCGAACGACAGCCCCACCACCTCGTTGACCTGCACCTGGTTGATGCCCGCCAGGATGTATTCCACCGGGTCCTCCACGGTGATGATCTTGCGGTCGGGGCGGTTGATGAAGTGCAGGCAGGAATACAGCGTCGTCGTCTTGCCCGAACCGGTCGGCCCGGTCACCAGCAGGATGCCGTCGGGCAGGCCGATCATCCGCTCGAAGGTTTGCTGGTCATCGGTGAAAAATCCCAACTCGGCCAGGCCGAGCCGCAGCCCCTCCTTGTCCAGGATGCGCATGACGATGCTCTCGCCGTGATTGGTCGGCAGGCAGGAGACACGCAGGTCAATAAGTTTATTGCCCACCTTGGTCTGGATGCGGCCGTCCTGCGGAATGCGGTGCTCGGAGATGGACATGTTGGACTGGATTTTCAGGCGCGTGATGATCGAGGGCTGGAGGCGCTTGGGCGGCGCCTTCATCTCGTGCAACATGCCGTCAATCCGGTAGCGCAGGCGGAACCGCTTGGCCAGCGGCTCCAGGTGGATGTCCGAGGCGCGCATCTTGAAGGCGTCCACGATGATCTGGTTGACCAGCCGGATGAGCGGCGCGTCGGCTTCCAGCGTCTCGCCGCCTTCGTCCACCCCCACCGTGGGCACCGCCACCTCGCTCTCGGTCAACTCCTGGATCGCCTTGTCCACCACCGTCTGGCCGGTGCTGCCGTAATACTTGTTGAGCGCCGATTCGATGTCCTGCTCCGAGGCCACGCGCAGGTCAATCTCGGCGTTGAGCAGGTGCGTCAGCGTGTCAATCGTGTTGAGGTCGGACGGATCGGCGATGGCCACCGCCACCTTCCCGTCGCTCTTGAGCACCGGCAGCACGCGGTATTTTTTGGCGATGTGCCGCGGGATGATGGCGATGACGTCGTCGGGAATTTTCAGGCCGCTCAACTGGATGACCTCGGCGCCGAACTGCGCCGCCTTGGCCTGGGTCACGTCCGCCGGCTTGATGACCTTGTTGGCCAGCAACAGGTCCACCACGCCCACGCCGGCCCCATGGGCCTCGGCGCGCGCCTTGGTCACCTGCTCGGCCGTCGCCAGCCCCAAGTCCACCAACACGTCTGCCAGATAATCGTCTTTCTCAGCCACGTCTCAAAATAGCACGCATTTGTCCCGCGGAAAGTCCGGACAGACTATCGCCGAAAATCAAGATGTCAATGCGCACGAACGGATCCCGGATGGGACTGCATCCGCCGCCAAAAAAAACGGCGCCCGGGTCGCCCGCTTCAATTCATCTCCTGCCCGCCGGTCACGCTCAAGGAAATGCCCGTCAGGTAGCCCGCCGCGTCGCTGGCCAGAAAAACCAGGGCGTTGCAGACGTCCTCGTAGGCGCAGCCGCGTTTCATCGGCACCTGGGCGACGTACGCCTGGTGGACGTCCTCGATGGTTTGGGCGCCGGGCACCTTGTCGGCGCGGAGGTATTGCACGAACAGGCCGTGGTCCGGGTCGGTCCACAGCGGCGACTCCAGCAGGTTGCCCGGACAGATCGCGTTGCAACGGATGCCGTGCGGGGCCATTTCCAGCGCCACGCTTTGCACCAGGCCGATGCCGCCGAATTTCGTCGCCGCGTAGGCGCTGTTGGCCGCGCTGCCCTTCTTGCCGGACTTGGAATTGATTTGAATGATCACGCCTTTGCGCCGCGGCTTCATCACCCGGCAGGCATGCTTGAGCGTGAGAAAATTGCCGAACAGATTCACGGTCATCACCGCGCGCCATTTTTCGGCATCCGCCTCGGCGATCGGCCCGGCAATGAGAATGGCCGCGTTGGCCACGACGATGTCCACCCGGCCGAATTCCGAAATGGCGCGATGGAACAAGGCTTCAACGTCGGCCTCCTGCGTCACGTCGGTCTTCAGCGCCAGCGCCCCGCGCCCCGTCGTCTTGACAATCTCCGCCGCCGTCGCCTGCGCCGCCTCGTCCTTCAGGTCCGCGATGACGACCTGGCAGCCTTCGTGGGCCAGCCGTTGTGAAATCGCCCGCCCCAGGCCCTGCGCACCGCCGGTGACCACGGCGATTTTGTCTTCCAGCGAGAAAGTCATGGCGCCTCGAATTCCCTTTTCAAGGCTTCCTCGGCATTCCTGCTCCATTGACCGTCATGGAGCGCCCGGGCGACGCCGGCATGTTCCTTGCCCACTTCCGGCAGGGCGGTGAGCCGCAAACCTTTTGCGAATGGATAAACGATGATTTTGCCGGGCATCAGGTTTTTTTCCACCGCGCGGATTCCGTCCACCGCCCCGTCCAGCCCGGTGATGGCGGCCACGGACAAATTCGTGTCCAACTGCCGCGACGCCACCTTTTTTAAAACGACCTTCATATCGTCGAGCGTCGAACCGCTCGTGCCGATGAAGTAACATTGTTTTTCGAGGTAGGCGTCCAAATCAATCTCGCCGGTCTTGTCCGCGGGAATGCCGGCGAAAATGTTGATGATGGCGCGCGGCGCGGCGTCCCGGACCGCTTGGGCGACCAGCGCCGGCACCGGCGCCATGAGGACGATGTAATTGAACCGCTCCGCCGGCTTGTCCTTCGATGGGTTGTAGGGCCTTAGCGCGAGCCGGTTCTTTTGCGCGAGCGGTTCGGCGAGCCGTTTCAGCGCGGCGAGCCGTTCGTCGTTGAGATCACCGGCGCAGACCGTGACGCCGGGCACGCCCTGGCACAAATCGCGGAGGACGTGCATCGTGCCCATCGGCCCCGCCGCGCCCACGATGTTGATCTTGTCGTTCGGCCGGATTTCCGCGGTCGCCGGAATTGCGGCCAGGGCGTCGGCCACGTTGCTGCCTGCTGTCCCGACGACGCGGATGCCGCCGTAATGAACCCGGCCCACGGCCGTCACCACCGGACGGCCGAACTTCTTGCCGCCTTGCACGATGACGAACAATCCGTTCGTGCCGACGTTGGCGAACAGTTTCTCGCAAACCGCGGCGTCACCGCCGAAATAAATCACGTCGTCGAATTTTCCCGCCGACAACGCCGATGGTCCGGCGTAAGTGATTTTTCCCGCGCCATCCACTTTCGGTTCATGGTCAGCGACAATCAAAGTTTTCCCGTCGCGCTTGAAGCCGCGGCGTTGCTTCTCGACGTAGGCGTCCTCGACGCACGCCCACGGCTCGCACAGGGCGATGGCCGAGGCCGACAGGTCCTCCGGCGCGGGGATGAACATCGTCTCGCCGTCCGGCGCGGTGATGACGCGCTCGTCCACGAGGACGTATTCCTGAAGCGCGCCCTCGAAGTTGTAGCCGAAGGCGGAATTGGAGTTCCTCGTCGGCAGCCAGCGAAAGTCGGTCTGCACCAGATACCGCTCGCCGACCTTGAACCGTTCGACCTCCGGCCCGACCTTGACGACGCGCACGACGGTTTCATGCCCGGGCACGACCGGTTTTTCGCCCGGCACGTACTGCGGCATCTGGGCCAGGACGTCCGGGGCGATGCCGGCGACGACTTCGGATTTGCGGGCGTGGCTGGAAAATTGTTTGAGCAGTTTCAAATCTGAAAAGCACAAGCCGCAGACCTCGACCCGGCAAAGCACCTGATGCGGCCCGGGCTGGAAGACGGGCTTGGCTTCATTGATGCGAAGCTGGTCCGGCCCGACCAATTGCACGGCGCACTGGGTTTCGGGAATCATTGTCATTGCGGCCCAAGGTAGGAATAAAACGCGCCAATTTCAAATCCTTTGCGAACCTCGCGGCGGCGGTTGATCGAAGTCCGCGCCCGTTTGGCTGAACATCGCCGGCGCCCCGCGATGCATCCGGCTTGAGTGGAAGCGTAAACCGTCAACGCTCGCCAAAGGTCTGCCGCCTGCTGAACCAATCCCTTGGCGTTCCGCCGAACCGCATCCACCTCAATTTCACGGAGGTTGAAGCGGGCAATTGGGGTTGGAACGGAAAGACATTTGGTTGATCCGAATTACCACCCTCACGCCGGACGGTTGTGGCCAGATCTGCTCAGCGCCCGCTCCCGTTCCAGCAGGGTTGGGTGTGAATAATAGAATCCGCCGTAGAGCGGATGTGGAACCAGATTGCTCAAATTCTTCCCGTTCAATTTCCGCAACGCGGCAATCAAGGATTGAACCTGGCCCGGGGCTTGGGCGGCAAAGGCGTCGGCCTGATATTCGTAACGCCACGACCACCAATGCGCCAGCGGCCCAATCCAGAATCCGGCGGTGCCGGCCAGCAGACTAAACAACTGAAACGCCGGCGCGATGTTCCCGGATTCAAATCCGAAAGCGCGATAAAACCACGCCTGCCGGGACAGCACGGCCAGGAGATAAAAGCCAACCAGCAAACTGATCGCCGAGAACGCCAGCATCTTGGGAATGTGCCCTTTCCGGCAATGGCCGATCTCATGCGCCACGACCGCCTCCACTTCCGGCTCGGACAGTTGCTCGACCAGCGTGTCGAACAGCACGATTTTCCGAAATCGGCCGAAGCCGGTGAAGAACGCGTTGGAATGCCGCGATCGCTTGCTGCCGTCCATCAGTTGGATGCTTTTGCCCGGAACCGGGTTCTCTTCGCCAGATCCAGCAATCCATCCCGCAGGCTGCCGTCGGGCAGCGGTGTCAACTTGTTGAACAAGGGCAGGATCAGGACCGGAGCCAGCACGCTCAAGACCAGTTGGACCACGATGACCGCGCCCCAATCCCACAACCACCACCAGGGGCCTGTCCAGGTGACCATTTTTAAGAGCAAGACCAGTAACGGATAACCCAATGTCAGAGACAGCAACAAAATCTTGAGCCGGTCAAACCACCAGATTCGCTGGGTCGTGGCGTTGAAACCGAATTTCTGTTCCAAACGGAATTGTGAAACCCAATCAAACGGCAAACCCAGCAACGACATGCCTAGGCCGATTACAAACAGAAAGGCCGCCATCGCCCAGGCCGACTGGCCCAGCGCCTCTGAGGAATGCTCGAAAGCCCACGGCAAAACTCCGCTAAATACCACGACGATTAAAACCGCAATACTGTAAACAGCCTCGATGCTTCCAAACCGCTCCTTGGCCAGCGTATAGGCGATGGACTTGTCGTAAGCTGACTGATTGATGAACCCTTCGAAGGCGGTGGGAACGGGGCCGGCATGGGCCAGCACATGCCGGCGGTTGAGCGCCGACAGCCACAACTCCACCGCCAACCGGGCCAGAATCATTCCCGCGACAATCCATGCCACTTTCGTTCCAAAATGCATGCATCATCGCTTCAAACGGATTTCTCAACGGGTCGTTTCACGCGTCAGCGATTGACCAGCGCCATCATTTCCCCGGTATAACGGGGTCCGGCCACGGTGCCGGGCGAAAGCCTGGCATCGAGTTCGCGGATTTCTGCGGCGGTCAATTGGACCCAAGCCGCGCCAAGATTCTCCTCCAGATATTTCCGGCGTTTTCCCATGGCTGTCGCTATGGGCTGCTGCCGCGCGCTGCTCCGCAGCTTTCTCCCGCCGACACGGAAACAACATTTCGATTGGTCGCGTCTTAAATTTCATTTTTCCGCGCCTTTGCGTCTTCGCGTTAAATCTTTTGCCCCTGAATCTGCCGCGTGATTTCAAACGCCAAGTCCAGCGCGCGCTTGGCGGATTCGCCGCTGACCAACGGCGTCTGCTTCTCGCGGACGCAGGCGATGAAGTGTTGCAGTTCCAGCTTGAGCGGCTCGTCCTTCGCAATCGGCACCGGTTCGCGCACGATGCGTTTGCCGCCGAATTCGCTCACAATGGCGGAGTCCTTGCCCACGCCGAGTTTCGCGGCCAGGACTTTTTTGAGCAGCGGTGTCTCGGGTTCGCCTTCGCGGGCGATGCGGTAAATGAAACCTTCCTGCGCGCGGTAATCGAGCGAGATGTAACTGGGCGTGGTGGCGCCGCCGCTGAACACGCGGATCTTCCGCATCCGCTCCGGGCTGACGCGGCTGACGGTGAGGTTGGCGACGCAGCCGTTGGCGAACCGCAGGCGCGCGTTGGCGATGTCCTCGCTCCGGCTCAACACCGGAATGCCCACCGCATCCACGCCCGTCACCGGCGATTTCACGAAGGCGAGCACGACGTCGAGGTCGTGAATCATCAAATCGAGCACCACGCCGATGTCGGTGGAGCGGGCCGGGTAGGGCGAGAGGCGGTGGCACTCGATGAAGCGCGGCTCGGGCGCGGCGGTCTGGAGGAAGGTGAAAACCGGATTGAACCGCTCGACGTGGCCGACTTGCAGGACGCAGTTGTTCTGCTGCGCGAGCCGGACGAGTTCGGCGGCCTGCGCCGCGTTGTCGGTCATCGGCTTTTCGACCAGGACGTGTTTGCCCTGCGCGAGCAGCGGTTTGGCGATTTGGAAATGGGTGACGGTCGGCGTCACCAGGCTCAAGGCGTCGGCGTGGGCGGCGGTTTCGGCGATGGAATTGAAATTTCTTACGCGGTGCGCCGCGGCGACCCGTTTGGCCGTGTCCGGGTTCGAGTCAAGAATCCCGGTAAACTCGACCTGCCCCACTCTTTGGAGTTCGGAATAAATGCGCGCGTGGTGTTGTCCCAGGGAACCGGCGCCCAGGACGGCCACGCGGATTTTGGGTGCGGGGCGGGGCCCGTCGTGCCGGGACGCAATGGCGGATGCGTGATGCGTGATGGCCACGCGCCGAGTATGCCAGTCAAAGCGCCTGTCGCCAAGCGCGCACCCTCTGCGGATTGGGAGCGATCCAGTTATTCCACGGAGACTTGCTCCCGGAGGAAGCAGACGCGAATCGGATGGAGGCAGATACTTCTTTTTATCGTTCGCAGCAACAGGGGAACATTGAACGATTTCTCGGTCAGGGCGCCTGATGCCGGCCAGCGACGCCAGTTTGGATTGCCTCTGCTGCTCACGACGATGACGATGGGAAAGGAAGGATTAAGAGAATCAATCACGCCAAAAACGTCCCACCCTTCGCTGCCCGGCGGGTTGAGGTCCAGCACCAGAACGTCCACCGGACCCGTGTCGAACGGCCGGCTGTCCTCGCCGCTCCCGCCGGCGAGACCCACGTGGCAGCCTTCCGCTCCAAGCTGCTGGCGCAGCGATTCCCGGGACCTGGTATCGCCATTGCTGGAAAGGATGTTCGGGTCCATGCGCAATTATTCCAGCCCGTCGGTTTCACAGCCCGGGTAGGGGGTGGCGTAGGCCTTCCGCAACTGCTCACAAAACTCCTTGATGTCGCATGGCACGTGCCGGAAACCGGGGCCGTGGTCGTGGATGCGCCGGGCCCGGGCTTCGTGAGGTTCTTGCAGCAGTTCGCGGATGATTTGGAACAACGCCGGCACATTGAGGGGCTTTTCCATGAGCACATCCACGCGGCACGAGGCCGCGCGCATCGCCTGCTCCCAGTGACCGGTGATGACCACGACCGGCAACAGCGGCTCCGTTTCGGCCAGCCGGTCCAGCATGGCCCACCCGTCTTTGACCGGCAGACCCAAGTCCAGCAACAAAAGGTCAATCCGTTCCACTTCCAACTTCCCGATGGCCGTCTGCCCGTTCTCCGCCAGAATGATTCTGTAGCCCTCCGCCTGCAACGCCCGGCTCAAGGACTCACGAACAGACCGGTCGTCATCCACAACAAGAATGGTGCCATTCATAGGACCGGGACGTTCGGCTGCCAGTGCCCTGTTGCAGGCAGGCCGGATTACCGTTCTGGTACCGGTCCGCGCTGGCGGGGCTTCCCCCCCCCACCCGCCATCGGCATTCGCGCTGCGTTCGGTCGTGTGTGGGCCGCTTTCCCCACGTGTAGTTGCCCCTCAGGCTGAACGTGCCGCAGGACAGGGCACTGGCGAAATTTAAAATTCTTTTCATCGCTTTGGCATCGCGCGTGCCGTATCATCAACCCATAGCAAGGCTGACCCTTTTTTCTTTAGCGAGCTTCGTGCCAGGGAACACTTGAAGGCACGCGGCTTCAATGTCAACGGGTTATGAAACGCGCGTGTGGGGTTGACCGCGCTGGTGATGGCGGGTGGGAATCCACCTGTGGTCAGCGGTGAATCACTTTATGAACATCCGGACGCGGTCCTACGGTTATGCCCTGGCCACGCTGGCGCTGGCGTTGGTCGTGGGCTGGTCGGGGCGCGTCACCTGGCTGGAGCTGGGGCAGCTGCACCGGAGTTTCGCGTCGGCGCAAACCGGCGATTTCCATCTTTCGGAATACCTCGAGGCGTCCATCGGCGACTTGAACCGAAGCGCGCTTCGTTTTGGGTTGCGCCGCAATCCCGCGGATCGGCGGGAATTTGAGCGGAAGAGCCAGGAAGTGAGGCAGTGGATCAGCAGGAGACAAAATACGCCCCTCATGCCTGAGACGCGGAAGTTGATGGACCGGATCAACCTGGTATTCGAGGGGTATCAGGCGGGAATCACCCGGCTGATGCAGGAGCCGGCGCAGGCCGGAACGGCCGCTGGGTCCCAACCTTCGCTGGAACAGGTGGAAAGCCAGTCCGCGCCGCTCCTCGAGCTGTGCCGGCAATTGAAGTCGGCCGAGCGCACCGCGCAGGCGCAATTCATGAAGAACTCGCGCCGGGCGCTGGCCTGGCTGCAGGAGCTGTTGATCGTATTGCTGGCCCTGCTGGCCGTCCTGGCGGGTACGGCGGCGGTGGCGATTTATCGCGGGGTGATCGGCCCGTTGCGCGTCGAGTTGGGCGAAAGTCGCGCCCGGGCCGCGCGAAACGAAAAGCTGGCCTCGCTCGGCACCCTGGCCGCCGGCGTCGCCCATGAAATCCGCAATCCGCTCACCGCCATCAACGTGCGCCTGCATGGCCTGAAGAAGAACCTCACGCCTCGATCGTCAGAATTCGAGGACGCCTCGGTCATTGGCCACGAAATCCAGCGTCTGGAGCGCATCCTGCAGGAGTTTCTCCAGTTTGCCCGGCCCGCCGAGCCGAAGCTGCTGGCGATTTCGGTGGACAGCCTGTTTGCCAGGGTGCAATCCCTGTTTGGCCCCAAGCTGGAAAAGACCGCCATCCGGCTCAATGTGGAATCCGTGCCGGACGTCTGGATGCGGGCCGATCCGTACCAGATTGAACAGGTGTTGATCAACCTGGTTCAAAACGCGGCGGAAAGCCTGGGACACGACGGCACGATCACCCTGCGGGCCCGCACGCGCCTGGGGCGCGTGGCGGGTCGCAGCGGGCCGTGGGCCGTCCTGGAAGTCAACGACACCGGCCGGGGCATCCCGCCCGAGGTCCAGCAACGGATGTTCGATCCATTTTTCACCACCAAGGAGGAAGGCACCGGCCTGGGCCTGCCGATCGCCGCGCGCATTGTTGAAAAGCATGGCGGCCTACTGGAGTGCCGGTCGGAATTGAACCGCGGCGCGACCTTCACCATCGTGCTGCCGCAGGCCAGACCCGATGAAGATCATGAACCGTCCCCCTAGCATTCTCCTGATCGAGGACGATGCCGGCATTGTGGCGGCGTTGAAAAAGCAATTGCAGACCGAGGGTTATCAGGTCGCGCTGGCCACACGCGGCGATGAGGGTCTGATTCTGGCGCGGGAGCATCCGTGCGACGTGGTGCTCACCGATCTGAGGTTGCCGGGCTTGACCGGACTGGAGTTGATCGAACAACTCCACGCCGCCAAACCCAAACTGCCCATCATCATGATGACCGCCTTCGGCACCACCGAGACGGCCATTGAAGCCACCAAACTCGGCGCCTACGACTATCTCCTCAAGCCCTTCGACATGGGTGAGTTGCTCGACCTGGTGGCCAAGGCCGTCGCCTCCAGCCGGTTGATGTCCGAACCGTTGGAAATGGGCGCCACGCAGTCGGCGCAATCGGCCATCATCGGCGACAGCCGGGCCATGCAGGCCATCTACAAGGAAATCGGGCGCGTCGCCGCCACCTCCGTCACGGTGCTCATCCGCGGCGAGACCGGCACCGGCAAGGAACTGGTGGCGCGGGCGATTTACCAGCACAGCAGGCGCGCCGACCAGCCGTTCATCGCCGTGAACTGTGCGGCCATTCCGGAGACGCTGCTGGAGAGCGAATTGTTTGGCCACGAGCGCGGCGCCTTTACCGGGGCGCACGCCCGCCGTGTGGGCCGCTTCGAGCAGGCCAACCACGGCACGATTTTCCTTGATGAAATCGGCGACCTGAGCCTGAGCACCCAGGTCAAACTCCTGCGCGTGCTCCAGGAAAAGTACATCCAGCGCGTGGGCGGCAACGAACGGGTGCCCGTGGACGTCCGGATCCTTACCGCCACGCACCGGGACTTGGAAAGCGCCATCCGGGAAAAGCAGTTTCGGGAAGATTTGTTTTACCGTCTGAGCGGCGTCACCATCACCTTGCCGCCCTTGAGCCAGCGGCCCGAGGATATCCCGGATCTGGTGCGCTATTTCCTGCGGCGCTCGGCCGCGGAACTCGACCAGGATTCGCCGTCCATCCAGCCCCAGGCCATCGCCTTCCTGCAAAACCAGGCGTGGCCGGGCAACGTGCGCGAACTGGAGAACGTGGTGCGGCAGGGCCTCCTGCTGGCCCGGGGCTATTCCATCAGCCTGGAGCACGTGCAACAGGCGTCTGCCCGCAGCCACAAACCCGTCGTCGGAGCCGACCAGACCATCGCCGGCTACTTCAGCGACCTGTTGGCGCGGGCGGCGCGCGGCGAGGCCGAGGGCGTGCATGCCCGGATGTTTGAGGACATGGAGCGCGAGTTGTACACCCGCGCCATTCACCTGGCGCGCGGGAACCAGGCCAAGGCCGCCCGCTGGCTGGGCGTAACCCGCACCACCATGCGGGAAAAGCTGACCCGCTTTGGATTGCGACCCCCCGGAGAGAAACCCGGACAACCCGGATGAACGGGTCGGTCCGCTTGACCGCCCTTCCGCCTCCAAAACGTCTCCGTGCAGGCATCTCCAGTGCCGCGAACTGACCACCTGCTGGCCGCAGGTGGATTCTCACCTGCCACCTCGGCGCGTCCGCCCGACTCGCCGGCGGGCTAACCGCTTGAAATTGAACAGGTCGAACCACCCGCTCCGCTGGCATGATGTTAGCTAATTGGGTGGCGTTGAATCCATGCCACCTCCGCTGGCGCAATTGCGGAAACCAACGAACAGCAGCATGAGCGCGCGAATCATTCGAAATGGAGAAATTTCAAACGAGATTATGAAGGCGGTCATCATCTACGACCAGTTCGATTTCGCGGCGAAGGCCAAGGCGATGCTGGAGCGGGCGTCCGACCGGGCCGGTGATGCGGTGCTGTGGAATGTCATGCCGTGGCGGGTGGACATGCTGAATTTGGCGCCGGCGGCGGCCGAGGCTTTGATGGAGGCGGCCGACGCGCACCTGATCGTGCTTTCGGTACGCCAGCCCGGCCATCTTCCGATCTGGCTGATGGACTGGCTGGAGGTGTGGGCCGAGCGCCGGAGGGTCCCGGATGCCGCGCTGGCCACCTTTGGCGGGGCCCGGGGCGGCGCCCTTTCAGCCACGGCCGCGCCCGAGTTGTCCCGGTTCGCCGAGCGCCACCGCCTGAGCTTCATTTTTTCCGACAGGGGTCCCGGCGCAGACGACCGTCCGGAATGAGCATGAGCTGCCAGGCCATTCTCATCGGCGTTTTGACCGTTCGCGGCAAACCGGCGCCCGGAGACAGCCGATGACCGAGAGGAGACACAAGGTGTTGGTGGCGGACGACGACGAATCGGTCCGCGAATCGTTGCGCAAGCTTTTGCACGGTGAAGGCTATCAGGTGATCCTGGCCGCCGATGGCGTGGAGGCGCTGGAGACCTTCCGCCGCGAGAAGGGCCGGATTGACCTGCTGCTGGTGGACCTGAACATGCCGTTGAAAAACGGATGGGCCACGGTGGACCGGCTGCTCGAACTCGATTGCTCCCCGCCGGTTTTGATTCTCACCGGATTGTCCCACCAAAGCGAGCTGGCGCAGGCTGCGGGAGTCAGTGCCCTGGTGGAAAAGCCGGTGGATGTTCCCGCCCTGCTGGAACTCATGCGTGAGTTGCTGGTCAAGT
>JAGWMQ010000150.1 GCA_028873125.1 Verrucomicrobiota bacterium | reverse complement strand
GCCAGCGCGGAGTTTATCAACCAATTCATGTATGACTTCAAATTCGTGCATGTCGGCAAGGATTTGTATCGCGCCAAGGAGCACGAAGAAGACATCAACATCGTCAATGAAATCACGAAAGAGCAATTCCCGGTTAGTTTGAAGGCTTACGGTAATGGGCCGTTGCAGCTTTCGTCGGACAAAAATTTCCAGATGTTTCCACGGTTGAAGAAGCTGGGAAAATTAATTGAGAAGAGCGCCGACATCGCGGCAATGTGGGCCGATCCCGTCTTTGCCGATTTTGGCAGCCTGAACGTCCTGCCGCTGATTCACGACGAGAAGTGGCAACGCTGCAACATCATGGTTTTCGATCACGCGGCGGCGAAGAAAAGCATTTCTAAAATTGCCTATTCCGAGGAAGGGCGTGGCCGCCAACATCCCGTATTTCGGTTTTTCGATGGCGCGGGCGATTATGTTTGCGAGGTGCGTTACGGCAGCGCCACCGCCAATGCGCTCCAGCGCGGCCTGTGGACACACACGCGGAACTGCAAGTATTTTGAAAGCGTGACGAACGGCTGGATTGATTATTCACACGATCTGGTGCTGGTGAAATTGTTTTCGCACGCGCTGGTGGCAACCGTCAAAGGGCACGAAGCGGCTTTGACCGAGTTGAAAAAAGATATTGAGCAACAAAAACAACAGTCCAAATTGAAGTTGATGCAGACGCTGGATTTATTTGAGGATTTGGTGGGGGATGTCCCCAAAACGGAGGGCATCAAATACGCCGGCTCAAAACTCAAGCTGCTCCCTTACATCCTCCAGCTTCTCAACAAAGTGAAGCCCAAGACCGTCTTGGACGGTTTTGCCGGCACGACGCGCGTTTCCCAAGCGCTCGCCCAAAGCGGCCATCAGGTCATTGCCAATGACATTTCAGCGTGGTCAAAAACTTTTGGCACCTGCTATCTGCTCAACCCGCATCCCGAAAGCCATTACCAGCCACTGATTCAGCATCTCAACTCACTGCCGGGAAAAGATGGCTGGTTCACGGAGCATTACGGAGGCGAGCCAAAAGGCGTTTCCTCCATCGGCGAGGACAAACTCAAAAAACCGTGGCAGAAACACAACACGCGCAAGCTCGACGCCGTCCGGGAGGAAATCGAGCGGCTTTCCGTTTCCGATACCGAAAAAGCCGTGCTCCTGACCAGCTTGATTCTGGCGCTCGATGAAGTGGACAGCACGCTCGGTCATTTCGCCTCTTATCTCAACGATTGGTCACCCCGCTCCTACAACAAACTGCATTTGACAGTTCCTCGGCTCATCCCTACGACCGAACGACACGCCGTCCATCAATCCGACATTTTTGATTTGGTGGAGAACGTCAAAGCTGGCCTCGCCTATTTCGATCCACCTTACGGCTCGAATAACGAAAAAATGCCGCCGTCCCGGGTGCGCTACGCCGCGTATTATCACCTCTGGACATCGGTTTGCCTTTACGACAAACCGGCATTGTTCGGCAAAGCCAAGCGCCGCGCCGACACTTCCGACACGTTGGCCAGCTCGGTCTTTGAAGAATTTCGCAAAAGTGAATCCGGCCGGTTCATGGCGGTGGAAGCCATTGAACGCCTGCTGCAAACCACGCGCGCGAATTATATTGTCCTGTCTTACAGTTCCGGCGGACGCGCCACGGCGGAGGAATTGAATGAAGTCATCAATTATGCCGGCAAACTGATTGAAGTCCTCCAAATTGATTACCGCAAAAACGTCATGGCTGGAATGCGTTGGACCAACGAATGGGTGAGCGAAGCCGAAACGCCGAACCGGGAATTTTTGTTTTTGATTGAGAAGTAAGCGACGCTGCGGCTGGCGAACCTTTAAATTCCCTGCTTTCTTTAATCCGCCCGGCTGCTAATCTGACGCATGGCTTTCGCTAAATTGGGCCTTTCTCCGGCCACCCTCGAGGGCGTGCGCGCGGCGGGTTACACCGAGCCGACCCCCATCCAGCTCCGCGCCATCCCACTGGTGCTCGCCGGACGCGACGTCATCGGCAGCGCCCAGACCGGCACCGGCAAGACCGCCGCGTTCGCCCTGCCGATCCTCTCCAAGCTCGGCCAGCACGCGCCCGGCCCGCGCGCGCTCATTCTTGAGCCCACGCGCGAGCTGGCCGCGCAGGTCGAGACCGCCATCCACGATTACGCGCGCTTCACCAATTTGAAAACCACCGTCGTCTTCGGCGGCGTCGGCTATGGCCGGCAAAACGACGAACTCCGCGCCGGCACGGACATCGTCGTCGCCACGCCCGGACGGTTGCTCGATCACTTGGAACGCGGCACCGTGCGGCTTGATAAGGTCCAATTCCTTGTGCTCGACGAGGCCGACCGGATGCTGGACATGGGCTTTCTGCCCGACGTGCGCAAGATCGTCGAACGCTGTCCGCGCCAGCGCCACACCGCGCTGTTTTCCGCCACCATTCCGCCGCAAATCGAAACGCTCATTCAATGGGCGATGAAGAATCCGGAGACGGTTGAAATCGGCGCGCGCCGCTCGCCCGCCGAAACGGTGAAGCACGTCATTTATCCTGTGGCCGATTCGCAGAAGTCCGACCTGCTGCTCCAGTTGCTGGCGCGCGTGAATTACAACTCCGTGCTGGTCTTCTGCCGGACGAAACACGGCGCGGACCGCATCGCCGGGCTGCTCAAGCGAAACAACCACGCCGTGGCGGTGCTGCACTCCAACCGGACGCAGCGCGAGCGCGAACAGGCGCTCCGCGGCTTTCGCGAAGGCCGCTACGAGGTGCTGGTGGCCACGGACATCGCCGCGCGCGGACTGGACATCGCGGACGTGAGCCACGTCGTCAACTACGACGTGCCGCAGCACCCGGAAGATTACGTCCACCGCATCGGGCGGACCGGACGCGCCGAGGCCACCGGCGACGCCTTCACCATCATGACCGCCGAGGACGCCAGCCACGTCTTCGCCATCGAACGCTTCATCAGCCGGAAAATCCCGCGCGTGAAGCTGGAAAACTTTGATTACCGCTACACCGCGTTGTTTGAGGAGAACAAACCCGGCCAGCCGAGGGGATTTCCCGGCAAAGTCCGCGGCGTGCGCGTCCATGGCGGCTACCATTTCGGCATGGCACGACGACGAAGGTAGGTAACGGTCGGCAATCCGTTGACGTTCACTGGTCATGCGGCTGTTGATCGGGTCGGTGACCGCCGGGCCGTAGTTGATGCGCTTCAAGCGAACATCAATGTCCACGATCACCTGGAGCTTGTCGCGAGTGGGCATGGCCGCGGCTTGTCCGTCCCACTCGTGAATGCGCACGTCCAGCCGGTTGACTTGCTGGATTTTGTGGTTGAAGCCCGGCACCCGAATCAGCAGCCAGACCTCCGGCGCCACCAGTTCGTGTCGGGGCCCGTCAAAAGATCGTTTGCCACCGGCGCCGGGCGGCTCTATATTGCAAATAATTTGCAATTACAAATGGGACCGGGCGCAGCTTCCATCCTGATCCAGATTCTCCTGGCGTTCGGCATCGCCGTGACCGGCGGGGCGTTGAGCGCCACCTTCGCGCGGACGCACCGGCGGCTCTGCGCCTTCATCAGCCTGGGAGCGGGCACGCTCCTGGGCGTGGCCCTGTGCGGCATCGCGCCGGAATGCTGGGAGGCGCTGCGCGGATGGTTTCTGCCGGCGGCGGCTTCGGGTTATCTCCTCTTTGCGATCATCACCAAGTACATCTACCACGTCTGCCCGGCGTGCGCGGCCAGCCACTTCGACGAGGCCACGACGCACCGGCTGGCCGAATTCGCCACGGCCATGATGATCGCGCTGGGCATTCATTGCGTGGTGGACGGGCTGTCGCTGGCGGCCGGGTTGGAGGAGAGCCGGCCGGTCCAACTGTCCATCACCTTCGCCATTTGCGTCCATAAATTTCCCGAGGGCCTGGCGCTGGGCGCGCTGCTGCTGGGCGGCGGAGTGGAGCGCCTCCGGATGCTGGGGCTGGTGGCGGCGGTGGAGGCCATGACCATCGCGGGCGGGCTGCTGGGCTGGTTTCTCCTGGGCAACGTGCCTCATTCGTGGCTGGCCTTGACACTGGCGCTGATGCTGGCCAACGCCTGCGGCGGCTTCTTGTATCTGGCGGTCCACGCGGTGCTGGGCGAAATTTTCAAACACCACAAGGCGCTCGTTTTGGGCAATTTCGCCGCCGGCTTCGGCGTCATCGCCGGATTGATATTGTATTTTCACCTCCGGAGCTGAGCCGCGGCGGCGGAGGCGAATCCGCCCCGATTTCTTGAATTCCCGGAGGCGGACTGGGTCTGGATATCCGGGACGCCAGGACCGAGGCGTCCGAAAAAAATTTCATTCCGCTTGTTGCTTTCCTGGACAGGAATTTTATAGTGCGCTGGTTTGCATTCATCGAGATGAGCCATTCAACCGACGGGGCGCAGCCGTGGGACATCAACGCGGCGCGCGCGCTTTACAACGTGCGGCGCTGGGGCGCGAATTATTTCGACATCAACGACGCCGGACACATGGTCGCGCGCCCGCAGCAGGACGCGGGGGCCGAGGTGGATTTGACCGACGTGATCGAGGAGGCCCGGGCGCGCGGGCTGAAGTTTCCGGTGCTCATCCGCTTCCAGGACATCCTGCGCCACCGGGTGGAAGCGGTGAACAGGGCCTTTCAAAGCTCCATCGCCGAATTCAATTATCAGGGCAAATACCGCGGCGTGTTTCCCATCAAGGTCAACCAGCTCCGCGAGGTGGTGGAGGAAATTCTGGACGCGGGCAAGGCCTTCGAGTTTGGACTGGAAGTCGGCAGCAAGCCGGAGCTGTTCGCCGGGCTGGCGCTGCAAAACCAGACCGGCAGCCTGATCGTCTGCAACGGCTACAAGGACGCCGAGTTCATCAAAATGGCGCTCCTGGGGGTCAAGCTCGGCAAGCGGGTCATCATGGTCGTCGAAAAGCTGGAGGAACTGCGGCAGATCATCGCCATTTCAAAACAGTTTGGCGTCGAGCCGCTGGTCGGCATGCGGGCGCGGCTCCTGAGCAAGGGGGCGGGGCGCTGGGCCGGCAGCGGCGGGGAAAACGCCAAGTTCGGCCTGACCACCGCGGAGATGCTGGCGGCCACGGAACTGCTGAAGGCGGAGAATCTGGGCCACAGCCTTAGGCTGCTGCACTTCCACATCGGCTCGCAGGTGCCGGACATCCTGACCGTCAAGAAGGCGGTGCAGGAGGCGGCGCGCCTGTACGCCAAGCTGCACAAGATGGGCTTTCCGATTGCGTACCTGGACGTCGGCGGCGGCCTGGGCGTGGACTACGACGGTAGCCGCTCGGCCTTCGACAGTTCGACCAATTACACACTCCAGGAATACACCAACGACGTGGTGTATTACATCGGCGACGTATGCAACGCCGAGGGCGTGCCCCACCCGGAGATTGTCAGCGAAAGCGGCCGGGCCATCGTCGCCCATCACAGCGTGTTGATCGTCGAGGTCTTTGGCGCGATTGAAAAGATGCGGCCCGGCGAATTTCTGAAATACGGCGACGGCGAACACCCGCTGGTCAAGGAACTCCTGGAAATCAGGCAGAACCTGCCCAAGCTCAACAAGCTCGAGGCCTACCACGACGCGCTGGAGCGCCGCGAGGACGCGCAACACATGTTCACCCTGGGACTCATGGCCCTGCCGGACAAGGCCAAGATCGAAGACCTTTACTGGCAGATCAGTTGCGCCGTGGTCGAGCATTACAAGGGCCGGCCCTACGCGCCGGAGGAAATCCACCGCCTCAAGGACAGCCTCGGCGACCAGTATCTGTGCAACTTCTCCGTCTTCCAGTCGCTGCTCGACAACTGGGCGCTCGGCCAGTTGTTCCCCATCATGCCCATCGCGCGGCTGAACGAACGCCCGACGCGCGAGGCGACCCTGGTGGACATCACCTGCGACTCCGACGGACAGGTGAACCGCTTCATTGACGTGCGCGACGTGCGCAACACGCTCCCGCTGCATCCGTTGAACGCCAACGGCAACGGCCTGTCCGAGCCTTACTACCTGGGCTTTTTCCTGATGGGCGCCTACCAGGACATCATGGGCGACCTCCACAATCTGTTTGGACGGGTCAACGAGGTCCACGTCTTCCTGGAACCCGACGAACCCAGCGGCTATTACATCGAGGAAATCATCGAAGGCCACACCATCGTCCAGGCGCTGGCCTCGGTGCAATACGACGAGAACGAACTCAAGCGCCAGATGAAGGCGCAAATGGACGAGGCCATCAAATCCGACCGCATGAAACCGTCCGAGGCCATGCGGCTGCTGGACGATTACGAGCGGGGCCTGAAGGCTTACACCTACCTCAGTTTTTAGCGCGGAAGGCCGCAGGCAGACGCAGAAGATCTTCCACAGCGGCGCGCCGATTTTGTTTCTGCCTTCCGACTTCTTGATTCATAATGCCGGCGTGCCAGATGCCGCGCCCAATCCCGAACTGCTCCGCTCGCTCGGCCGGCTCGCGCGCGGATTGTCCGCCTTGTTTTGGGGATTGCCGGCGGCCCTGATCATTTACGCCGAGACCGCGCGCGCCGACTGGCTGAAGCCTCCGGGCATCCTGCCGGCGCTGGCCGCCAACGGACTGCTGCTGTTCGGCCTCTGGCAACTCGGCGATTTTCAAAAGCAGGAGCGCTCCTGGCTCAATGCCCTCGACCGCGCCAAGCTGCTCGGCCTGGTCAACTTCGGCCTCTGCCCGTTTCTTTACTGGCAGACCAACATGCCCGATCAACCCTTCTTCAACGCCGCCGTCTGGGTGCTGGCCCTGTCGGCGCTGCTGTTCCTCTTCAATCTCAACCTCGTCCTCAAACAGCTCGGCGCGATGCTGCCCGACGAAACGCTCCGGCAGGAGACGCGCCAGTTCACCGCGCTCAATCGCGGATTGCTGGCCGTTCTTTTGCTGCTGGCCGCCGGATATGTCGCGCTGCTGTACTCGCCGCCCTTGCGGCCGGCGCCGGACGCCGCCTCGGCGTGGACCGCCGCTTTTGGAGTTTCGCCCCGCATGCAGGCGGCGTTCAGTTTGTCCTTGAATTGGATCCTCCGCTTCGGCTTCTGGGCGCTGACGTTTTTCTCGCTGCTGCCGCTGGCCATGACCATGGCGCTCCTCTGGAAGACCAAGGAAGTCATCCTCGAGAGCGTCTTCGACGCGCGCCGTTGAAGCGGGGGTGTGTGACCGGAAAGCAACCCAAAGTCGAAACCGCCTTGAGGGTGCGGGTATTTGCTTGCGATGTTGTATCTGTATGGATACAATACAGCCATGCCAAACAAAATCGAGCAACTGGCCGCCCAGCGGGAGGCGCTCCTGGC
>JAGWMQ010000018.1 GCA_028873125.1 Verrucomicrobiota bacterium | reverse complement strand
TCCGGGATGGGTTCCGATTTATTCCGATTCATTCCGCCCGCGCCGCGCAGCGATATGAAGCCACGTTTGCGGGTCTCAAAAAGCACTTTGTAGTCGCTGCGATGGTTCAAATCGTCAAACGCCTTGCAAGGATTACCATAGCCTCCGCAGACCTTCAGGAGTCCGTCATCTTTAGTGCTCAACGCCGGGAATCCTCTTTCATGCGCCTGGTGAACCAAGGCCACAATGTCAGGTAAAATGCCGCCGAGAGTGATGACCCCGTTTTGATTTGCTTTTATTTGGGTGAAACCGGCGTCGTGAACCCAACCGCACACTCGGCATACATCTTGGCGAGCGAAGTTTTCGCTCGATTTTACTTCGAAATCTTCGACTTCGCCGAATTGCGCCAATGCATCCTCGACTTTCTTTCTTTCCGCGCTCCGATTTTCCGGCCGCCAATGTTCCGCTGGAATTTTGAGCTTGGAATTGACGGACACAATTACCGATTCCCGGCTTTCGGTTTTGGGAATCAGCAAATCGGTGAGTTTGTCCATCTCCCGCAGCAGGCCGTCCCAAAACTCGTCCCGATCTTTTTTGGGCCATTGGGCAGGCGTGTCTTGCACAAGTTCGCCACCGACAAACCGGGCGTTGTCATTCAACACCGCCAAACCGACAACGACTGGATGATATGCCTTTCTCTGGTTGTAATCGGCAATCATCGGATGGATTTCAAAAACCAAACCGATTTCGAACTTCCGGCCGTTGACATCGCCGGAGAAGCGAATCCCGCGAATGTCCATCTGGCCAAGCTGTTCAAGAACCTTCTTGGGAACGGGAGTTCCCGGCTTCACTCCACTTAAATCAATGCGCGCTGCACCGATGGAAAACGGGCGGACCAACTCCTCATAACATTCGCGTCGTTGCCTTTTGTCCTTAATCTCGGTCAAAGCCAGCGAGGTTTCGACTGGAAACACCGGCGTGTAACGGTTATCTTCTATTTCGAACCATGCCCAGTTCGTCAAGTCGGCCAGCGTCATGGCGTTGAACTGGCGCGCCATCGTCTGGGAAAGCGTTTTAACTGCCTTCTTTTTCGTGGCGGTGTTTTGGAGGGTGAACTTTCCAAAAACGTGGCCGCCGGGCGCCATATCGCCGGCGCCTCGCCCTTTCCAATTCCAATCAATCGGGTAATGCAATTCCACCAACGGACTTTCCCATGTGATTTCCGAATCGTGAGCATCTTCAATGTAGTGTTTCAGGCTTTTGAGGCTCCATTTGATTAGCGAAACCAAAACCTCGATGCGCCAGTGGGGATGGTCATTTTCATACTGCTCAACAACCTTCTGGTAAATGGGGAAATATTTTTCGAAGGTTTTCATAATCAAAGCCCGGCTGGTTTGATGCAGTCCGCCGTCACGAGTTTTTGCGGGTCGTGGTAAAATTTCGGCAGGCCAGGCGGGGTGATGGGTTCGCCTTTCGATTCCTTGGCCGCCAGTTCCAGATTCAATTTCAGCAGGAAGGCCAGGATGTCCTCGTCCGGTTTCATGCCGTAGGCGCGTCGGACGGCGGCGTCGAGCGCGGCGTGGGCGTCGCGCAGGCGGTTTTCGCCGGGCGTTTCCAGCGATTTGTAGAGTTCGCGCAGCGACCAGCCGTTGGCGTCCATGATTTCGCGGCGCAATTGGCGCAACGCCAGCGCGGCCTCAGCCACGGGGCGGATTTTGTCCAGAGAGTCTTTGGTCTGGGGAGCGTGGGCGTCCCGCCTGCGGTTTTCGGCGTCGCGCCGAAAACTTTGCGCAACTGACTTTTTGGCGGCGGAAGTTGGTGCGGACGAGGAATCCGGCGCGACGCCGGATTCGGCAACCGGGACGGTCGCGCTCCCCATTTCAAACTGCGGCCACGGGAACGTGTCGAACACCGTGTCCGACGTGTAGCGGAAACGTTCGGTGAGCGTGGAGCATTTGGCCGTGAACCACGCCCAATGAATCCCCGATTGCAATATACCGAAGGAATAATCGTCGGCGAAAGCAAAAACAGTGAGTGAAGAATCAGGTCGGATGCTTGACGACAGAAATTCAAAAATCGGACGCTTGGTAACACGAGCACAAACGATGTAACGCGACAATGGATTGATCGCCGTAAGCATTTGCTGACGCGGACGCTTGATCTGCCACCAAGTCTGCAAACGATTCTGGTGTTCACCTTTCTCTTTGCACGTTTTCTTCCGCTCGGCTTCGGCGTCCGCTCGCCAGTCCGGCAAGACAAGTTTCTTTACTTGCTCAAATGCGGCTTTATAGCGAGCCGCTTCGTCCATTAGGCGACTGCCGAAATCAATAATGCTTCGGGGCAAATGTTTGCCGTCTCCGCTCAACAATTCGTCGCCATTGAGGTATTGGAAAATTACTTCGGCGCATTTTGGATCTTTTGAAACCAATCGGTCACGTTCTTGTGCTTCGAGACGGAACCCATCATGTCCAGGCTGCTGACCTTCATAACATAGTTTGGGGTTTTGGTTGACCTTCAGCGGCACCGCAGCCGCAACATCGGTGACGAACGAGAGTGAGGAATTGATACGCTGAACTGGTTCCTTTTCCCAAGGGCCTTCACGATCTTCCCCGGACAACCTGAAAAGCATTTTCCGTTCTTCGGAATTTCCTTTGGTCCAATTTACGATTGAAACGTGAACCGCTGATTCACCCGACCACGGTTGCGAAGAAACTGCTTCAATGATTGTTCCCCCATGCTTGACGATGTAATCCAATCCGCCTTCGCGTGAATAGTTCTGTCGAATCGTGTTAGTGCCAACAAGTCCGGCACGGCAACCGGGTTTCAAGACTTCATGTGCCTTACGAAACCAGTGAACGCAGAAATCAGCGCGCCCCGGAACGTCGGGAAATGCAGCCCTCATTCGTTTCGTATAATCCGCGCCGTGAATCATCGTGACCTGACGCGCGTCGAGAAACGGCGGATTGCCGATGATGGCGTCGCACTCCGGCCAGGGCGTGAAGAGCGCGTCGGCGCAGCGGATGTTGTCGTCCAGATTGTCGAGCGGCAGGTCTTTCTCCGGTTGAAACGCTTGCTGGCGCACGTCGCCGGAAAGCACGTCGGCGTGCGCGTCCCAAAATTCATGCGCGGAATGCGAGGCCAGCCGGCGGGCGAGCATGAGCGTGACCTTGGCGGTTTCCACGGCGTTTTCATTCACGTCCAGCCCGAAAAATTGCTTGGGCGAAATGCCGCTGGCGGTGCCAACCTTTTCAAACTGCCGCTTGTCCTGCGCGAAGAGTTTCAGCAATAGATTCTGCTCCAGTTCGCGCATCGCGCGGTAGGCGACGAACAGGAAGTTCCCGCTGCCGCAGGCGGGGTCGAGCACGCGGAAGGCGCGCAACTGGCGGAGCAGTTCGAGCATTTCGGCGGTGTTTTTGGCGGCGGCGATGCGTTCCTCCCACGGGCGCACGATGGTGGGGCGGACGATTTTCTGGATGTCGGCTTCGTAGGTGAAATGCGCGCCGAGCGCGTGGCGTTCCTCCGCGCCGAGGCTGCCTTCAAAGAGCGTGCCGAAGATGACGGGCTGGACTTTGGACCAGTTTTCCTTCGCGGCTTCAAAGAGCAGGCCGATGGCGGCGGGCTGGAGTTCGAGCGGCTCGACTTTGGCGAAGAGGCCGCCGTTGAAATAATCCACGCCCGCGTAACGTCCGCCGCGCGCGGGGCTGGAGTCATTCATCTGCCGAAACAGGTTGCCGATCAGATCGTAGCTGGC
This sequence comes from Verrucomicrobiota bacterium, assembly GCA_028873125.1. GTDB lineage: Bacteria > Verrucomicrobiota > Verrucomicrobiia > Limisphaerales > UBA11358 > UBA11358. The sequence continues at coordinate 34,586 of JAGWMQ010000018.1, read as the reverse complement.
GGCCATCGGGTTGTCTGCCTTGCGACATTCATCCAACAGGCTGGTGAACAAATTGTCCGGCAGCAGACCAATGTCTTCGGCGAACATGGCGACGACGCATTGTAGGACGAAACGCCGGGCGGTTTCACGCGATTCGCCGCGGGCGACGAGCGAGTTGAAAACGTTGGCCACGTCCCTGGCGGCTTCGCGGGTGACTTCCACCCAGTTGTTGCCGAAGAGCGGCGTGACCTTGCGCGGATAAAGGAAGTTGAGGGCGGCGTGGCGGGAGAGGAAGTCTTTGAGCGGCACACGGTCCAGCGGCTCGTGCAACTGGGTGTTGAAATCGTAAATCCAGAATTCGTCGAAATTGCAGAGCGCGACGAATGGCGGGCGGTGAGGAACGAGATTCAGCCAGTAGTCGAAGGTCTGCTGATAATGGCGGGACAGTTTCTCGCCGCGCGACTTCATCTCAATGAGCACGCGGCCCGGCCAGACGAAGTCGGCGAATTTGGTTTTCTGGCCGGGGAAGCGGACGCGATACTCGAAGGTGGAGCCTTCCGGCAGGGTGTTGGCGTCGTGACTGAAGGCTTCCAGCAAATGGAATAAGAAGGTCCGCTTCGCTCTTCTCGTCACCTTTCAACCCGGCCGCAAAGTCGGCGAAGTTCTGAAAGGCCCGTTCCTGTGAGGTCATCAGCGGCCAGTGTGCGCGGGGAACGGAGCAGAGGCAAGGCGTATGGCGGAAAGCGAGACCGCAGCAGCGCCGCCCCGCCTGAAATTATCAAAGTCTGGCGAGAATCCGTTCGACTTGCGCGACATGATTTTCCAAAGCGCCGTCGGTCCAAATGACGAAATCGGCGCGGGCGATTTTTTCGTCCACCGGCCATTGCGCGGCCAGGCGTTGCCGGATTTGCTCCGGCGACCAGCCGCGCGCCAGCAGCCGCTCGCGCTGCGCGGCGGCGGAACAGGCGACGCAAACGATTTTGTCGAAATGCGATTCCGTCCGCGTCTCGAACAGGAGCGGGATCACGACGACGGCCAAGGAACAATTCTCCCGGCGCCAGGCGGCGATTTGCGCCAGCCAGCATTCGCGGATGCGCGGATGGAGGATGGCTTCCAATTTTTTCCGGGCGGCGGGGTCGGCAAAGACCATGTCCGCCAAAGCCCCGCGGCGCAACCGGCCGTCCGGGGTGATGACGCTTGCGCCGAAGGCGGATTGGATTTCCGCCAGGGCGGGCCGTCCGGGTTGGACGAGTTCGCGCGCCAGTTCATCGGCGTCCACGACCCGCGCGCCCCGTTCGCGGAAAAAGCCGGCGGCGACGGATTTGCCCATGCCCAGGCCGCCGGTCAGACCGAGGACGTGACAAGAGGCAGGCGGCATGTGACCCGACGCAACGCTTATTGAATGGCGCGATAGAAGCGGTAGGGATAATTCGCCGCGTTGGGATCGGTGAAAGTGAACGGCGGCGTGTTCGTGTAGATGGGCGCCCAATCCGCCAGGTTCGTGGAGGCCTCGATGACCGTCGGCGCGGACGAGCCGGTGACGTTCAGTTGGAACGTGTGATAGGCGCTCAGGTAAGAGGCCGCCAGTTGCGGCGGGCTGGGCGGATTCACGGCGATGGACACAGTGGCGGAAGCGTCGTCCGGGTTCGGATCAGGCGTGTCGGCGCTGACGAGGGCGTAGTCGAGCAGGTTTCCGATGGTGACCGGCTGCAGGACCAGCGTGAGTCGCGCGCCGCCGGCGGCGTTGGTCAGGTTGCCGATGCTCCAAACCAGGGTCGAGCCGCTGCGGAGGACGCTGCCCCGCGTGGCGTTGGTCGAGAGGAGCGTGACGCCCAAGGGGAGTTGATCCGTCACCACCGCGTTGCTGGACACGGAGGAGGGGCCGTAATTGGTCACGGTCAGGACGAGGGTCACGTTGTTGGAAACAAGGACGGACAAGGGCGAAGCGCCCAGGGTCAGCCCCAAGTCAGCGGCTGTCCCGACGGGGCTGGCCGTGGTCAGCGTCAGGATCCAGCCGTTGGAAATGACCCCGGCATTCAAGGGTGCGTCGTCCTGAACGAAGAGTTGCCACGTGCCGTTGGGGTTGGCGCCGTTCAGGGCGCTCAACGTAGCCCCATAAGGCGGCGGTGGCGGCGACAGGTGGGTGATGACGTTGGAAGGGGCGACGGCGGTCAGGGCGTTGATCAAATTGGTGCCATTGGGCGTGCCGAGGCCGGTGCAAAGGTCGTAGCCGGACACGGCGTAAAAAAGATTCGGGCTGCCGCTCCAGGTGTTGTTGCCGGCAGTGATGTCGTGGAAGCCGGCATTGTAGTTGGTGCTGGCGACAGCGTAGAGCGCCGGATTGAGAAAGCCGACGGGGTGGTGGCCGTTGATGGCCGCCTGCTGGTTGACCAGCGCGGTGAAGCCCGCCCACAGCGGCGTGGCGCAACTGGTGCCGGCTGTTCCGGGGTATTGCACGCCGCCGTCGGCGATGACAAAAACGTCGTCGGCCGTCATCGCCACGTCGGGGAAGTTGCGGAAGGTGGTGGAGCCTCCATTGGCCGTCATGTTGAGGTTCGTCTGCCAGCTTGGGATGGAATAGTAGCCGCTGATGCCGCCGCTGCTGCCCACGCCATCGAAAGCGGAACCGTACCGAATTCCCCAGTTCCAGACCGTTTCCGAGGCGTAGGAATTGCCCGAACCGTTCATGGTCAACGTGGTGCCGCCGACCGAAGTGAGATACGGATGGTCCGCCGGCGCGCCGGGGCCGAAGGGATTGTCCACCTCTCCAGCCGGGTAGGCGTCACTGTCGCCGGACGCCGTGAAGAACGTCTGGCCCTGGAGTGCCATCTGTTGGAAAATCTGGTCGGTGGTCGCGCTGGGACCGCCGCCCCAGCCCCAGGAACAACTGATCTGGTGAGGAAGCCCCTCGCCGTGCGTGGGATTTGCCATCTCGTTCAATATGTCATTGGGAAACCCGAACGGCCCCGCTTCATAAACGACGACCTTGGCCAGCGAGGGCGCCATGGAAACGACCATCTCGATATCCAGCGACACTTCCACTTCGCCGCCGTTGCCGGTGGGCTGGCCGTTGAAGCCGTCCAGCAGGACGTTCTGCAACGGGACGTTTGTCCGGCCGGCGAGGCTTTCGTACTCGGCAATGTCGCTGGCCAGATACCCGTCAAATTGCAGCAGCCCGATCGTCTGACCACTGCCGTTGAGCGCGGTTCCTGGGACATAAGCATTTCTGAAATCGTCGCCGATATAGTCGCCGAACGGGCCGGAACCGGTGGCGGCGCCGGGCTTCACACCGGGCAACCGGCTGGATGATTTGAGCACGTAATTGGGATGCGGCCGCTGGTAGTTGTCCAGGCCGCTGATGTCCAACACCGGCAGTCCCGCCGGCACGGACGGGTTGGCGTCCGGCGCGAAAAAGTCGCGGTTCTCCGCGGGGTGCTTGTAAACGTGCAAGGTGAGGTTGAAGGCCTTCTCGATGTTCCCCGCCGAACCGCGCACATCCACGAGCATCCGGTTGGAAGTCGTGCCGGTCACCGCCAGCCCGTTCGCCTTCGCAAAGGCGATCACCTGCTGGTAATCCTGTTCCGACGGCCCGAATTGCGCTGCAAACTCGTCCGGCGTCAGATAGCGGTGATAATTGGTGCAGGCGGGATCGTAAACCTGCTGAAGCAGATTGGCCATCGCGCCGGGGTTTCGCAGGGGCAGACCGAGGACGAGATTGAGGTTGGTGCTCGCGGAGAGCAAACCCTTGGGCGTCAATTGCGACACGATCGCCGGCACATGGCCGGGCAGCGTCTTCATCCCCGCCGCCCGGCTCGAAAAGCCCGGGGCGGTTGACAGGGACAGGGCAGCGACAAGGGCCGGCCAGAGGGGTGCGCGGATCCCGCCGACCACCAGGCCGCTGCGCAGGATGACTCTCATGGTTCTCATACCGGTCATGGGAAATTAGGCACGGGCAGATACGCCGTGGGTTTGTTGGTGCCGGATGTAATCATGTTAAACTGAGGCAATGAATTGGTTGCCGCATCGTCAAACGTCAGCGTGACATTGTGGATGGTGTAGGAGCCGCCGGCATGCGCCATGAACAAGGCGTCCTGGGCGGCGGGCGACACCAGCAACATGTCAATGTCACTGGGCCAGGTGTGATTCAGATTGGTCACCGTGACCGTCGCCTTGAGAAGCGTTCCCCCCACGTTGCTGACCGTGATCCCGGACGGATACGGCGTGGCAATGCCAATGTCGTTGATGATGATCGGCGCCGGGTTGGTGAAAGACGTGGTCCACTTGCCCAGCATGTAGCTGAAACTGGCGATCCCCAGATCATTCGTGCCGTCCTGCAATTTGAACGAGGCAATAATCTGCTGGCCGTTGGTCCCGTTGGCCGTGAACGAGAAGGGCCTTGCCGCCGACGGGCCTCCGACGATCAGCGGGCCGTAACTCTGCGGGCCGCTCGGGAACAGGACGCCATTGGTGGCCAGCAACGCGGCGACCAGGTTGGCCACGTTCGTGCCGCCGGCGGCGCGGAAGGCGAACAGGTTGGTCACCGTTTCGCCCGGATCAATGATGCCATTGGGCGGCGCGAAACTCTCGCCCACGAGCGTCGAACCCGCCGGCACGACCAGGCTGCCGCTGGTGTCGTAAATCGTTAGTGTAGCGGCGTAGGGCGCCGTCAGGAAACCGTTGACCGGCGAGGATAATTGCAGCAGCACGGTCCGGTCCGGCTGCACGACGGAGTTGCCGAGGACCGGCACGCTGAAGGTCGCGCTGGCCTGGCCGTTGGTAAAGACCAGCGTGCCGCTGACGGGGGTGTAATCCATTCCGGCCACGGCGGTTCCGTTGGATGCCGCGTAGTCCACCGTGGAATTGGTGTCGAGGTTGTCCAAGCGCACCACGGTGATGGCCGCCATGCCGGCGTTTCGCGCCACGTTGTAGGACGGGCGGGAGAACGCCAGACCGGAATTGTTGTCCACGATGGACACCGTTTCGGTGGCGGGCGCGATGAGCTGCCCCGGCGCGGTCGGATTGGCCATGTGGATGGTGAACGTCCGGGTGCCGGTAATGAGACTGTTATTGATGACGGGCACGTTGACGATGTTCGTTCCGATGCCGTTCGTGAAGAGGATCGTGCCGTTGACGGCCTGGTAATCCTGGCCGGCCGTGGCCGAACCGTCGGCGGTGTAGTATTGCACGGACAACGGCGTGACGTTCGTGGAAAGCGGCGGTTCGATGCCGGGATTGGAGCAAATGACTTCAATGGTTGCGAAGCCGGCGTTTTTGGGAACGCTCAGATTCGCGTTGCTGAAGCTGAATCCGGCGTCGGCGTCCTGGATGACGACCACCGTGTTGCTCAGGAGACCCAGTTGGGTGCCAGCGCTTGGATTGGACAACCGCATCATCATCTTCAGATCGCCCGTGACCTGCGGATCATGGATGAGTTGAAGCGAAACCGCCTTCAATGTCTGGCCGGGGTTGAAAGTCAGGATATTGCTGGCGGCGACGTAATTGACGCCGGCCACGGCCGTGCCATTGGTGGTGGCGTAATTGACCTGCACGCTTCCATTCGTGTTGCCCAGCCGTTGTACGAAGATGGGAGCCACACCGTTGGTTTCGCGGACGTAATTGGTGACGTTAAGGAAGCCAAAGCCCGTGCTGAGGTCGTCCACAATGGTCAAGGCGGCGTTGGTGGGCGCGATCAGCGTGGCGCCGCCGGTGGCGTTGGTCAGCCCCACCGTCAAAGACACCGGCGCTTGGGGCGGTCCGCTGGTGATCAGCGGAATTTGAATGGCGGCGTTCGTCTGGCCGCCTATGAAGGTCACCGTGCCGCTGCCATCCGAGTAATTGACCCCGGGTTGGGCCGTCCCCGGCACGGTGTAATAACCGACGGAAACCGAGCCGGACGAGCCGTTGGTGCGCACGAGGGTCAGGTAGGCGTAACCGCCGCTCTCATAAGCCGTGTAATTGGTCGCCATAAAGGCGATCTGGCCCGGCGCGTTCACCGTGTCAATGATGGTCAGCACGGCGTTGGACGGCGCCACCAGCGTGGTGTTGACGGCGTTGGTCAGCAGCAGACCCACGGTGCGGTTGCCCTCGGCGAGGTTGTTGTTGATGATGGGCACCTGGACGACGACGTCCGTCTGACCCGGATTGAACACCACCGTCAGGTTCGTCGGATAATAATCGGTGCCGGCGACGGCGGTGCCGTTGGTGGTCGTGTAGAAATCCACGGAGGCCGTGCCATTGGTGCCGCCCTGGCGGAGGACATCAATGTCGGCCACTTTCGTCGGCGCGTTCTTCACTTGCGAGTAGTAACTGGACAGGAAGCTCACGACCGAGTCGCTCTCCACAATCGTCAGCGTCGCGGTCGGCTGGTCGCCGATGACGGCGCCGCCGGTGGGATTCGACAGTGCCAGGTTCACGGTGAGGTTGGGCGTGACTTTCAGATCATCCAGAATCGGAACATAGACTGTCTCAAAAGTTTCGCCCGGCGGGAAGTCCAGGTTGGTGGCGACGGCCTGATAATTGACGCCGTTCATGGCCGTGCCGTCCCCGGTGGCAAAATGCACGGTGACGTTGGTGCCGCTCGTGCCGCCGGTGCGGCGCACGGTGACGGCGGCCAGCAAACCGTTTTCATTGACCTGATAGTTCGCCGAATTGAATTGGAACGCGCCGGAACCGGTCGCCGAGCCGCCGTAAATCCGCGCAATATGGCTGGCGGGCTGGCTGTTGAACTCGGTGAATCCGCCGCCGATGACGATCTTCGCGTCGGCGGGCTGCACCGCCACCGCCGCCACGTCGCCGTTCGCGCCGTCGCCGAAGTTGATGGTCGGATCCACCGCGCCGCTGGGCAGCAGGCGCGTCAGGCCGTGGCGGGTGACGCCGCCGGCCCGCGTGAACTGGCCGGCCAGCAAGATGCGGTCGTCGCCCTGGAGCGCGATGGCCTCCACCGTGTCGTTGGCGCCGCCGCCGTCGTTGGCCACAAAGTTGGCGTCCACCGAGCCGTCCGGGTTCAGGCGGACGACGTGATTGACGGCCACGCCGTTGAAGTTGGTGAAAGTGCCGCCCAGCAGGATGCGGCCATCGGGCTGGATGGCGACAGCCTGGATGGCGTTATCGGCGCCGACACCGATGTTGAAGCTGTTGTCCACCGAGCCGTCGGCATTGAGGCGGGCGAGGTAATTGACGTTGGTTCCGTTGTAATGGGTGAACGCGCCGCCGATGAGCAATTTTCCGGCAAACACGGAATTGGTCGGATAAACGGCGATGGCATAGACCGCGCCGTCGGCGCCCACCCCGGTGGCAAACGCGCCGTCCACCGTGCCGTTGTCATTCAAGCGGATGATGCCGGGGCTGTGGGTATTGTTGACGCTGCCAAACGCGCCGCCGACGTAAATTTTGCGAATGCCGCCGACGAACGCCTCCGCCAAGGCATATACGGAACTGTCCGCGCCGGCGCCCGGGTTGAAGCTGCTGTCCACCGAGCCGTCGCTCATCAGCCGCGCCACGTAATTGAGGCGCGTGCCGTCCACGGCGGTAAATGAGCCGCCGATCAAAACGCGGCCGTCGGATTGAAGTGCCAGCGTCCGCACCGGGGCGTTGGCGCCGGACAATTGATTCAGGAAGGCCGTGTCCAGCGAACCGTCGAAATTCAGCCGCGCGATGTGATTTCTGCTGACATTGGAGACGTGGGTGAAATTGCCGCCGGCCAGAATCCCGCCGTCCGGTTGCAGCGCCAGGGCCAGCACGTCGCCGTCCATGCCGCCGCCGGAGTTGAACGAGGTGTCGGTGTCGCCGGGCGGCTGGTTGTAGGTTTGGGCGTCCACGATATGGACCTCGGTGTTGGTCCCGGTCGTCGGACCAATCAAGGACACGTTAAAGAAAAAATTGCTCGGCGGCGGATCTATCACGCCGTCGTCCAAAATCGGGATGTTGAAGCTGGCGCCGAGTTGGCCCGGCCCCAGCGTGAGCGTGTTGGTGACGCCGATGTAATTGACCCCATTGGTCGCCGTGCCGTCGCGGGTGGCATACACGGCCGAGATCGTCCCGGCGGAGCCACCGGTGCGGATGACGGTGAGCGTGGCGTAGCCGCCATCTTCGCTGACGAGATAGTCGGGCGAACTGAACCGCAGGGTGCCCAGTTGGTTGTCGTCCACAATGGTGACCGCAGCGCTGGTGATCAAGCCCATGAGCGATGGCGCGGGAACCCCGTTCAACGCGGGATTGGACAGGGTGACGGTAAAGGTCTTGTCCGGATCGCCGACGTTTTCATCATTGATCAGCGGCAAGGTGATGACGCGCGGCGACACATCACCGCTGTTCCAGGTGAGGGTGTTGGTGGCGCCGAGGTAATTGACGCCGCTGATGGCCGAGCCGTCGGCCGTGGCGTATTGGACGGTGAGCGTGCCTTTGCTGCCGGAAACGCGGTTGACCACGAAGGCCACCTGACCGGCGGTGACCTTGGCGGTGTAGTTCGACGCGCTCAGGGTGAGGTAGCCCTGGTAATTGGGATTGATGAGCCGCAGGACCGCATTGGTGATCCCGAACATCGCGTTGCCGCCGACCGGCCCGTTGAGGCTGGACAACTGCAACTGCACGGTCTTCTCCACCATGTTCGTGTAGATGACGCCGGAATTCAAAACGGTCACGTCGAAGTTGGTCACGAGAGACTGGTTTTGGAACTGCAACGTTCCCGGCGGCGAAATCGGGCTGTAATCCACATAGGCCACCGCCGTGCTGCCGTTGGTCACGGTGTAATACTTCATGCTCACCTTGCCGTACGAGCCGTTGGTGCGCACCACGGTGATGATCGGGCTGCCGTTGGTGGCGATGAAGTTGGTCGAGGCAAACCCGAACGTGCCCGCCTGCTGGTTGTCGTCAATGATGGTCAACGGCGCGTAGGAATGGCCCAACGCGGCGCCCAGCGGGATGTCCTCGCCCCCCAGATAAAACTGGTCGGCCTGGGCGGGATCGGTCAGGTGCAAAAAGGCATTGAGGTCGCCAGGGTTCTGCGTGTCGTTGTAAATGGCCAACTGGACCTCGGACAGCGCCGCGACGCCGCCCGAATAGACCTTGCCGAAAATGTCATTGACATAACCGTTGATGCCGAACAGGCCGTAACTGTGATCGCGCGATGGACCGGCGTTTACCCAGCCGACCCAGTAAAGCGGCTCGGGCGCGTTGAAGGCGTAATCCAGCCCGCTCTGGGCCAAAGCCGGCTGCACGGAAAAGTTGGCCGAGACCGGCCCCAGCGAGCCGTTGGTGCGCACCAGGCCGACGTAAAGGTATTGGGAGTGCTTGGTGACCGAAAAACTGTCGGAGGCCAGGGTGACGTTGCCGGGGCCGGGCGTGGCGCCGCCGATCAACCGCGCGAGGTTGCTGCGATTGCGGACGCCATCGCGCGACTTTGGCTCTGGCCTGCCGAAGTAAGAATAGGAGGTATAAACCGCCAGATTGTTGGAATCCACGCTGTCGGGCCGGATGTCCGCGTCGTCCGACTGGCCGCCGCCGACACGGGTAAAGTTGCCGCCGATCATCACATTGCCGTCGCTCTGCACGCCGGCGGCGAACACCTCCGGGACATCGTAGGAATACGTCCGCGGCAGGCCAGCGAACTGGTTGTAGGCGGCGTCCAGGAAGGTCGTGTCCAGCGTGCCGTCGGCATACAACCGGGCGAAGCTCAGCCGGTGCGTGCCGTTGTAGGCGTCAAAGTCCCCGCCGAGATAGGTGCCGGTGTCGAAGATGGAATAAGTGGCGCTCGTTCCAGCGGCGTTGGTGCTGACCAGCGTGAGCGCCCCGAGGGCCGTGACGCTATAGACCGTCGCGTCGGCGCCGCTGCCGGAATAAAAGTTGTTGTCAATGGTTCCGTTGGCGTCCAGACGCACGACATTGTTTTCGGGAGCGCCATTAAAGTGCGTGAACGCCCCGCCCGCGAGGATCCGGTTGTTGAATTGCCAACCCAGGGCAAACACTGGCCCGTCGGCGCCAAAGCCCGGATTGAAGGTCGTGTCCAGCGTGCCGTCGCCGTTGAGCCGGGCGATGTCGCTGTATTGCTGGCCGCTGACGGCGAAGGCCCCGCCGACGACAACGGTGGCATTGGTGCTGGCGGCGTTGAGGGCGGCGGTGTAGCTCCACTGGGCGGCGGCGTTGGCGGAGTTGCCCGGGTTGACCACCACCATCAGCGGCGAACTGCCCGGTCCGAAGGGGACCACAAACGTGTTCGTCGCGCCGGAGCCCGGCGCGGTGTAATTGAGAATCGGAACACCTCCGTAAAGCACCAGCAGCGTGTCGGATTCCGCCGCCTGGAAGTTCAGCGTGGCGGTCCCGGCCTCGTCGGTGGGCACGTTGACGGAGGTGTCGTCTTCGTTGGTGGAACTGGAGCTGCGGGTCCAACTGCTGTTGAAGGCGGTCAAGGACGGGCGACGGGCCAGCGAATAAATCGGCCCGTTGAACGTGTTTCCCGGATCGAATGTCGTGTCGAGCGTGCCGTTCGCGTTCAGACGGGCGATGTAATTGCGCGGCACGCCGTTGAAGGTGGTGAAATCGCCAGCCACCAAAATTCTGCCGTCCGGTTGCGCCGCCACCGCCCAGACCGTGCCGTTGGCCCCCTCGCCCGTGTTGGCCTGGAAGGCGGTGTCCAGCGAGCCGTTGGCGTTGAGGCGGGCGATGCCGCCGGCAGCCGCGCCGTTGAAGGAACTGAACGCGCCGCCGATGACATACTGGCGTCCATCCGGCGCGACGGCGTTGATGGAGTCGTTGGCGCCGGAGCCGGGATTGAGGAACGGGTCGAGCGCGCCACTGGTGCTGATCAGGGCGATGCCGTTCCGGGCGGCGCCGTTGTAAGAGGCAAAGTCACCGACGATGACCGATTCATTGTTAGGCAGCACGGAAAGACCATAGACTTCGCCGTCGGCGCCGGGATGGTTGATGTTCTGAGGAGTGGTGTTGACGGACGGCGCCATTCTCAGTCCCCAGTCGGGGTTCCAATTCTCATCCACCGCGCCGGCGGGCGGATGATTGTCGTTATATTGGGAATTGTCGTCGGAGGTATCGGTCAAAATGGTCACCGTGGCCTGGGCAACCATGCCGGGCTGGAGGACGGCGCCATCCGAGGTCAACTGGTAGAGATCAATCTGAAAGTCCTTGTTGAAGGTCGTCTGGCCATTGTCATACACGGTGAAGGTGATCGGCTGCGGATTGAAATCGGTCCCGCCCGGGAACGTGAGTGAGCCGCTGTAACTGGAGAAACTGAAATCCGAGTTCGTTCCCAATATGCCGGCGGTCGTGGCCGGGTCCGGCACGGCGTAGTCGGAACCGGGCTGGAGGGGAAATTCAATATTCCGGTTGTCCTGGCCGGTGTCCTTGTCGAGGAAAAAGTTGTTGACGCTCCAATAGACGGTCTCCGAGCCGGTGTTGGTGCCGGTCCGGCAAACGTAAACGGTGATGGGCGTCCCGCCCCACCAGTTGGTCACGTCCCGCGGCACGCGGAAATGGGCCTTCATGAAGTTGAAGACGGCGTTGGTGGGAATGAGCGACCAAGTCATGTTGGTGACGACGTTGTTGCTGCCCGTCACCGGGTCAGTGTTCGTCACCACCATCGAAACCCCGCTTTCGCCCTTGGGATCAATGTCGCAATCCAGAATCCGCACCAACGCCTCGCCGAAATTGCCGTCCACCCGCGGCGGCGAAACGGAAGCGGCGTCCTCATACTGGTCGAGCCGCGGGTTGGACAACACCACCAAGAGGTCCCGGTTCGGCCTGTAAGCGCCGTAGTCGTCGAAGACGGGAATGAAGATGGTCTTGCTCATCTCGAAGTCATCGAAGGTGAGCGTGCCGCTAACCGGATAATAATCGAGCCCGGCCACCGCCGGGATGTCGCCGTTATCGAGCATATTTGTGTCGGCGGGCTCAGTTGAATAATCCACCTGCACCCGCCCCGACGAGCCAGCCACGCGCGTGACGGTCACCAACACGCCCGGCACGTCGTAGGGATAGTAAGTGTGGAGCGTGGAATTGTATTGATCCACATTGAGCGTCCCCCGAATGCGCCGGCTGCCCTCCGTCTCCGCCGCCGTATAAAGGAGCATGGGCGTGCCGTTGGCGTTGACAACACCGGTCTGGTCAACGTCCTCGCTGGCAAATCGGAGAACGCCTGACGAATGATAAGCCCAGTTCAGCACCAACGGTCCGGTCACCGACTTGGTGTCCTCCACGAAATAATACGTCGTGCCGGCGCTGGCGTGAAAGCGCAGACCGCTGGGGCCGCTATAAGGCTGGTCGTAGGCCGCAAAAACCGGCCTGGCAAACGGGTTGGTCGAGTATTCGTTTGGAAAATTGGTGATGTAGATGTTCTGCCCGGTGTAGTTCAACTGAGCAACCGGATAAAGATCGTCATTGGCCGCGATCTGGCTGAGCGTGGTCAGATTGTTGCCGGCATAAACTCCCAGCACGGTGTCAACCACGTTGGTGGTGGTGACCACGTTGGTGACGAGCTGTCCGGTCACCCTGTTCAAGAAGACATTCGTGGTCGAGACCACCGCCTGGCTGCCGTAGGTGTCCAAAGTCACCTCGCCGTCCAGGGGAGCCGTCCATTGATACCACAGCGGCGCAACAGGTGCTGCGCCCGCGTTGCTGGGCGCGCCGGGATCGGGCGTGACGCCGGTATCGTCATTGGTCACCGAACCCCAGGGGCCGGCCAGGACCTGCGGCGTGGAGAAGCTGGTCTGCGCCCTTCCGATGGTTGCCGTGAACCCCGCCAGGATCGCCAAGCCCAGCCTCACCCAGGCGCCGGCGGTTACAGGGCCTTGCCGCCAGCGGCCGGTGACATGTTTCATCATCATTTTCACTCTGCGTTATTCACGGTTGGCGCGGTTTGCCCCCACGTTTACAACAATTTTTCGCTCAATCAAGCCCAATCAATACGCCGGGCCGAAAAATTGAGTCGCATTCGGGTCCACCCGCACCTTGAAATAGCGCGGTGACTGCAACTGAATGGTGTCCGTCACGGCATTGGTCAGCGGCCACCCACCCGCGGGCGGCACCGTGGCCGGCGAGACAAAATTCGTCAGCACCAGCCAGTCGGCCTCGGGGGCCAGCAGGTTGGTGCTGTAAAGCACCGTGTTGGTCGCGCCGGGAATCGAATCCCACGAGATGAGCGCCGTCAGCGGCGGCGCGTTGGTCAGCATCAGCTTGAAATGCACCTGGCTGGGCACGAAAAACGGCGTGGGGTCGGCGGCGTTGACGATGCCGTCGCCGTCGGAATCGGCCGACGTGCTGGCTGCCAACCCGGCGTTGACGGTGTTGGTCGAGCCGTCGGGATAGACAAGATTGGTGGAACTGAAATAACCGGCATACGCCGCCACCCAGCGCAGATGGTCGCCGTTCCGATGATTCATTTTTGCGGCGACCGACACGCCGTTCATCACCGCCTGGGCGTAATAAATCACCAGGTTGCTGGCGATGTTGAGCGCCGTGAAGTCGCCGTTCAGGTCGGTGTTGGTGGCGTAACCGTAGAGTTCAAGGTCATCCACGTAGAGTGCGTTGCCGGGGACCACGCCGTTAAAAACGAACTGACTCGACGAACCCAGCGCATCCAACAGCAGCCGCCCGATCGCCGCATTGTTGGTGTAGCCGCCGACCGAAACGCCGCGGTCGTCGGCCGCCCAGGTGTTGAACACCTGCTTGTTGGGGCCGGGGGCGTAGCCGACGATGGTGGTACCCAGCAAATCGCCCAGGCGCGGTTTGATCGGCAGCGCCAATCCATTGCCGCCGACGCCCGTCTGGCTGCCCACCGTCCAGAAGTTGCCGTTGGTCACGGTGGTGTCGGTCAGCAGATTGGTCACCTGCAAGGTCAACGACCGCGCCGGCTGGAACGACACGTTGCTGACCACCAGGCTGTCAGCCGTGATGGCAATGCCGCCGGCCTGAATCAAGCCGTTGGTCAGCGTGGCCGTCTGCGTGTAGAGATCGAAGTTGCCCACGCTGTTGGAGATCGTTCCGCTGTTTTCAAAATCGCCCGTCCAAATCTGCGTGCCTTGGTCCGACACCACGCCATGATTGACAAAGGAGATCGCCGGCTGCGTGGCGCTGCCGAACTGGATAAGATTGCCGGTGGTGATCGCGCCGCTGTTGGTCAGCCACAGGAGATTGGGGATGGCCGAATGCCATAGGATGCTTGTGTTGCGGAGATTCAATTCGCCCTCAAACGAAGACGCGCCGTTGCCGGCGCCGTTGGTGGTGAGCGTCAGGCTTTGGGAATCAATCGAGAGCGTGCGCAGGATGTTGAGCGCGTCGCTGAGCACCAGGCTGTTGGTGGCGTGGAGGACCAAGTCCTGCACCACCGAGGCCGTCGTCGGCGACAGGGCGCTCTTGACGATCTCGACGCGGAAATCCCAGTTGGTGCCGTTGATGGAATTGGTCCAACGCGTGCTCCAACCCAGCACCGTGCCGTTCCAATTGGGGATATACTGTGCCACCAGGTTGGTGAAGGCCAGGTTTCCCCGGGTATTGGGGACGCTGGCGCTGGGGAGACTCGGGGAGGTGACACCCAGATAAATGTCGCTGTAAGGGGAGACGATGGCCGAACCCGCGTTGCCGTCGAACTGATTCGTGGAGCTTAACAACAAATAATTCGGCCCGATGATTTGGGCGGCGGCCAGGTTCAAATGGCTGTTGGGACCGCTGGCGGTAATCTGGATCCGTCCGGGCAGGTTGGTCAGTGCGCCGCTGGGGTTGCTTAGGCTGGCGTTGGTCGGGACCGAAACGGGGATCAACTGCGCGTTGACGTAAGAGTAGGCATTGGTCATGGCTCCGTCAGGGAAAACATTGGCAAAGCCTGAGGGGGCAGGCGGCTGAAAAATCAGTTTCTGGGTGCTTTCAGTGAAGGTGAAATTGCTGGGCACCCCGTTGGCCTGGACAAAGGCGTTGGTCTGCGCGCCCGCAACAATGTCGTCGTTCAGATAGAGGTAATTGGTGAACTCATTGCCGGTCGCCGGGTCCACGTAGTGGCCGGTCCATTCGATGGTGACTCCGCCCGGACCAACCGTGAGCGGATTGGCGCTGTTGAAATAGACGTTGTAGGGCGCGTTGGGACTGTCATTTTCAATGAAAACCGCCCGCACCACGATGTTGCTCCCGGAGCTGTCAGGGATCAGTTGAAGAAAAGGCGTGGCCGGAAAGGCTTCAAACACGTAGGGCAGGGAGGTAACGGCAAAATTGGGCGCCAAATCCGTGCCCGGATTCCAGTCACCGTTGGTATCCACGCCGACCGCGCCGAAGGCGCTGATATTGGCGAAGCCGGTGAAGAAATTCTGAATCGCTTCAAGGTTCAGCGTGCCGTGACTCAAATCCACATTCTGCCCCTTGAAGCCAATCAAACCGGCCGGGCCGACTTCAACCACGCCGGGATTGATGATGTTGGTCGCCGAAACAAGGCATTCCCCCAGGTCGCTGAAAATGAAAAAATTGTTAAAAAGGTCCAGCAGTGAATTGCAGTGGATCGTGCCGGCGTTATAAAACGTATCGGCCGGCGCGTTGGGAATTACATTGGTGGTTTGCAGGTCAAATCGGAAGCCGGCCCCGTAACTGAAGTCCAGAATGATGTAAGCATTGGTCATGAATGAGCTGTCCGCCAGCATGGTGCCATTGTTGGTATAGTAGAGCATGTTCCATGCTTCGTAATACGAGGGATTGAGCGGGAATTGATCGAAGGTGACACCGAAGACATTCTCGTTGTCAAAGGCGCGGGTGGTGTAATTGTTTCCGTCAATGATCGGCGGGGGGTTGTTCTGAATCGAGTAGCTGAGCACGGCGTTGTTCTGGTAGAATGGCTCGGCCGCCCAAGCGGCGGGAACCGCCAGCA
Source organism: Verrucomicrobiota bacterium (assembly GCA_028873125.1). GTDB lineage: Bacteria > Verrucomicrobiota > Verrucomicrobiia > Limisphaerales > UBA11358 > UBA11358. The sequence continues at coordinate 18,757 of JAGWMQ010000018.1, read as the reverse complement.
AACTCAACAACCAGAGAACCCGGAAGGCAAAATGGGACAGCTTGCGCGGAGAATCTTCCGGGAACGCCCGCAACGCAGCCCCGGAGCGCACGAACATGTCCGGGCACTGAGGTGACGCGGCAAGCAGCGTCAAGCCGGCGCACCCTGGAACGCGGCGGCGGGAAATCGGCGAACGAAAATGGCTGGGCTTCATGGCGTTCAGTGAATGGTGATGGAATAGTTCCAGCTCACGGAGCGCGAACTTTGATCCGTCAGTTGAATCGTAAAATCATACACGCCGGTTGGATTATTGGTTGGCGTGCCCGAAAGGATTCCACCCGACGACAAGTCCAACCCCAATGGCAAACCTGATCCGGATGCATTGCCGGTCGGCGTGGCAGACACAGGCGCGGACGACCAAGTGAAGGGGGGGACGAAAGCGCCGCCCGTCGCGGTGAACGTGGTCGCCGGATACGGAACGCCGTTGGTTCCATCGGGCACGCTCGTCGGCGCAATATGAACCAGGATCTGGTTTTCCAGGTTTTGGACGCTCGCGCCGTTGGGATAGACGACCGGCGTGTTGGTCGTCCCGTCGAACGACCCCCACGCCAAAATGGAGAATTGCGTGAGCTCGTTCAGAAACTGGTTGGTTGCAAAGCCGTAAAGCGCCAATGGGCCGTTAAAGAAGACGTCTCCCACCTTGTCAAAGGCGATCTCGGTGGGAGAATTGATGACCCCCGGCCCGGCCAAGTCGAACAGCACTTGGCCTTCATCAAAGTTCAGATTGCGCTGGGCATAACTCGCCCCGATTATCGTATCGCTGGGAGAAGTCGCCTGGTCCCGCGCAGAAAAGAGAAAATCCGGTTCCGTGACGACCCGCTCAAAACTGCGTTTGAACGTCTGGCTGTTGGTGATGTAGGTCATCGTGTAGATGTTGGTAATGGGCTGGAAATACTGTCCGAGCAACGAGTCATAGTCGGCCTTCACGAACTTGACGTTCTCGATGCCTTCATAAAGACCGGGCGCATTGGTTTCAAGCGTGCAAGGATACACGACAAACCAGTGATTCGTGAAATAGGTGATGAGGTTGACGGTGGCGGAAAGGGTCAGATTGGTCGTGCCCGCCGTGTTGGTGGTGGTGGTGGTCACGTTGGTGCTGACGGTGGCCAGCACGTTGGTGATGATCGTCACGTTGGTGAACAGCGTCGAGACAATCTCGGGGCCGCAACTGCCCGGCGGAATGATGAAGAAATCCCCCGAGGGCACGTTGGTCAGAACGATCGTCTGGTTGACGACATTGGTCACCGGCGGGCTCCCGAAAGTCGAGCCTGGATAGTTGGTCACGTAGACGGTCTGCAAAACGGCCCGGGTGTTGGCGTTGGAATTGACAACCACGACGTTCGCGAACGTGTCCACGTAATTGGTTTCCGGCACATAGGTGTAATTGGTGGCGAAGACCAGCACCGGCGGGCTGCCAAAGGTCGAGCCGATGTAGTTGGTGAAGTAGGCCGTCAAGTTGGTAATCGTGCCCACGGTGAAGTAGTTGGAGGAACTGACCACGACCAAACCGGGGAAATTCGTCGCCAGCGTTCCCGGATCGTTCGTTTTCGACGCCGCGATCAGCGCGTTCAGATCGAGCGTTTGCAGCAACTGGGACTGGCTGAGGTTGGTGTGCATCAAAAGACTGCCCGCTGCCTGATTTTCGAAGTTGACGTTATTTGAACTCATCAGATACCGCAGCCCCGCCACGTCGTCGCGCGTCAGGCCCGTGTAAAAGCTGCCTAAAGGCAATCCGACGCCAAGTCCGGCCACGGCTGTATAGGAATCCGCCTCGGGATCCACCGAGAAGGGCACGGTCACCGCCAATGGGTTGGGGCCGCTGCATATTTCCACGATGAAAAAGCTATACAACGTGCTGTTGACATAAGGCGAATACTGAATCTCGTCGAGCGGGCTGGGCACATAATCATAATTCCGTTGCACCACCAGGTACTCCTCATCGATCGGACAGGTGCCGCCGGAGGGGAGATCTCGGTCGTGCAACGTCCAAGTGTAGCGCTCCGGCTCGGCTAATCCCATTTGCTCCGCCATCAGCGTCAAGGCTTCTGACCTCAGATCCACCAACCCGAGCGATTGGGCGGCATAATTGAGGTGCTGCGCCTCCAGCGGAAACTCCGACAGTGAAGGGCTATAGCTGTCCACATTGGTCAGCCCGTTCATGATGCCTATCGCTTGGTCCACCGCCAGGACGCCATTGGATCCAAAAAAGTCCAGGAAATTGGCGTCATAAGCATAATACAATACCGGTGCATTGCGGCGGTATTCTTCGCCGAGGTTCTTCGGCGTTCCAATGTCGCCGGGCAGGCCATAACCAATCACCGGCTGTTCCCAAGCGTCGCCGCCATGCCCGCCGCCGATCGCCGGCCCGAGCAACGCAAAGCCCCATGCGGATTGCAGGCTGAACGCCAACGCCAGCAGACACAAAAACAGGGGCGTCCATCGTCTCATCGCCAACGAGGCAAACGTTTCCCGGGAGAACGCGCCTCCGGCGTGCAGCGCCGGGCGCCTCGCGCGCGCCCAGCGCCCGTCGTCGAGGAGGTCTCGCCCGTGCCCAAACCGCCCGGCGCGACGCCGGGCAGAGCAGCCGGGACGGCTGCGCTCCCCATTCTTAACTGAATTGTTTTGCCGCATACAAATTTTTCACTGGCGCAAGAGCACGAGGCGGTAGTAACCCGCCGAGCCTTTGCCGACGTAAATCGAATCGGTATTGTCCGCCGCAAACCGGGGCGCGCCCAGGTTGCTCCAGTCGTTCAGGTTCGTGGACACCTGCACCTGGTAGGTATAGCCCGGTTCCGGGTTCCACGACAGGAACAGTCCTTCTGGCGTGTTTTCCAACTGCGTCTTCAACCACGTGCCGGAATCCAGCGGATTGCCGCCGCTCAAAAAGACCTCGGCCAGCGTCGGGCCGCCCGCCGCCAACGCCGCGCCCGCCGCGGGCCATTTGCTCATGTCGCTGCCGTAGTATTGCTGCATCCATTCCCAGGGAATGCCGCCCCAATTGTAGCCGCTCCACGTCGCGCCGCCGGCCGGGGGCGAAATCGGCGAGCGCCGCCCGTCCGTGGTCACGTAATCCAGCGCAAAGGAATGCGTGCTGTTGTTGGTCAAGCCGTTTGCCGCGGTCATGATCCAGCGGTTGGCGGTTCCGGGAATCAACGCCATGGGTGTCGCCGAACCGTCCACGTAAATTTCGTAATTGGAAACGGAAATGCCCAGGAGTGACGGCCACGACACCTCGAGCTCCGGCTGATAGACGTTGTTGCTCAGCACAAACGGCGCATAGACAAACGGCGCGCCCATCGGCGGCAACACCGCCGCGACGTTGTCGTAACGCTGCGCGAACAAGTCAAAGCTGCTCGGGCTGAAGGTGAAGCTGGTCCAAGCCGCCAGGAATTGTTCGGCGCCGTCGGACACGACGACGGGCTGCATTTGCTGGCCGAGGGCCGTGGTGTTGACGCGGAACTCGACGCCGGCGGGCGAGCCGTTTTCGCGCAGAAATTGTCCGAACACGCCCTCGCGATCTCCATCCTGGCCCAGGCTCGTCCAGGCGACCAAATAATCCGTGCCCAGCGCGCAGAGGCGCGGCACATATTGATCACCGTAAACGTGCGTGTTGACGCGCGTCACCGGGCCGCCCGCGGCGTTGGTGAAGGAGCGGGCGTAAATGTCCCAACTGTTGGTCGGGTTGGTCATGTCATGCGCATCCCACGCGACCATGTAACTGCCGTCGGTCGCGGCGGTCGCGGCGGGATTGGCCGCAGGATTGGAATCGGCGTTGACCAGAAACTCGCCGATTTGTGGATTGCCGCCGCCGTCGAAAAGCCGCGCGTAAATGTCCGCGCTGGGCCGCGGCATGCTGGCGGCGGTGTAGTAGGTCGAGTTGGTCACCCAGTTCGGCGCCGTAGAGCGTTCCTGCTCGGAAACCCAAGCGACGACAAAGCCGCCGTTGGCCAACGCCGCCACCGCCGGCGTGCGCTGGTTGTAGGCGATGAACTGGTTGATCAAAAATTCGCCGGTGAGCGGCTGGCCGGCGGGCGAGAAAATCCGGCCATAAACGTCCAACAAACTGTTGGAGCCGGCCTCGTCATAACTGGCCCACACGATGACGACGTTCCCGTTGGTCAACACCGCCACGGCGGGTGCCACTTGAAAATTGTTGGTGGAGGCGTTGACCAGGACGTCGTTAGCCGTCAAAAACGTGTTGCTCGGCGAAAGGAACCGGGCGTAAATGTGCTGGAAACTGGGCGGGCCGCCCTGCCAGACAAACACCGCGCCGCCGTTTTTGAGCAGCGCCACGTGGGGATGCTCCTGATCGCCCGCGCCATGCACGTTGACGCGGAACGAGCCGCCGGAGCCGGACAGCGAACCGTTCAGCCGCATGGCGCTCACCCCCCAGCCGTCGCCGTCGGTGACGTTGTCCTGCCACACCACAAACCCGCCGGCGGGCGACACGGCGGCATCGGGAAACATCTGGTCGCCCGCCAGGGAACCGGCGACGGCATACTCGGCGCCGTTGGGGGCGTAGTAATTGGTCTGGGCAAACGCAACGGTGGAAATGGCCGACAACAACCCGAAACAAAGAGAGGCCTTGCGGGCGGACGACAGCGACATAAGCAACGGATGGGAGCGTAAATAAGCCGCTCCGCCCTGTCCAAACCTATTTCCCAAATTCTTGCCTTGTAAATTCATGATCTAAATCAGGACCGCCTGGCGCTCCGGCGCCGGCTCCTCCAGGGCCGCCAGCAGCGTTTTGAACCCCCAGCGCCGGTACAACTCGCGCAACCGGGCGGCGTCCTCCGCTTTTGGGGCGAGCGCCTCCGGTGAAAAGTCGCAGGGCAAATCCTCGCGCAACCGGACCAGGCCGCGGTTGCGCCGCACGTCGCCTTCCGCGGCGCGCAACGCGGCGCGCAGCTTCTCCGACTTCACCTCGTCGAGCCGCGCATACAGTTCATCAATGGAGCCGAATTGGTTCAGCAGTTCGGCGGCGGTCTTGGGGCCGATGCCGGGCACGCCGGAAATGTTGTCCACATGGTCGCCGGTCAGGCTCAACCAGTCCACGATCTGCGCCGGCTCGACGCCGGTCCGGGCGCGGACCTGCTCGCCGGTCCAGACGGCCTCGGTCTTGTCGTTGGGATTGAGCAATCCGACGCGGCTGGAAACCAGTTGCATGAAGTCCTTGTCCGAACTGGCGATGACGGTCTGCCAGCCGGCGGCGGCGGCGTGACGGGCCAGGCAGGCGATGTAGTCGTCGGCCTCGACGCCTTGGCGGCAAAAGGAGGCCACCCCAGCCGCGTTCAGCCAGGCGACGATCTCGTCCAACTGCGGCGGCAGGTCGTCGGGCATTTCGGGGCGTTGCGCCTTGTATTCAGGGAGCGCGGCCACGCGTTCGGCGTTCAGGCCGCCGTCCCAGACGACGATGCAATGGGTCGGCTCGAGGGCGGCGCGGATTTTGGCCAGGGTCTTGATGAAGCCGTAAATGGCGTTGGTGGGGCGTCCGGATGGCGAGCGCAGTCCGCGGATCGCGTGGAAGGCGCGATAGGCGTAGGCGTGTCCATCAATGATCAGCAGGCGCTCCACAAGTCGTCGGATAAGGTTGGCGGTTCAGTGCTGCGGCAGGTTGGAAAACGGCACGGTTTGCGTGGTCACGGTCCCCTGTCCGGCCCCGGGCGGCTGGGGCGGGATGGAACTTTGCGCGAAGGGCAGTTCGTCGTCAGAATGCACCCGGTTGCCCGCCGGGTCCACGATGGTGGCCGTCACGAAAATCATCAGGTTCATTTTCTTGGAAACCTTGCTCTGGCTCTGGAACAGTTTTCCCAGCAGGGGCAGGTCGCCCAGGACGGGCACCTTGTCCTTCTCGTCGGTGTCCTGCGAGGAGATCAGCCCGCCCAGCATGACGGTCTGGCCGTCCCAGACGTTGACGGTGGTGACCACCTGGCGCACGGTGAAGGTGGGCAGGATGGTGGGCAGTTGCACCACGTTGAGGCCGCCGGTCACGTTGGAGACCGGCGGCGGCGCGGCGTAGCCGCTGAATTCGGTCAGCGACGGGATCAAGGTCAGGTTGATCGTGTAACCGTCGGACAGCACGTAGGGCACCACGTCCAGCACGGGGCCGGTTTCAATCTGTTGTTCCTGGGGAATGACGGCCGAGGTGCCCGGGGTGAACGTGTTGACCTGGGCGCGAGCCGGGACGGCGACCGCCAGGACGGCCACGAGGGCGAGCGCCCGAAGCGCGTCCTGGAAGAATGCGAAGGCGGAATATCTTTTCATTTTACGTTGGCAATCAAGCTGCTGGTTTACGGAGTGCCGGCGGTGGTAGTTGCCGCGGTGCCTTGCTGGAAGCTGTAGCTGGTGACGATGGTCTGGATGGTCGTCGCCCGCATTTCGGTCTGGCGTCCGCTGGTGGTGGTCACTTCCGGCTCGGCCAGTTCCTGAAAGCCCTGGCGTTGTTCCAAGGCGTGGAGGACCACCTGGAAATTGGGATCGGTCAGAATGCCGGTGATGGTGCCCACCGCGGGCAGGCTGGAATTATTCAGGCCCTGGGTCAGGCTCTGCACCGTCCCGGCCACCGTGCCGACGGTGTTGTTGCCTGGGAACCCGCCGGTCGGGTTGGCTGCCGACGGCGGCACGTTGAGGCTTCCGGCGTTGCCGCCCTGGGCCACCACGGAATGGCCGCCGACGTTGAACTGGCCCAGATACCAATCGAAGCCCAGTCCGGCGTTGTCATTCTGCTGGACTTCCACGAACCGGGACTTGATGTGGACCTGCGGCGCCACCTGATTGAGCGCCTGGATGGCCCCTTCGATGGTATCCAAATCCTGCATGGTCGCGTGGACGAACAACAATCCGAGCCGGTCGTTGAAGAAGATGCTCTTGGGCGGACTCAAGTCCACGCCCAGCGTGCTGAAAAAGTCCCGGGCGGCCACGCTGACATCGGACGCCAGATTGACGGTGGTCACGTAGCGCAAGCCGCCTTGCTGGGTCACATTGCCCGCGCCGGCGCCTCCCGCCCCGCCAGCGCCACCAACACCGCCGATGTTGCTCAGGGGATTGTAGGCGCCTTGCCCGCCGGCGCCGCCACCGCCACCGCCGCCGGTGCCCCCTTGGTTGCGGAGATTACCCGAGCCGGGCGCCACATTGACCACAGGGACGACGGCGCCGGTGACGTTCTGGCCATTCTGACCGCCGCCGCCGCCGCCGCCGCCACCACCCAAGCCGCCTCCGCCGCCGCTGGTGTTGTAGGTGCTGCCGAAGGTGAAGGCGCTGACGCTTTCCAAACCTTGGTAGAACGTGTTCGGGTCCACGCGGAAGGTGCGGGTGAAGAGCAGCGGTGTCTCCGGGCCCTTGGCCGAAAACACGATGGCATAATCCGTGACGGTGTATTTGATGGGTTGGGCAGCCACCTGCTCCACGGCGTCCAACACGTCGGCCAACCGCACGTCGGTCAGCGGCGGATCAATCTTGATGATGATCCCGTTGACATCCACCGGCTGCTCGGAGGGCGCCGGCGTCGCGGCCATCGGCAGGCCCGTCTGCGGATTGATGGTGGGGGCGGCGCCGGGGAATGCCCCCGGGGCGCCGCCGCCGGGGGCGACGTTCGGAACATTAGGACCGTAGGGACTGCTCAAAGCGTTGCTTTGCATCTCGTAGGAGGTGGACATGTCCACGTTCGGATTGATGAGAAAGTTGATGCCCTTTTTGTCCGGGTCCCGCAGTTTGGACTGCTCGCTGAGGTTGTGGACGACTTCGCTCAACGGCAGGCCTTGCGGTCCGGTGCCGAACGAGTCCAGCCGGATGCGCGTCAATTTGTCCATGATGGCTTCGCGGCCGGGGCCGGTGTGAACGAGCGAGTTGTCGGCATACGGGTTGGGCACGGGCAAGGGGACGGTGGGGGTGGGCCGCTGCCAGGCCTCGGCGACTTTCACCAGCCGGCTCTCGTTGTCCACCGCGCTCTTCCGTTCGGCGCGGGAGAATTCGGCCTGCTTGACCAGGTTCAAATAGTAATAGGCGCCCTGGTTGTTCGGGTCCAGCGCCAGGGCCTGTTCGAGCTTGACTTGGGCGTCCTCATACTTGCCCATTTCGTAGAGCATCTGGCCGTCGCGGGCCAGAGTGCCGGCGTCGGTCTTTTGCTTGCGAAGCATGGGCAACTGCTCCTGGGTGGCCACATCGGGGATCTGCCCCCGGAGCGAGGCGAGGATCTTGTCGTTTTGCTTTTTGAAGGCCAGGGCCTCGGGATCGTGGGGGGCCACTTTCAGCGCGCGGGACACCTGTTCGTCGGCGGCGCGATAATCACGGCGTTCCTGCGCCCGGCGCGCCAGTTCGAGCCGGACGGACACCAGGCCGGAAACGGTCTGCGAAGTTTCGACATCAATGCCCGAACCAATTTCCTGGACCAGCGACCAGGCTTCCTCGTAAAGCTCGGCGGCGGCGATGAGGTCCTTGCGGTCCACCGCTTCCCGGGCTTGGACGAGTTTCTGGCGCAGGAGAATGGTGTTGGCCTGATTCAAGAGGGCGCGGTTGACGGCCAGTTCGGTGGAGTTGGTCTGGGCGGGCGCCACGGCGGCGGTCACCAGGAGGATGAAACCCAGGGAGACAGAAACGGCTTTTGTCATGGATGATAAATTAAATCAGGTTGGCCGGACGGACGCCGCGCGCAAACGCCGCGCCGCTCGGAACGGATGTCATTGGGAACTGTAATGCAACGTCGTTTTTTTCTCGTTTGAACCCGCGGATAATACCACATCATCCGGTCCGATGGCAACGATATTATACACGTCGCCCGCAAATCTCAGTTGGTCGCCCACGCGCCGACCGGGCCAGTTTCCGCCCTCGGGCGGATATTTCAAATCCGCCATGTAGCCATCCACGCGGCGATAGGGCTTGTCCTTGGAAACGTTGACGGTCTCCCCGGTGTCCCTCAATTGCAGCACCAGATTGGTGGGGGCGTCCGGGGGTCCCTGCACCGAGAGCAGGCCAAACACCTCGTTCTTGTCGCCCACCGAAGCGAAGAGCGGCCGCGGCGCCCGCCGCCAGGCCACTCGGGCGGCCTGGCGCTCCACACTGATGCCATAGCGCACGCCGGGCGGATTGGTGTCCACCGATTCGAGCCTCAGGATGAAGTAGAGCGGAATGATGCGGGTGACGACGACGGCATCCGGACCGACTTCGTTGCCCCGGACAATCTTGATAAGATGTCCGTCGGCGGCCTTCTGCCACTGGACCGGGTTGAACAGCCGGTTGGTGGTTTCAAAGTTCAACTGATAGGGCGTCTCCAGCCGCCGGATGACGTTGCTCTCCCCGGCCAAAGCCACGGGCGGCAGGGGCTTGGCCACGTGGGAAATGACGCTGCTGGACGCCGCGGCGAGCGCGGTGCGGTCGTGAATGATGTAGAGCGGCAGGAACACCAGCCCGAACACCAGTCCCAGCAGCACCACACCGAGCAGAATCTTCTCGTAATGTTTTTTGATAAAATCCATGCGCTTACTTCTGCGGCAAAAGTCGCACCACTTCGATCTCCATGGTGACGCTCAACAATTGTTCGCTGATGACGGTCTGCAGTCCTCCCGAATAGGCGGGCGTCGCCGGAGGATACCCCGCGCCGTAGGGCGTTTCATAGGGCCGACCATAGCGCCGGTCAAAGGGCTGACCATACGGCTGACCCGGCGGATTGTAGGTCTGGCCGTAGGCGGCCGGCCCGCCGGGCGTTTCCGCTCCGGCCAGGGCCGCCGAGGCGGCGGAGGCCGGCTGCACGTTCATCCCCTTGACGATGAATCCGTAAGGCGACGAGGCGAACCCGGACATCACGTCGGCCACGTCCTGGCTGAAGCCGCGAAACGTCAGTTCATAGGGCGTGAACACCGCCAGCGCGTTGGTCTCGGCCGTGTCCTGCAGGTAATCCCCCTGTGGGCCGGTCAGGTCGTCGCTCGAAACCGGCACGCGGCGCACGTCGTCCAGGGCGTTGACCTTGGCGTCAAAGACGATGTCGCAAATCGCCTTGACGTCGCCCAGTTGCTGCGCCAGCGGCAGCAGGCTGCCCGGGGCAAACCGCAGGCCCTGCTGTTGCACGGTGAAGGAGAAGCTGAATTGAGCAGGCAGGGCCACGCTGGCCGCGGCGGCCTCGTCCTGCATCCGGGCCACCGTGCGGCTCAGGGCGTCGGCAAAGTCCTTGCTGGTCAGCGCCCCGTTGGCCGGACGCGGGATGGGCGGCACGGGCTGAAAGTATTGGCTGGCCCGGGCAATCCACGCCCGCACCTCCTGGGTCTGCTGGCGGGCGGCGGCGATGTTGTTCACCTCGTCGTTGCCGGGCGAAGGGGTCTGGCTGCCCAGTTGCCGCAGCGTCTGGTAGGCCTCATTCAACGCCGCCAGCGCCTTGGAGTTGCGTTCCCAGTTTTTGAAATCGTAAAACCCCGCCAGCCCCAGCAGGAGCACGGCCACCACGCCGCCAATGACAAAAAACAAATTTCGCTTGATCCAGGCCATGCTAGAAAGTCGGCGGATTTTTGAGCGCGACCGTCACGCCGAAGGTGAACGTGCCCGAGAGGTCCGCGGCGGTGAAGAGGCCGTTCAACTCCGTCCCCTTGGGATCGATCATGGGGCAGGCCTTCAACTCGCTCTGGACGTCAAACGCCGTGCCCTTGTCCGCCGAAGGGTCCACATTCGCCAGGCTTACCGCACGGCAGATGAGGGTGACGGCGTTGGTCGGACCGGTGGCGCCGGGCGTTTGCTGCGGCGCGGCCGCAGCGCCGTAGGGATTGGCCGGGGCGCCGGGGTTGGCATAGGCCCCATAGGGATTGCCTTGGGGACCGTAGGGCATCGTGGCCCGCATGTGGGGATTGTCCATTTCAGGCGCGCCGGGCATGGGCCCCGGGGGCATGGGCATGCCTGTGGAACCGGGATAAGCCGGATTCGCGCCGCCGGCGGCCGGGGCCAGCCCCAACGCATACATCTGCTCGATCCAGATGCCCGCCTGCACGCCGGGCCGCTCGGCGGCCAGGCGCTGTTGAGCATCGTTTTCCGCGCGAATCAGCGCCTGGCGCATTTGCGCCAGGAGGTCGCCCCAGTAAAAGCGGTCTGCCATCCAGGCCGTAACCTGATCGGCCTGTTGTCTGACGCGCTTCAACTGGTCATAGGCCTGGTTGAAGCGATTGCTCCGGTCCTGTTCCTTCTGCACCTCGGGCTGGAGCTTGGCCAGTTGCTCCTCCTTGGTGGTGGCCAGCTTTTCAAACAAATAGCCCACCGCCAGCGCCACGAGCACCAGGCTGAACACGGTGGCGATGAAATACGGTTTCTTTTCGTTGAACGTCCGCCAGCGCAGCGTGCTCTCGGGCATCAGATTCATTTCCACCGGGCAGTTGGCCAGGTTGCGCAGCCCCAGGCCGACGACCTCGCCCAGCGAATGCGCCGCGCGCGCCAGTTCCTCCAGATTCACCGCCGGGTCAATCTGCACGTTGCGGAAGGGGTTGAAGTATTCCACCGGCACGTTCAGTTTCTCGGCGAAAAACTGCGCCGTGTAGGGCATCACCGACGCGCCGCCGGCCAGGAACAACCGTTGCGGCGCCGAGCCGCCCTGCTGGCCGCGGTAAAACTGGATCGTCTGGTTGACCTGGATGTGCAGCTTGGTCATGAACTGCCGCGCGACCTTGGAGATGGTCGCCTGATGCGGGTTCTCCGGCTCCTCATAGGCGCCGCCCAGGCTCACGAAGCCTTCCTTGACCTTGATCTGATCGGCGACCTCGAACTTCAACTTGCTCTCGTTGGCGAAATCCTGGGTGATGGAATTGGCGCCCAGGTTGATGCCGCGCGAAAAGACCTTGCCCCGCTCGAAGAAGAGCAGGTTGCTGGTCTTGGCGCCGATGTCCAACAGCAGCGTGCAATCCTCCAGGTCGCCGTAGTTGTAGCGGAAGGCGTTGCAGAGCGCCGCCGGCGAGACGTCGCACACCTCCAGCCGCAACTTCGCCTCCTCGGCCACGCGGAACAGGCCCTCGACCACGTCCGATTTGATCGCCACCAGCAGCACCTCCAGCTCCCCGCCGGCGCTGGACCCGAGAATCTGGTAATCCCACACCACCTCGGCCAGCGGGAAGGGCACGTTCTGCTGCGCCTCGTATTGGATGATTTGCGTCACCTTGCCGGCATCCACCGGCGGCAGCTTGACGAATTTGGAAAACACCTGGAACCCCGGGGCGCAGACGTTGATGTGGCGGCAATGGCTCCCCGTCTCGGTGAGCGCCTCGCGCAGCGTCTTGCGCAGGAGGTCGCTGCGCGCCGCGTCCTGGGAGCCTTCCCATCCCAGCGGCTTGATGGTGAACTGTTTCAGACTCAATCCGCCGGCCTCGGTGATTTCAAACTCGGCCAGCTTGAGGCTGCCCGCCCCAAAATCCGCCGTCAGAAATGACTTTGCGTTTAACATGGACTGCGTCGCTTCCGCGAGCCTGCACGCCCCAGCCTGCGCCGTGTGGGTCTTGCAAGGCGACCCGCGATGGTTAGAGCAAATTTAGAGGCAGGTCAAACAAAAATCAAAAAAATGGAAAATTATTGAACGCGCCCGCGCAGCGACGCCGCGTCCTCCGGATTTCATTCGCCGATGAAATGCAGGGTCACCCGTCGCGCGTGCGCGCGTCGGCGGTGTTCCCACAAATAAATCCCCTGCCACGTTCCCAGCGCCATCCGCCCGCTCCGCACCGGAACGCCCACGGTCACCGCCGTCAGCGCCGTGCGGATGTGCGCGGGCATGTCGTCGGCGCCTTCGAGGGTGTGCTCGAAGAGCGGATCGCCGTCGGGCGCCAGCCGGGCGAAAAACGCCTCCAGATCGCGCCGCGCGTCCGGGCTGGAGTTTTCCTGAATCAAGAGCGAGGCCGACGTGTGCCGCAAAAAGACGGTCAGCAGGCCGCCGCTGAACCGGTTGCGCCTCACCCACTCCGCCACTTCGCCGGTGAGGTCGTAAAGCCCGCGCCCGCGCGTCGAAACCGTCAATTCATGGAAGGCCTGCCGGAACATGTTTTACTGGGTGCGAATAAATCAAAGGGGGCGGTCAATAGTATTTTGCTTTCTTCTTCCCGGCATGTCCATGGCAGTAAAGCAGGTGTGCCAGATGCGTCCTTGCACCCATCTTCAGACGTTCCGCGACCCACGCCAATGTCATCGTCGTCTCCCGGCGCAACCGTTGGGCAATGGCCACCTTTGCGGAGTCTCCTTTGCGACGCGCCAACAAAGTTTCTTCATCCCAGTTCCGTCTGGCCAGTTCCTCCCGCGCCATCCGCTCCGCCTTCGCTTCCGCCAACTCCCGCACCACCTCGCCGTAATGCCATCGGCCCGTCTTTTCCGACGCGCGGGCCGGCAATTCCTGCTTCATAGCATCGCTCCGAAGAAACCACCCGTGCCGGATGGCCTTGAACCTGCCACCGCCTTCCGCGCACCGACGCTGCTCGATCACTTCCGCCAGATGCCGGCGTCCTGCCGCGCTGTCTTTGGGAATCCGATATGCCCCCAATAACCGATCCACCCGCAGCCAAACCGGACGGCGCCCTGGAGGCTGCAAATACTCCGGCCACGTGCTTCAACGATAGGCGCTCGGTCCACCGTGTCACCACATGTCTTCTATTTGACCCCTATTTCGGGTCTGCCGGTTATTCGTTCACCGGCGCGCCCTTTTCGGCCAGCATTTTTTCCAGACCCGGATTTCGCGGACGCCCGGCGGCCAGGGCCTTCCGATACTCCCAGCGCGCCAACATCGGCTCGGGCGGATCGTCGCTCAGATAGATCATCGCCAGATTGTTGTGCGCGTCACCGTAGCTCGAATCCAGGAGTACGGACTTGCGCAAGGCCGTCTCGGCCTGCCGGCGCAGGCCCTTTTGGGCCAGGGCCACGCCCAGATAGTTTTCAATCTCCGCGCTTTTCGGGTTGAGGCCGGCCGCGCGGCTCAACGTGCTGACCGCGCCATCGTAATTCTCCTGGAGAATCTGCAGGTGCCCGAGGACGGCGAGGTCGCCCGCGTCGTCCGGACGTTGAGCCAGCGCGGCCCGGATGTGGCGCTCCGCGTCGGGCAGTTGGTTCAACTCGATTTCAATCGTCGCCAGATTGGCCAGCACCCGCGCGTTTTTCGGATCGCGCCGCAAAATTTCCAGGCACACCGACCTGGCCTTGTCAAACTGTCGGGCCGAGAAATAGCCCTGCGCCTCGGCGGCCAGCGTGCCGGGGTCGAACGAGTCTCCAGCCGGCACCGGCGCTTCCAGGCGGTTGGGCGCCTGGAGCGGCGGAGCGGATGTTCTGAGCAGCGCCAACTCTTCGGACGTGTAGGGAACCGGCTTCGCTTCATCGGCGGCCACCCGCGCCCGCAACGTCTCCACTTCCTGTTTCAATTTCGCGTCGTCCCCGGATGACGGCGCGTTCGCCACCCGCGCCTTCGCGGCCGACTCGAGTTGACGCACGCGGTTCTCCAGCGCCGTCTTCTCCAACGCGCTCATGTCGGCCTGGTGCCGCTGCGAGGCGATTCTTTCCCGCGCCTGCGCCAGCGCCTGCTTCGCGTCGTCCGCGCCGAACGACGCGCTCGCGCCGGACTTCAAGTCGGCCAGTTGCTTCTTCAACACCTCGTTTTCATCGCGCAACGCCGCAGCGGCGGCCGCATCGGCCTGCGACGTCTGCAGTTTGTCCTGAAGCGACCGGTTCAGCCGGGCCAGTTTGTCGGCGCGGGCGGTGGCCGCTTTCAATTGTCTTTCCGCCTCCGCCAGCCGGCCGGCCGCAGGCGGCGCAGCATTGGTGGCCGCAGCCAGGGCTTGGGCCAGGCCGACTTTGAGCAAATCGTTCTCCTTCGTCAGCGAATTGATTTGCCCGCGCGCCTGGGCCAGTTCGCGCGGGTCCACCGACGCCGGTTGCACGGCCAGCGCCTCCTTGAGCTTGGCCTGCAGCGTGGCATTGTCCGCCTCCAGGACCTGGACCCTCTGGTGCAGCGCGCTCAATTGCGCCTCGAGCGACTCCACCTGGGCGGCGGGGACCGGTGCGTTGGTGTTTGCCGTGGGCGGAGGGGCGTGGGCCACGGGCAACAGCGGCGTCACCGCCGCGATTTGCTGCGCCAGGTAATTTAAACGAAAGCCGACGACATTGGTATGCCAATCGGGAAACGTCTTTTGGAATTTCTGCAACTCGGCCTGCGCCTCGGCGTAATCCGACAGCGCGCGCGCCGCATCGCCGGAGGCCCGCACCGAGTCGGCCTGGTTCATCAAACTGTAAATGATCACATATTGGTCGTCAGGCCCCTCCTGCGCCTGCGCGTGCGGCAACGCGACAGCCAGCATCAGAGCCGCGAGCGGAATGAACTGTTTCATGCGCACAGCATACTCGGGTCGCGCCCGGCTTGGCAATGTCCGCATCTTTCGCAGTTGCCGGCGATGCAATGGAAGCTCCAGAATCTTGCCAAGCTCAAGAAGTCCAACCCGCGCAAGTTTGCTCAACAGACCGAGGAACTGAAGGCGCGGTTTGCCGGATGATTTATGCATTGGCCTTGAGCGGCCGGCGAAATCTCCGCCGCGACCACCGCGCCGGCGGTGATTTCGAGAAACGCTTCAACCAATCGGCGGCAAAATGAATCGCTCGTCGGCGAGTTGTAAGACAACAGCAGTATAATCCATATTTATTATTTATTCCTACTAAAATAGTATTGACGGACTTTTTATTTCTGGTAGGATTCATACATGGGCACGACAACAAAAACTGACACGGTTTGGTTCACCACCAAAGGGCAGGTGGTCATTCCGCTGCGGCTGCGAAAGGAATTCCATATCGAAGACGGCACGCGCGCCGTGGTGGAGGCGACTTCTGAAGGCATTTTGTTGAAACCCGTGACGGCGGCAACCATCCGGCGCGCCCGCGGCATCTTAAAGCGCCGGCCCGGACAAAAGCCGCTGGCCGAGGAATGGGCGGAGCACAAGCAACAGGAGCGCGAACTGGAGGAGGCAAAACATGGCGTCACAGGTGCTTGATAGTTTCGCGCTGCTGGCATACTTGCGCGACGAGGACGGGGCCGAACTTGTCCAGAGCTTGCTCGAAAAAGCCAGCCGCCGAGACATGCCCATGTTTATGACCGAAGTGAATTACGCCGAGGTCAAATACATCGTGCTGCGCAAAGATGGCAGGGAGGCATGGAAGGAAGTTGCGGCGTCATTGGGTTCGCTTCCGGTCGAGTTCGTGCCCACCACGCTCGCGCTGGCAGACACCGCCGCCGACTTCAAGGCCAGTCACCGCATCAGCCTGGCCGATGCCTTTGCCGCCGCCTTGGCGAAGGAAAAAAAGGCCGAATTGATTACAGGCGACCCTGAATTCAAAGCACTGGAAAAGGAAATCAAAATCGGATGACTAAAATGATGAGGAATAAATGAATAATAATCAGAAGAAAGAGCTTTGCCTTGCGCTCATGCGAGCGGATAGCGAAATGGAAGTTGTCCGCGTCTTAAATGACGCGGGTTTCTGGAATGACAAGCGTGTTTGGCGACTCTACGGAGACAGGGAAAATAATTTCAGCACCATTGGCAACCAGCAGAACCGACCAGATGCCGCACTTGTCGAAAAGTTGATCAATTCGGTGCCGGCTGCCGGACGCGGTCTGGAGCGACGTGGCTGTGTTGCTGGTGGAATGGGCGGAAGACATTCACAAGGATCTCGGCCTGTGGCGCGCCCTCGAAGCGCACCAGTGCCAATGCTTCGGCACGCCTCTGCCGTTCATCGTCGCTCCGACTGACGCCGGTCCGGAGGGCTTTGACGCGCGGCGGATTCAGTATTTGCTCTGGAACCTGTGGCCTTGCTTCAATCAGGAGTTGATGCTCTCGCCGACGCACCAGGATTTGAAGCGGTTGGCGCTCATGCGACACAGCGACCGAAGGCTGACAGATAAAATTTACACTGACGAAAATTTGCTTGGCACTTGGTCAGCGTTTGATGCGTTGCCAAACTTCACGGAGCGAGCCTCACAAATAGCCTCACAAATTTTGGTCGCAAACGGTCAAAGTGAGTCATCGGCTGTCACAGTGAACGGCGGGGAAAAAATGAAAAAAGCATTATGGCCATTGACGAAAGTCGCGTTGTGACATCTCTCGTCACCAATGGCCACACTGTTGAACGTGGCGGGAGTGGCGGGGCTCGAACCTGCCACAAATTCAATAACGACGCGGCTAAAACGGCTTCACCCTCACAAATAGCCTCACAAGAGGCGGTCACGGCGAGGCACGATTTGTCCAAAGTAGTCAATGCTTGGGAAAAACTCCCGGCTCCACTCAAGGCCGCAATTCTCGCCATCGTCAAATCGGCGGAATAATTTTTGCCATGAACTTTAACCCGACATAGAACATGAGCGCGTCCAGATCGAATTTAATGCGCTCGCAGGCCGGGGATTCGGGCTGGCTGCGGACTTTGGATCGCCGCTCAGGAAAAACGCGCTGGCGAGGCTGGCAACCGCTGCGGCCGCGATACGGACGCCAGACTGACGAACCGACTATGGATGCCGAGCATGAACTTGAATCCTGGTGAACCAAGCCAAAATTCCCTCACAGGCCGTGCTGGATTGGTATCGTCCAAAGAGTCAGCGCAGTCTGCATTCGGTTATTTCTTTGAGCCAGGCTGGTCTTGCAAACTCAGATGGCGGCAAAGGTTGGCCAGCAGTCGTTGCTGGCGTTCGGACGACAGCGAGCCGATTTTTCCCAGCAGCGCCGATTCTGGCAGCACCGCGAGAAAGCCCAACCGAATAAGCGACGCCGCCTTGAGACCGCTGGCGGCAAATTCATTGTCAGCCGGCACAATGGTTTCGTCAAAACCAGCAACTCGCTGGTGGAGTTGGGTGCTCACGCCACAGACAAGGAAATCGCCGAAGGGAGGCAATCGCCGGAGCAAAACAATGGGACGGTTTTTGATCTGGCCGTCGGCTTGGGGCAACGGGGCCAGGGCGATGTCACCTTCGGTCATGGGCGCACGTCAGCGGTGGTGTATTCCGGCTCGTTGTCGCCGTAAGCTTTCGCCAACTGACCGGCTGAAAATCGCGACCAAGCGTGGCGTTCATCATCGGGTGGCAGCACCACGACCACCAGCCGCGCATTCGGGTCAAGTTGGCAGGGTTCGTCAAACTGAACTTTCTCGCCGTCAAAATGGGCTGTTAATGCAACCGCTTTCATCGTGGGCTAATCTACCGGATTTTCCATCCAAGCGCAACCCTTCTGTCCGGCGCGGACGTAAACTGGCAATCGCCAATGGGATTCAAAACTGCATCACGAATTGCACCACCAAATTGCACGGTTATTTTTACGAGGCGCGAAAAATCGTGTGCAATAATTTTCCAGAGTCAGCGCAGTGGCTAGTCATGGAAATGCTCCCTTGGGCAAAACAAGCCTTACCCCTTCGTAACCGAAGGATTCTGCGGCTTGCTAAAATCTCGCCGCCGGACGGGCGGAGTCCCGCGAGACGAACGCGCGATGACCGCGAATCATCCGGCAGGACATCCGGCGAAATTTCTCGCCGAAGACCCGATCCGTGTCCCGGCAATGGCGAGGCAGTGGCAACGGCAACGCCGCCGGATGTTTGAGCCGTTTTTCGTAGTGTCAAAGATGGCAAGGAGCACCACTACTGGAGCCTGGTCGAAAACCGGCGCGTCGATGGCGGACGCAGGATGGTGCAGCGGCACGTGCTTTACCTGGGCGAAATCAACTCCTCGCAACAGGCGGCTTGGCGCAAGACCATTGAGGTCTTT
>JAGWMQ010000149.1 GCA_028873125.1 Verrucomicrobiota bacterium | reverse complement strand
GAGGTTCAAGCTGCGCGGGTTGCTGTTGGCAAGCCGCGCAAGAAGCGAGGCGAAAAGGGATTCACTTTTCTCAACTTCGCCACATGCGGATCGTGCGGCTATTGCATCACCGGCGAGCGGCACGTCAAACGAAGTGGTCGCCGTTATTACTACTACCGTTGCACGCATAAAAACAAGAAACAGCGGTGTGACGACCGCAGTTTCATCCGGCAGGAAAAATTCGCCGAGGAAGTGAAGCGAAATGCGCAGTTGGTCCTCATTCCCGACGAATGGAAGGAAAAGTTTCTTGCCCGCATTGAAACGTGGGAAACCGAGGCTTCCCAAGAACGGCAGGCGCAGATTGACCGGCTCAAAGCCGAACTCGCCGCCGTCAAAGCCAAGATTAACCGAATCAATGACGGGTTCGCCAATGGCGCGTTGGAGATTCAGGAGTTCAAGGAACTTAAAAACCCCCTTGTGCCTCAAAAAGCCGATTTGGAGCAACGAATCGTTGCTCTTGAGAAAAGTCATGCAAATCGGCTCGAACCCCTCAAAAACTTCATTTTAGAGGCAAATCAAGCCCAAAAATGGGTTAAAGAAAGAAACGAGTTGGAATTGAAGTCATTCCTCAAAAAAGTCGGCTCGAACCGCTTTTTACGCGCTCAAACCTTAACCGTTTCCTTCAAAAAACACTGGAATTCATTGGCTAAAACCACTGTTGCCAATCGCCACACGTCAGACGCTTCTGAACAATCTTCAAACTGGTGGAGGCGGCGGGAATTGAACCCGCGTCCCTGGCCAACAAACCGGCCGCGACTACATGCTTAGTCCAGAGAAGGTTTTCTGCTGTGCGATGGCGTCCGGACTCGAATCGCAAGGCCTAGTCCGCATGCAATTTTCTCGGCCGACGGCGCGCGGTCCCCGCCGTCAACCATGCCTGCTGTGGCGTCCGTCCGGCGTAGCAGGTGTCCACCGGCGGACGTCGCGGCGCATTAGGCCGCGAGAGCTAATTCTTCGTTAGCTGTTTTGTTTGATGCGATGATTAACGAGGCCAACGCATCGTCCTCGGCATGCCGCCTCCGGCGCATTTTCCAGGTCGAAACCAGTGCGCCCCCATTCGGCATTCCCAGCTTCGCTTGAGTCACCCCGTTCGTCAACTGCAGAAAGGGACGGGCCGGATGCCGACTACCTGGATTTCGTCCGGGAGGCGGCCCGCTGTTTGAAGATTTGATCGGCCAGGACGCCGACCAGCACCACGGCGCCCATGACGGCGAAGTTGAGTGAGCTGGGGATGCCCAGCAGGTTGACCAGGTTTTGCAGCACCTGCAACAGGGCGGTGCCGATGAGGATGCCCAGGATGGAGCCTTCGCCGCCGCGGAGGCTGCACCCGCCCAGCACCGCCGCGGCGATGCCGTAGAGTTCGTAAAACGTTCCGTGGGTCGAGGGCGTGACGGAGTTGGTGTAAAAGGCGAGCAGGATCCCGGAAATGCCCGTCAGGAGTCCCGCCAGCACGTAACTGCTGGCGATGACCCGCCGCGTGTTGATGCCGGAAAAGCGCGCCGCCTCCTCGTTGCGCCCGACCGCGAGCAGATAACGGCCGTAAACCGAGCGGTGCAACACAAACCACATGATGATGGAGACGATGATCAGCAGAACGAAGGGCATGGGCACCCCGAGCCACCGCCCGCTGGCCAGGCTCCGCAACGTCCCGAATCCGGGCAGGTCGCCAAAGCCGATGGTGGTGTCCTGGGCGATGAAGCGGGCCAGGCCGCGATAGAGCAGCAGGCCACACAGGGTGACGATGAACGGCTGCATGTGGAAGCGCGTGATGAGAAAGCCGTGCACCCAGCCCAGCACCATCGCCACGCCCAACACGAACAACGCCGCCAGCGGCCAGGGCCAATGCCATTCCGTCAGGGCCATGATCAGCAGGATGCCAATCAGCGCGATCAGGGAGCCGACGGACAGGTCAATGCCGCTGGTGACGATGACCAGGCCGGCGCCGATGCCAAAGATGCCGAACATGCCGATGATGTTGGCCATGTTGATCAGGTTTTCCGGGGACAGAAAGCGCGCGTTCTCCAGGGTGGTGACGGCGCACAGGACGACCAACAAAATAAAAATGCCCAGTTCTTTTTTCATTTCAGCTGTCAGCCTTCCGCCCTCAGCTTGAAGGGGCCTTCGGCGGAAGGCGAAAGCGGACGGCGGACGGTTCAAGTTTCAAACGGCGGTTTGGCCGCGGCAATCTTCCTGCCCACGGCGAGTTGCATTACGTTTTGTTCATTGCAGTCGGCGCGCTCCAGCAAGCCGGTGATCTGGCCCTCGTGCATGACCACCACGCGGTCGCTCACGTTCAGGATCTCCTCCATGTCGCTGCTGATCATCAGGATGGCCGCGCCTTGCGCCGCCAGCGCGCGCATGATCCGGTAAATCTCGGCCTTGGCGCCCACGTCAATGCCGCGCGTCGGCTCGTCCAGAATCATCACCCGCGGGCGCATGGCCAGCCATTTGGCCAGGACGACCTTCTGCTGCGTGCCGCCGCTCAAACTGAGCACGCGCGTTTCCACGTCCGGCGTTTTGATCTGAAGCGCTTCGACCTGGCGCAGGGCGGCGTCGCGCTCGCGCCGGCGCTGGATCAGGCCGCCGCGCGCAAAACGTTTCAGCGACGGCAGGCTCACGTTTTCCCGCACAGACATTTCCACCACCAGGCCCTCGGTGCGCCGGTTTTCAGGCACCAGGTAAATGCCCCGTTCAATTGCCTCCCGCACGGTGTGAATGGGGATTGCCTTGCCGTCCAGGACAATCTCTTTGGCCGGAGACGGTTCGAGGCCGACGAGCGCCTTGGCCATCTCCGAGCGTCCGGCGCCGATGAGGCCGGCGAAGCCGAGGATTTCCCCGCGCACGGCGTCGAAGGAGACGGTCCGGTCGGGGAAGAGCGAGGAGCGGACGTTGCGCACCTTGAAGAAGCCCGGCGTCCTGGGCGCGTCGGACCGGACGTAGAAATTCTTGATCTCGCGGCCGACCATCAGGCTGACGAGCCGGTCGTGCGTGGCCTCGCCGCGGGCCAGTTCGCCGACGTTCCTGCCGTCGCGCAGCACCAGGACGCGGTCGGCGCACTGGTCTATCTCGCCCAGACGGTGGGAGATGTAGATGACGCTGACGCCTTGCCCGCTGAGTTCGCAGACCAGTTCGAGCAGACGGTTGGTTTCCGAAAGCGTCAAGGACGAGGTCGGCTCGTCCATGATGAGCAGCCGCGCGTGGAGCGACATGGCCTTGGCGATTTCGACCATCTGCTGATGCGCCAACGGCAGCCGGTCCAGCCGCGTGCGGGTGGAAACCGCCAATCCCAGGCGCTGGAGAAACGGCCCGGTGTCGGCGTGGATCTTCTTCCGGTCAATCAGCCCGAGGGCCTTTCTGGGCTCGCGCCCCAGAAAGACGTTGGCGGCCACGTCGAGATTGTCCAGCACGTTCAACTCCTGGTGAATGAAGGCGATGCCCAGGCGGATGGCATCGTTGACGTTGTGAATCTTGACGGGCCGGCCGTCCAGCCGGATTTCGCCGGCGTCAGGCTGATGGACGCCGCCGAGGATTTTCATCAGGGTGGATTTGCCGGCCCCGTTTTCGCCGACAAGAGCGACGACCTCGCCGCGGCCGACCCGCAGGTTGACCGAATCCAGCGCGGTCACGCCGGGAAAGCGCCTGGAAATCCCGGCCATTTCGAGCAGGGGCGCGGCGGTCATGGCGCGTCGAAGCGTGGCAAGGCGGAAGGGACGAGGCGTCGGAACTCCGGGAGGCCGTTCATTTTCACGCTTCAACGGTTTGACGCTTCACGAGGGGTCACTTCCCCAGCAGTTGTTTCTCCTTGGCTTGGATTTCGGCGACGTTGGTCTTGGTGACGGGGATGGTGGGAATGAAAATTTTTCCGTCCACGCCGGCCAGCGCCGATTTGGCCCCGTTCAGGTATTTGTCCATCCGTGTGATGGCTTCGTAACCAAACTTGTAGGGCTGCTGGACGACGGTGCCGTAAATGTCGCCGGAGGCCACGCCCGCCAGCGTGTCCGGGTCGTCGTCGAAGCAGACGATCTTGACCTGGCCGGCCTGGCCGGCGTTGCGGACGGCGTGGAGAATGGCCGGGCCGTTGTAGCTCCACAGGCCGACCAGGCAGGCGATGTCGGGATATTTCACGAGCGTGTCGGCGGCGTTGTTCTGCGCCCGGACCGGGTCGGTGTCGTCCGTCCGCACGTCCAGGATTTGGACGTTGGAACCCTGCAGGGCCTCCTTGATGCCGGCCAGCCGGTCCTTGGCGTTTTGGGCGTCGAGCTTGCCGACAAAGAGCATGATCTTGCCGCCCCGCGGAATCGCCTCCTTGATGAGCTGCCCGACCTGCCGTCCCGCCGCCACGTTGTCGGTGCCGATGTAGCAAACCCGCTTGCTGCCCGGCGCGTCGCTGTCGGTGGTGATGAACAGGGTCTGGCTGGCGATCTTGTTCAGGAAATCAATCTGGTTGGCCGGGTCAATCGGGCTGGCGGCGATGCCGTTGACGCCGGCGGCGACCAGGTCGTTGAGGATCTGCTGCTGTTCGGCGGCGCTGCCGCTGGCCGGGATGCGAAAATCCACCTCCACGTTGCCCAACTCCCTGGCGGCGGCGTTGCAGCCGGCGCGGGCCATGGTCCAGAAGTTCGCCGCGTTGTTGCTGACGAAGGCCAGCTTCAATTTTTTGGCCGCCGGGCCGCCGGCGGTTTCATTTTCCTTCTTGCCGCAACCGGCGAGGATTGCGGCCGCACACAAGGCCAGGGAGAGGAGACGCTTTTTTTTCATAATGAAAACTGGTTTTGAGCGGACATTATTCCTTTTCGACCGAAAATTTGTAGAGGATCACGTTGGTGTAGGTCTGCCCCGGCTTCAATTCCGTCGAGGGGAAACCGGGGTGGTTCGGCGAATCCGGGAAGTGCTGCGGCTCCAAGGTGAGCGCATCCCGGAATTGATACACCCAGCCGCCCTTGCCCGTCATGGTGCCATTGAGAAAATTGCCGGTGTAAAACTGCACGCCCGGCTGGTTGGAATACACGGACAGCACGCGACCGGTGATCGGATCATAGACCCGCCCCGCCAGGCCGAGTTTGCCCGGCGGTTTGTCAATCACCCAATTCAGATCGTAGCCGCCGCAGTATTTGAGCTGCTGATTGTCCTCGTTGATCCGCCCGCCCACGGGCGTGGGCTTGCGGAAGTCGAAGGGCGTTCCAGCCACAGGCTCCAATTGACCCGTGGGGATGAGCGTGCTGTCCACCGGCGTGAACCGATCCGCCGGAATCGTCACCAGGTCATGCAAAATGGTCCCGTGTCCGGTCAGGTTGAAGTAGGAATGCGCGGTAAGATTGATCACCGTAGCCTTGTCCGTGGTCGCCCGGAAAACGAGGCGCAGTTCGTTCCTGCGCGCCAGCAACGTGTAGGTGGCGGTGACGTTCAGATCGCCCGGATACCCGTTGTCGCCATTCGGGCTGAGGTAACTGAGTTTCAATTCCGGTCCGCGGCGGGTCACTTCGGCCTTTTCGACCGTCCAGACCACGTTGTTAAAGCCGTTGGTGCCGCCGTGCAGCGAATTGGGTCCGTCGTTGATAGGCAGGTGATAGGTCACGCCGTCCAAGGTGAACTGACCCTTGGCGATGCGGTTGCCGTAGCGCCCGATGAGCGCGCCAAAGTAGGGGCTGTTGGTCCGGTACTGGTCCAGGTTGTCGTAGCCCAAGACCACATCGCCCAGGCGGCCCTCGCGGTCGGGCACCTTCAGCGACTGGATGATGCCGCCGTAGGTCAGAATGCGCGCCTCCATCCCGAGGCGGTTGCGCAGGGTGTAAACTTCCACCGGCGTGCCGTCGGGCATTCGGCCGAACGGCGCCGCGGTGATGGAGTCGCCCTTTTCAGCCGTGGTGGCGCAGCCGGTCAGCCCCATCGTGCCGGCCACCACCGCCGCCAGCATCGTGATTGGGAGGATTCGTTTCATAGGAGTGTTGATCATGTTCGCCCTCACAAAGTTGGAATTGATTTCTGCCCATAATAAGCGGCCGGCCCGTGTTTGCGAAGAAAATGTTTGTCGAGCAAGGCCCGCTGCATCGACCGGGTTTTGGGGGCGAGGCGCAGCGTCTCGCCGGCCAGACGCGCGACGAACTCCAGCATAGCGGCGTTATGCACCGCCTCCTGAACGTCCCGGCCCCAGGTGAACGGGCCGTGGCTGGCCACCAGCACCGCCGGATGCTCCAGCGGATTCAATTTCCGGAACGTTTCCATGATGACCCGGCCGGTGTTTTTTTCGTAATCATTTTTGATTTCCCGGGGCGTCAACAATCGCGTGCAGGGCACGTCCCCAAACCAGTAATCGGCCTGCGTGGTGCCGTAGGAGGGAATCTTGCGCCGCGCCTGCGCCCAGGCCGTGGCGTAAAGGCTGTGCGTGTGGACGACGCCGCCGATGTCCCGGAAGGCGCGATACAACTCCAGGTGCGTCGGCGTGTCCGAACTCGGCCTCAAATTTCCTTCGACCGCCCCGCCGTCGCCGAGGGAGACAACGACCATGTGCTCCGGCTTCATGCCGTCGTAAGGCACGCCGGACGGTTTGATGACCATGACGCCGCGTTCGCGGTCCACGCCGCTCGCGTTGCCCCACGTCTGGATGACCAAGCCTTCAGCCACCAAATCTAAATTCGCCCGGCAAACCTCGGCTTTTAATTTTTCAAACATGAAATTTATTTTTTAACCACAGATGGACACGGATGAACACGGATTAAACATTTATTTTCAAATGTGGTTCTGAATCCGGCGAATCTTTAACAAGTTCGGCAACTGTGTAAACCGATTTTGGAGAAAATATTGGATGCCAGCCGTAATCGCCTTTGTTTAGCATTGTCGCGACCCAATCCTGATTTTGAGAAAAATAAATTTTAGACGCTTGGCTGACAGTTCTATGGTTGATTTCTTTTACAATTTGAGATTTAGCTTCTTCAAATCCTTCTTTTCGCCTTCTATCCCAAGAAGCATTGAGTGCAACGTCGGTCGAAATCGGAAATGTAAGTTCCGAATTATTTTTTCCCAATCCGTTGTTTTTGGGAATAAACACCGGATTGTCTCCGGCCAAGAACGATCGGGAATCTGGCGCGACGTATAAGGTCCACGTCATCCGTTGAAGAGCCTGAACCCGAAAAGAATCTGGTGCAATGGCAGCTATTCTATTGTGCAAATTTACAGGGTAATGTGGCTGGCTGCCTAATTCTTCTGCTTTTTCTTTCCATTTAGCTCTTAATTCCGGCGTGTCTGGAGAACTTGTTTTTGGGAAAAATTCTTTTGACGGTTTGGAATCTGCAATCGTCCTCGGCAACAATTCTTTAACCTGTTCTCGCCCCGACCAAACACGAGTTTGCATTAAAATTATGTAACGCGAAAAGGTGCATTTCTCCTCAAACGTTATCGGCTGATGTGCCCTCAATTTTTGGAAA
>JAGWMQ010000148.1 GCA_028873125.1 Verrucomicrobiota bacterium | reverse complement strand
CCAGCTGCTCAATGAAAATGAATGCCGAGAGGCCCGGGAAACCTACGGTGCCGACGCGTTCGTCGCCAAAATGGGCGCGGAGGCGGTGCGCGACGCCCTGACGAAGGTGGATCTGGCCAGGAGCATCGAACAATTGCAGCAGGCGATGACCGAGACCAAGAGCAAGCAAATCCGCAAAAAACTGGCCAAGCGGATCAAGCTGCTGCAGGGACTCCAGTCCTCCAAGAGCCGCCCCGAATGGATGATTCTGACGGTGCTGCCGGTGATCCCGCCGGACTTGCGGCCACTGGTGCCGCTCGAAGGCGGCCGCTTCGCGACGTCGGACTTGAACGATTTGTACCGGCGTGTCATCAACCGCAACAACCGGCTCAAGACACTGCTGCAGCTCAAGACGCCGGAGGTCATCATCCGCAACGAGAAACGCATGTTGCAGGAGGCGGTGGACGCGCTGTTTGACAACGGCCGGCACGGCCGCCCGGTCACGGGCGCCGGCAACCGCGCCCTGAAATCGTTGAGCGACATGCTCAAGGGCAAGGGCGGGCGGTTCCGCCAGAATTTGCTCGGCAAGCGCGTGGATTATTCGGGCCGCTCGGTCATCGTCATCGGCCCGGAACTCAAACTGCATCAATGCGGTCTGCCCAAGAAGATGGCGCTCGTCCTCTTCGAGCCGTTCATCATCCGCCGGCTCAAAGAACTGGGCTACGTTCACACCGTCCGCAGCGCCAAGAAGATGATCGAGCGGCAGACCAAGGAGGTCTGGGACGTTCTGGAAGAAGTCACCAAGGGTCATCCGGTGCTGCTCAACCGCGCGCCGACGCTCCACCGCCTGTCCGTTCAGGCCTTCGAGCCGCAGCTCATCGAAGGCGAGGCGATCCGCATTCATCCGCTGGTTTGCACCGCCTACAACGCGGACTTCGATGGCGACCAGATGGCGGTCCACGTCCCGCTGTCGGTGGAGGCACAGATGGAGGCGCGGCTGCTGATGATGGCCACGAACAACATCTTTTCGCCATCTTCCGGCCGGCCCATCATCACGCCGACGCAGGACATAACGCTGGGCTGCTATTATCTGACGGCCGAGCCGCGCAAGGCTGCGCCCGCCGACTCGAAAACGCTGCCGCTGTTCGGCTCGAAGGCGGAAGTCATTTTCGCCTACGACGACGGCGCGTTGAAGACGCACAACCGCGTCCGCATGGCCAATCCGGATTTCGGGAAGCAGACCATCTTTGGCAACGCGGACAAAAAGATCATCGAGACCACGGTCGGCCGCGTCCTCTTCAGCGAAATCTGGCCGCCGGAACTGGGCTTTCCCAACAAGCCGGTCAAAAAGTCCGAACTGGGTGATCTGATCTGGAAGTGTTACAAGTTTGCCGGCCACGACAAGACGGTCGCCATGTTGGACCGGCTCAAGGAGATCGGTTTCCGCGAGGCGACCAAGTCCGGCGCGTCCATCGGCATTGACGACATGATCGTACCCAAGGAGCGCGCCGAGCAGATTGACGCGGCGCAAAAACAGATCAAGGAAGTCGAGAAACAGTACCGCAAGGGCGTCATCACCCCGGGCGAACGGTACAACAAGATCATTGACATCTGGACGCACTGCACCGACCAGATCGCCAGCGTCATGTTCCGCACCCTTGAACAGAATCAAGGCAAGCACGAATACAACCCGGTTTATCTCATGGTGGATTCCGGCGCGCGCGGCAACAAACAGCAGGTGCGCCAACTGGCGGGCCTGCGCGGCCTCATGGCCAAACCCAGCGGCGACATCATTGAAAAGCCGATTTTGGCGAACTTCCGCGAAGGCCTGTCCGTGCTCGAATACTTCATTTCCACACACGGCGCGCGCAAGGGGCTGGCCGACACCGCGCTCAAGACGGCCGATTCCGGCTATATGACGCGCAAGCTCGTGGACGTGGCGCAGGACGTGATCATCCAGGAGGAAGATTGCGGCTCGACCAACGGCATCTGGGTCTCGGCGGTCTATGAGGGCGAGGATGAAGTGGTCAAATTGGGCGACCGCCTCGTCGGGCGCTTTGCCTGCGACGACATCACGAACCCGACGAACCCGAAGGAATATCTCATCCGCGCCAATGAGGAAATTGACGAGGAGAAGGCCAAACGCATCGAGGCTTCCGGCATCGAGCGCGTGCGCATCCGCTCGGTGCTCACCTGCGAAAGCAAGCATGGCGTGTGCATCCACTGCTACGGGCGCAATCTCGCCACCGGCGCCCTGGTCAAGCTGGGCGAGGCCGTCGGTATCATCGCCGCCCAATCCATCGGCGAGCCGGGCACCCAATTGACCATGCGGACCTTCCACATCGGCGGCACGGCGGCGCAGGTCTTCAAGGTGCCGCAAATCAAGGCCAAACACGACGGCACCATTCGCTACAACGAGCTCCGCTACGTCGCCCTCCAGGACGGCAACAACATCGTCCTGAACAAAAACGGCTCGGTGTCCATTCTCGCCGACGACGGGCGCGAGATGGAGACTCACAACATCGTCATCGGCGCGATCATTTCATTCGCCGACGGTTCGAAGGTCAAGAAGGGCGACACGTTCGTTCAATGGGACCCGTACAACGTGCCGATCCTTTCCGAGAAGGCCGGGCGGGTGAAATTTCACGACATCATCGAAGGGGTGACGATGAAGCAGGAGACCGACGAAACGACGGCCCAGGAGGCCATGGTGGTGGTGGAGCACAAGGAGGATTTGCATCCGCAAATCATCATCTGTGACGACGCCGGCGAACCGGTGGCCAACTATCCCATCCCCTCCGGGGCGCACATCGTCGTCAGCGAAGGTGACAAGATTGTGGCCGGGACGCTCATGGCCAAGACACCGCGCAAGACCTCCAAGACCAAGGACATCACCGGGGGCCTGCCGCGCGTGGCGGAATTGTTCGAGGCGCGCCGTCCCAAGGACGCCTCGGAAATCTCCAAGATTGACGGCATCGTGGACTTTGGCCCCAGCGTGCGCGGCAAGCGCTGCATCCTCATCAAGGACCCGCAGACCGGCCAGGAAGAGGAACACCTCATTCCCATCGGCAAACACGTCATCGTCTTCAAGGGCGACTATGTCAAGAAGGGCCAGCAGTTGACCGAGGGCCCGATGGACCCGCACGAAATTCTCGACGTCTGCGGCCCGCAGGAACTGGAGGAACACCTCGTCGGCGAGGTCCAGGAGGTTTACCGGCTGCAGGGCGTGACCATCAACGACAAGCACATCGAAATCATCGTCCGCCAGATGCTCCGCAAGGTCCGCATCACCGAGCCGGGCGACACCCAGTTCCTGTGGGGCGAACAGGTGGACAAGCTCGACTTCGAGGAGGAAAACGAACGTGTGGACAAGGTGGGCGGCAAGCCGGCGGAAGCCACACCCGTGCTGCTGGGCATCACCAAGGCGTCGCTCGAAACCGACAGCTTCCTGAGCGCCGCGTCGTTCCAGGACACCACCCGCGTCCTCACCGAGGCGGCCACGCGGTCCAAGGTGGATTTCCTGCGCGGCTTCAAGGAAAACGTGATCATGGGCCACATCATTCCGGCGGGCACGGGCTTCGACCACCACCGCAAGGTACACATCAAGCCCCTGGTGGAGATTGCCGAAGAGGCGCCGCCCGAGGAGGCTGTGGCCGTCGAAAATCCCTTGCTGGCCTGAAGCCGGCCGGGATTCGCGGCCTGCTCGTTTGAGGAATACGAACTCGAGCGTCGTTCATTGGACCGCGGCGGTTCACAACCGCTCCGGCTTGGACATCAACTCCGCAACGCGCTGGAGGAGACGGCCGGCCGCGCCGCCATCCAGCACGCGATGGTCGAAGCTCAACGTCAGATTGGCTTCGGTGACAGGCACGAATTGGCTCCTGGCTTCGTCCCACTGCGGCGCCCGCCGGCCCGCGCCCATGCCCAGCACGAGCGTCTGCTCCGGCAGCGGAATCGGTGTGGCCCAAACCAGCCCGAAGGTGCCATAGTTGGTCACCGTGGCGATCGAACCGCCCGTCGCCTCCACCGGGAGTTTCCGCTGGCGGGCCAACCCGACCAGGTCGTTGTAAGGCTGCACCAGGTCGCGAAGGGGCTTTTTATCGGCGCTGCGTATCACGGGCACCAGCACGCCGTCCTCGGCCTCCACCGCGAACCCCACGTCAATGGCCGAGGGATGGACGATTTTGCTGCCGACGAGCCGGCCGGCCGGCGCGCTGTTTTCCGCCAGAGCAATCGCCAGCGCGCGCAGCGCATAGAGCGCCGGGCCGGGCTTGGGATGGGACGCCCTGCGGTGGGCCAGCAGGGCGTCCACGTTTGCCGGCAGGCCAACGGTCGCCAGCGGACGCGTCCAACTGCGTCTCATTGCGTCGGCCACGGCCACACGCATCGGCGAGGCCCCGTTCATCTTTTGTTTTTCCAGAGCGGCGATGAACTTTTCAAAATCGGCGATGGTCACGCGGCCGGCCGCGCCGCTGCCGGCAACGCCCGCCATGTCGGCGGCGCTCAAACCCAGTTCGGTCATGCGCGCCTTGAGCCGCGGCGAAAGGTAGCTGGCGCCTTTGGCGTTCGCCGGCACCGGCAGGCCGCGCACGGTCGGCTGCACGCCGTAATGCGCGTCGCGCGCGCCGCCCCTCGCCAGCCGCTCGGTGTCGGAGGTCTTGTCCGGCGCGGCCACGTCCAGCCCCAGCCGCGCGGCTTCCTCCGCCGTCGCCTCAATCCGGCCCAACACGGCGCCGACGGCGCAACTTTCATTCAGCGGCGCGGTGAACTTTTCCAAACGCCCGCGGCACGGCGAAGCCACCGTCGTGGTTGCCTTGTCGGTCTCGACTTCGATCAAATCCTGGCCGGCCTCGACCGGCTCGCCCGGCTGGACCAGGAAGGCGATGATTCTGGCCTCGGCGATGGATTCGCCCAGTTGCGGCATGACGATGGGAATTTGTGGCATGGCGTCGAACCGTTTAAACGTGGAACCGTCGGGCCGGCGCGTGGGCGCGGCCTTTCGGCGGTTCAAACTTTTTAGCGAAAGATTTCATTGTCGCAAAAGATTTCGCGCGGCGGCCGCGACGCTGCGCGCCGTGGGGCGGTGTGCGGCCCACAAATTGGGATGATACGGCACCGGCGTGTCCCGGGCGTTGAGGCGCTGCGGCGGGGCGTCCAGCAGACCGTAGCCCTCGCTGCTGACCCGGGAAACGATTTCCGCCGTCACGCCGCCCCAGGGCCAGGCCTCGCCCACGCACAGCAGCCGGCCGGTGCGGGCGACCGACGCCACCACGGTGTCGGTGTCCAGCGGTTTGACCGAACGCAGGTCCACGACCTCAATTTCCCACCCTTCGGCGGAAAGTTCGCGGGCCGCTTCCAGCGCCTCGTGCACCATGGCACTGTAGGCAACCATGGTCAGGTCGCGCCCCTCCCGCGCAATGCGCGCCCGGCCGACGGGAAGCGCCTCGCCCGGCAGTTGTTCCGCTTTGAGATGGCGGTAGAGCAGCTTGTGCTCGCAAAAAATCACCGGATCGTCCAGCGCCACCGCCTCCAGCAACATGCTGTAAGCGTCCTCGACGGTCGCGGGCGTCAACACGATGAGGCCCGGATAATGCGCATAGACCGCCTCCATGCACTGGCTGTGGAAAGGCCCGCTGCCGGACGTGCCGCCCACCGGCAGCCGCAGCGTGATGGGGCAGGGGACGTTGGTGCGCCAGTACAGCGTCGCCGCCTGGTTGACGATTTGATTGAACCCGGTGGTGGAAAAGTCGGCGAACTGCATCTCGATGATGGGCCGCATGCCTTCAATCGCCGCGCCGACGGCCAGGCCGACGATGGCGTCCTCGGAAATGGGCGCGTCCAGGACGCGGCCCGGAAATTCGCGGGCAAGGTTCTTGGTGGCCTTGAACGCGCCGCCGAAGGCACCGACGTCCTGCCCGTAGATGAAGACCCGGGGGTCGTCACGCAGCGCGCGCGCCTGTGCTTCGCGGATGGCGTCCAGATAAGTGATGCTCATGCGTCAAGCCTTTGCAGATGCCCGGCATTGGTTCGTTTCAATGCTCCGCCTCGTGACCTTCGCTCAAATGCCCGGTTGAAATCGCGCGCCATTCCTCGGCAAACGGGTCCGGCGCCGGCTCGCGCTGGACTTGGGCGACGGACTCCTCGATTTCGCGAACGACCTCCTCGCGCCAGGCGGCCAGTTGCGAGGCATCCGCCCATTTCTCCCGGAGAATTTTTTCCTCGGCCACTTTCAAACAATCCCGGCCCAGCGGCGACTGCTTCAACTTCGGATCCACGTACCCGGCGTCATCGTGCTCGCCATGGCCGCACAACCGCAGGAGCGAGGCGACGACCAGTTGCGGCCCGCGGCCGTCGCGGGCGCGGGCGACGGCCTGACCGACCGTTTTCAGACAGGCGGTCAGGTCCGTACCGTCCACCGCATGCCCCTGGACCCCGTAGCCTTGGGCCTTGTCGGCAAGGTGGGCGCAGGCGAACTGGCGGGACGTCGGCGTGGAATAGGCGTATTGATTGTCGGCCACCACCAGCACCAGCGGGAGCTTCTCGACGGCGGCCTGGTTGAGGGCCTCGTGAAAGGCGCCGGTGGAGGTGGCCCCGTCGCCCACACAGGCAGCCCCCACCGTGCCGGAAACGTTTTTCAAGCGGCGCGCGAACAAAACGCCATTGACAACGGAAATCATGGCCCCCAAATGGCTGATCATTGGAAGCAGACCCTCGCGGGGGCGCCCGCGGTGGACGTTGCCGTCGCGCCCGCGCATGGGGCCGAGCGCGGAACCCAGGTAGGTGCGCACGGCGTCCAGAATGCTTTCGCCAAAGGCCAGCCGTCCGGCGGCGTCGCGGATGAGCGGCGCGAACACGTCGCCCTTGTTCAGGGACAGACCGACGGACACGCTCAAGGCCTCCTGGCCCCGGCTCAGGAAGACGCCGCCGTGCATCTTTCCGGCACGCCAGACCGCGGCAAGTTTGTCGTCCAGCATTCGCGCCAGCAACATGAAGCGCCAGGCCGCCAGATGGATGTCGCGCGCGGCGGCGGCGTTGGACTGCTTGGCCTCGATCACCGTTTGCAGCATGAGCACATTTTACCGCCGATGCCCGGACGCGGCAACGATTCTTTCCCACGGGAGCGGAAATCCCACGCCAGCGCGGCCGATCCTTCACGCGTGGCTTCCGGAAAATCCGACTGGCCAGACCGGGCTGCTTAGGTAGAATTCAATCCAACCGGCAAAGAGCTATGGCCTTGGCAGCGACACGATCATCATGAGTCAAAAGGAATTTCAGGTGTTGCTCGTCGAAGAGGACGCGAATACACGGGAACAATTGTCCCGGATCCTGCGAGACGACGGCTGGCTCCTTCGCACTGCGGCAACGATGGTCCAGGCGCTCGACGTCCTCGATCGGGAAGCCTTCGATCTGGCGTTGCTCGGTTCGACCTTGCCGCGCGGCAACGGATTCGAGTTGCTCCGCCGCCTCGGGAGCGATGCCGGCCGTCCCGCCGTGCCGGTGAT
>JAGWMQ010000147.1 GCA_028873125.1 Verrucomicrobiota bacterium | reverse complement strand
CTTGACTTTGCCGTGAAAGGGCCGGCCGCCGCGGTCAAAGACCACCTGGGTGATGCCGCGCTCCAGGGCCGCCTTGGCCGCCGTCGCTCCGATGACCCTGGCGCCGCTCACGTTGGCGGACAAATTCTGCGGCGCGCCTTTGCCCACCGTGGAAGCCGCCGCCAGCGTCACCCCCGCCTTGTCGTCAATGAACTGGACGTGGATGTTCTCGCTGGTGAAACAGACCGCCATGCGCGGCCGTTCCCTGGTGCCGGAGACTTTTTTCCGGATCCGCCAGTGTCGCAGTTTCCGCAATTGATGTTTTTTTTCCGTTCTCATTTAGTCCCGCGTCCAATAATGGAACCGTTGCAGCCGGACGGTTGCCAACGTCTCGAGAGCTTTCAAAAATACTCCGCCCATGCGCTTGAAATTATTGGACGGTCTTGCCTTCCTTGCGCTGGACGTGTTCGCCCGCATAACGCACGCCCTTGCCCTTGTAGGGTTCGGGCGGGTAAAAGCCGCGCAACTCGGCGGCCACCTGGCCGACGGCCCGTTTGTCCGGCCCCTCGATGGTCAGCTTGGTGTTTTCCTCCACCGTCACCTTGATCTGGTCGGGAATGGCATAGTTGATCGGATGCGAATAGCCGAGGGCCATATTGACCACCTTGCCTTGGACGGCGGCCTTGAACCCGACGCCCTGGATCTCCAGCTTCTTGACGAAGCCCTCGGACACGCCCTTGACCATGTTGTGGACCAGGGCGCGGCTCAAACCGTGCAGCGCCTTGGCCTGCGCGTCGTCTCCGTCGCGGCTCACGACAATTTTGCCGTCCGCAACCTTCAGGCTGGTCCGGCCCGGCAATTCCCAATCCAGCTTGCCTTTCGGGCCTTCGACCAGGACCTTCCGGCCCTTGACCTCCACTTTGACCTTCGGCGGAATGGCAATGGGCTGTTTTCCAATTCTCGACATAAATCGTGATCTGTGATAAGTGGAACCTACCAGACGTAACAAAGCACCTCGCCGCCCAGATTTTTCTGGCGCGCCTGCCGGCCGGTCATCACGCCTTCGGACGTGGAAACCACCGCCACGCCCAGGCCGCCCCGCACCCGAGGAATCTCGGTGGCGCCGACGTACCGGCGAAGCCCCGGACGGCTGATGCGTCTAAGTCCTTCGATGACGTTCTTTTTGCCCTGGTACTTCAGGCGGATTATGATCCTCTTGATCGCGGTCCCGTCCACCGCCACGTCCGCCACATAGCCTTCGCGCTTCAAGATATGCGCGATGTTTTCCTTGACGCGTGAATGCGGCACCTCCACCGCCGGCCGCAACGCGCGGCCCGCGTTGCGCAGGCGGGTCAACATGTCAGAAATCGGATCGGTCATAGGTTCATTTCAACCGCGAAGGAATGCAGGCAACATGAAAAGGCCGGCTGCATTCTCAAGCTTTATGTGTGGGTGGTTCATTTGCGGCCTATTCACGCTTCACCAGCTGGCCTTGGTTACGCCGGGAATCAGCCCGTTCAACGCCGCTTCGCGGAACGTCAGACGCGAGACGCCGAATTTGCGCAGGTGGCCGTGCCGGCGTCCGCTCATCGCGCAGCGGTTGACCAGGCGCGTGGGACTGGCGTCGCGCGGCAGTTTGGCCAGGCCGGCGTAGTCGCGTTTCGCCTTCAATTCAGCGCGGACCGCGGCGTACTTTTTTACCGTGGCCGCCTTGCGCTTGTTGCGCTCAAACCATGATTTTTTGGCCATAGGTTCTCGTGCCCGCCCCCGATGCGGAAGACGGGCTTGTTTTCATTTTACTTCTCCGCGAACGGAAATCCCATCAGTTTCAACAACTCCAGCGCCTCGTTGTTCGTCGCGGCGCTGGTCACAATGGTCACGTCCATGCCCTGCGTGCGTTTGATCTTGTCCATCTCGATCTCCGGAAAAATCGTCTGGTCGCCCACGCCGAACGTGTAATTGCCGCGGCCATCAAACTGGCGCGGCGACAGCCCGCGGAAGTCGCGGATGCGCGGCAGCGCCGCCGCCACCAGCCGGTCGAAAAATTCGTACATGGCGTCGCGGCGCAACGTCACCCGGCAGCCGATGGGCTGGCCCTGGCGCAGCTTGAAATTGGCGATGCTGTGCCGCGACTTGCAGACGGCCGGTTTGCGGCCGGTGATCAGCGACAAATCCCGCGCCGCGTCATCCACCGCGCTTTTGTCGAGCGCGGCGCTCACCCCCATGTTGACCACGATTTTCTCCAGACGCGGAATCTGATGGAGGTTCCGATAATTGTGCTTTTGCTTCAGCGCCGGCACAACGTCATTCTTGTATTTCTCGTAAAGTCTGGCTTTCATCTTCGGACCTGGCCGATCGGGCCGTGGTTGCGTTTCCCCATTTCAATTTCAAGCGGTCGCCGGCTGCGTCGCGCCGCGCTTGGCCGCCCGCGCGTCGAACCGTTCGGTCTTCATCACATTCGAGAGGTGAATGCCGCCTTCGCGCTCGACGATGGCGCCCTGGGGATGCTGCTGGCTCTTGCGCATGTGGCGCTTGATGAGCCGGACGCCCTCCACCAGCACCCGCTGTTTACTCGGCGACACGGCGATGATCTTGCCGCGCTTGCCCTTGTCGGCGCCGGCCAGCACCACCACCTCGTCGCCCTTTTTTACATGACATTTCATTGGTTCAAAAGCGCCTGGGCGTCAAAACCATGAACGGTTGGCGCCACGGCAAAAATCATATCACTTCCGGGGCCAGCGAAACAATTTTCATGAATTTCCGCTCGCGCAGCTCGCGCGCCACCGGCCCGAAAATGCGCGTGCCCTTCGGATTCAATTCCGCATCTATGATCACGACCGCGTTGCTGTCGAAGCGCAGATACGAGCCGTCGTCGCGACGGATGGGATGGCGGGTCCGCACGATGACCGCATTGTGCACTTCGCCCTTTTTCACCTGGCCGTCGGGGGCGGCGTCCTTGATGTGGACCTTGATCACGTCGCCGACGCGGGCGTAGCGCTGGTTGCGGCCCAGCACGCCGATCGCCCAGGCGATCTTGGCGCCCGTGTTGTCCGCAACATCCAGATGAGAACGAATTTGCAACATAACCCGGTAAACCTGAAAGCCGGCTAGGCGGCTCCCGCCGCGCCGCCGCGCTCCACCACTTCCAGCAGCCGCCAGCGCTTCAGCTTTGACAGCGGGCGCGTTTCCTGGATGCGCACGGTGTCGCCGACCTTGGCCTCGCCTTTTTCGTCGTGGGCGTAAAACTTCTTGTAGCCGGTGACCACCTTTTTGAATCGCGGGTGCGGAAAGCGGCGCCGCACGCGCACCACGATGGTCTTGGCCATCTTGTTGGAAAGGACTTCGCCGACGCGCTCCTTGTGGTTGCCGCCCGCAACCGGCGCCGTCGTTTCCAAATTTTTCACTTCTTCGGCCATATCTTCGTCAACTCTTTAAAGCCTCAAGACCGTCGCGCGCCGCACCGCGGCGTTTGGACGCCTTTCGTTTACTTCGCCTTGTTCCGCAATTCCGAAATGCGTGTTTCCAGCCGCGCGATGTCCTTCCGCAGCACGTGCAGGCGCGCCGGTTTTTCCAGTTGCGCGCTGGCCTGCTGCAGCCGCAGGTTGAACATTTCGTGGCGCAGGTCGCGGCTCTTCGCCGACAACTCCACCAGCGTCATATCTTTGATTTGCGCAAATTTCATAACATCTGTTCCGTCCCGGGCCGCCGATGACGGCGCGGGCGCGTCCATCGCTAGGCGGCCGCCGCGTGATGCCGGGAAATGAACCTGGTCTTGATGGGGAGCTTGGTCGCCGCCAGACGCAGCGACTCGCGCGCCACCACCTCCGTCACGCCGTCCACCTCAAACAGCACGTTCGCCGGACGGATGACCGCGACCCACGATTCCAGCGGTCCCTTGCCCTTGCCCATGCGCGTTTCCAGCGGTTTTTTGGTGAAGGACTTCTGCGGAAAGATGCGGATCCACATTTTCCCGTGCCGCTTCATGTTGCGCGCAATGGCCACGCGGGCCGCCTCGATCTGCTTGGTGTCCAGCCAGCACCGTTGCATCGCCATCAGTCCGTATTCGCCGAAGGCCACCGTGTTGCCGCGTGTGGCCAGCCCCGCGCGGCTGCCGCGGTGCATCTTGCGATACTTCACTCTTTCAGGCATCAAGGGCATAACTCGTCATTCCTGTTAATTGGTGGCGGCGACCTCGACCCCGTGTTCCTTCTTCTGCGGCTTGTTTTCGCCACGGCAAATCCAGCACTTGACGCCGAGCTTGCCATAGACCGTGAGCGCCTCGGCAAAGCCGTAGTCAATGTTCGCGCGCAGCGTGTGCAGCGGCACGCGCCCCCAGTGATACTGCTCCACCCGCGCCAACTCCGCCCCGCCCAGCCGGCCCGCGCAACGGATCTTGATGCCTTCGGCGCCGAAATCCTTGGCCGTCTGCAGCGCCTTTTTCATGGCGCGGCGGAACGAGACCCGGCGTTCCAACTGCAGGGCGACGTTTTCGGCGACCAGTTGCGCGTCCAACTCCGGCTGCTTCACCTCGATGATGTCCACGTAAACTTCCTTGCCCGTCATCCGGCTCAATTCCTCCTTGAGCTTGTCAATTTCCGCGCCTTTGCGTCCGATGACCACGCCCGGGCGGGCG
This sequence comes from Verrucomicrobiota bacterium, assembly GCA_028873125.1. Taxonomy (GTDB): domain Bacteria; phylum Verrucomicrobiota; class Verrucomicrobiia; order Limisphaerales; family UBA11358; genus UBA11358. Next base: position 2,884 of record JAGWMQ010000147.1, on the reverse strand, counting down.
GTCAGGATCGTCACCCGGCAGCGGTTGGTCGCGCGTTCGATCAGGATGCGGGGCACGGAAGCCGATTCGAGTTTCTTTTTGAGAATCTCGCGGATCTGGCGGTCTTCGTTCAACAGCGCGCCGAAGTCCTTCTTGGCGGCGAACCACTTCGAGCGCCAGTCCTTGTTGACGGCGACCCGCAGACCAATGGGATTGGTTTTTTGGCCCATGAGAGTGAACTTATTCGTCGGAGAGGGTGATTTTGATGTGGCAGCGGCGCTTGAGGACCGGGCCGGCCGAGCCGCGCGCCTTGGGCATGAACCGCTTGAGGATCATCGCCCGGCCGGCGACCGCCTCCTTGATGCGCAGGCTTTCGGGCTTGAGGCTCTTGTTGTTTTCCGCGTTGGCGATGGCGGACTTGAGCGTCTTGGCCACCAGGCGCGCGCCCTTGCGCGGCACCACCGCCAGGACCGATTGCGCCTGCAACGCCGGCAACCCCTGGATCTGCCGCACGACCTCGCGCATCTTCTGCGGAGACATCGGCACATTTTCATGATGGCGTGAACTTCCATGTTATTTCGCCTCCGCCTTGGCCGTGTGGGCGCCGTGCTTCCGGAACACGCGGGTGGGCGAGAACTCACCGAGCCGGTGGCCGACCATGTTTTCGGTCACGAACACCGGATTGAACACCTTCCCGTTGTGTACGGTGAAGGTCAGCCCGACGAAATCGGGCGTGATCATCGAACGCCGCGACCACGTCTTGATCGGCGTCTTGGACTTGGTGTCTTTCGCCTTCTGGATTTTTTCCAGCAGCTTGAAATCCACGAACGGACCTTTTTTTATCGAGCGACCCATACTCAAATTTTCAATTCACAATTTGGCGATTTTGCCGCGTTTCAACGCTTTGACCCTTCACGCTTGGACGGTTACTTGATTTTCATCGGCAGGCCGTTGCGCCGCACCACGATGAACCGGTTCGAGTGCTTGTATTTGTGCCGCGTCTTGCCGCCCTTGGCGACCTTGCCCCACGGCGACATCAACTGCTGCCAGCCGCCGCCGGACTTGGACTTTCCGGCGCCACCGCCGTTCGGATGGTCCACCGGGTTGCGCGAAACGCCGCGGTTGATCGGACGGATGCCGCGATGCCGCGAGCGCCCCGCCTTGCCCAGGATGACGTTTTCGTGCTCGGCATTGCCGACCTGGCCGATGGTTGCGTAGCATTCCTCGTTCACGCGGCGGATTTCGCCCGACGGCAGGCGGATCTGCGCGTAGCCCGCGTCCCGCGACATCAATGTGGCTGCGCCGCCGGCCGAACGCACGACCTGCCCGCCGCGGCCGGGCGTCAATTCAATGTTATGGATGGGCAACCCCACCGGGATCGCCTTGAGCGGCAGCGCGTTGCCCACCTCGGGCGCCGCGGCCGGGCCGCTGGAAATTTTTCCGCCCACTCGGATGCCCGCCGGGGCGAGGATGTAACGCTTTTCGCCATCGGCGTATTGCAGCAGCGCCAGCCGCGCCGAACGCATCGGGTCGTATTCAATCGCCGCCACCGTTGCCTCCACCCCGTGCTTGTTGCGCCGGAAATCCACCAGACGGATTTTCTGTTTGTGACCGCCGCCGATGCCGCGCGCCGTCACCCGCCCGTAAACGTTGCGGCCGCCGGTCTTCTTGCGGATTTCGACCAGCGCCTTCTCCGGCGTCGTCTTCGTCACGTCGCCGAAATCCGCGATGGTGATGTATCGCGTGGACGGCGTCAGCGGTCTGAATGTTTTTACTGGCATAAACGCAAGTGTTTTACAGCCACATTGGAGTCGGCGGGCCATCATTCCTGTCCCTGCGGGGAATCAGTTCTCGGTCCGCAAACAAGCTGTCCTGCCGCTCATTCGGGCGACGAGGAGCGGACACACTAGCAAGAACGGAAGCGAACGCAACATTTTTTTTGAAAAAATTTCGGAACGGATTTGGCGCAACGCCGAAGCGGCGTTTCGGTCTTGGGACCTCCGCGCCCGGCCCTGACATCCAATGCGCCACCCCCCGGTCCAAGCGGTGTGACCGGTCTAAAGTTTCGACCCGCTGGAAGGAGGCGTTTTCCCGTGTGCCAGCGCGTTGCGATTCGCCGTGGTTATGATAAATTGAGTCATGTGGAAAAATATTAATCTGGAAAGGTGCTTCTCCTACATCAACTGCCAACTGGCGTCAGGAGTCAGCAAGCAACCGGCGATCAAGCCGGCCGTCACCATTTCGCGGATGTGTGGGTCAGGCGGCCGCACGGTGGCCTCCAGGCTGGTGGAATATTTGAAGGACTACACCCCCCTGGAGAGCCAATGGACGGTGTTTGACCGGAAACTGATAGAAAAGGTGTTGGAAGACCATCACCTGTCCAAACGCATCGCGGAGCTGCTGCCCGAAGACCACAAATCACTGTTGAGCGACACCCTGGAAGAGTTGCTGGGGTTGCATCCGCCGATTTCCGACATCGTAAAGCAAACCGCCGAAACGATCTGGAATCTGGCCGAAATGGGATACGTCATCCTGGTGGGCCGCGGCGCCAACATCATCACCCAGAAGCTGCCCAACGTCTTTCACGTGCGGCTGGTCGGATCGTTGGACAAACGGGTCGAGAGGGTTCAGGAAGCGTATGAAATGAACCGGCTGGAGGCCCGCGAGTTCATCCAAAAGCAGGAAACCGGAAAGCGGCGTTATCTGAAGGAACATTTCGGCAAGGACATTGATAATCCCCTGCTCTACCACCTGATCCTCAACACGGATTTGATCTCCTACGAGGACAGTGCGCGGTTGATTGCCCGGACCGTGATCCATCGGTTTCAACTCGAACCGTGCGGCACAACCCTGGCGGTTTAGAACCGAGCAGCCGCAATATTGCCGGGATCAGGGGAGGCCGCGG
>JAGWMQ010000146.1 GCA_028873125.1 Verrucomicrobiota bacterium | reverse complement strand
ACCGGTACAAATCCAGATGGTATAACTTCAGCCGCCCGCCGCCGTATTCGTTGACCAGGGTGAACGTCGGGGAATGAACGCGCGCCGAAACGCCCAGACCCCGGGCCAGACCCTTGACGAACTGCGTCTTGCCCGCGCCGAGTTCGCCGGAAACCGCCACGACCAGGCCGGGTCGCGCCGCGCGGCCGAATTGTTCACCGAGGTCTTCGGTCTCCGCGGGATTATGCGAAATGAACGTAGCCATCGGCTCGGAGCGGTCGCGCGCCGCGTTGGTCGCGAAGGGTCACGCCCCGTCCCGCGACAATTTTCCCAATGCAGCTCAATTTCAACCGGTGAAATTGTTTCTTCCAGGCGTCCAGCAACCGGACCGCGTGGCCGCCGGCGACGGTGAACAGCAGTTCAAAATCCTCGCCGTCGGTCAGCGCGGCGGCCAGCGGCGGCTTGGCCGAGGTGGTTTCCTTGGCCCGCAGTCTCGCCGCGCGGGAGATGGGAATGGCCCGGCCCAGCAATTCGGCGCCCACGCCGGCCGCGCGCAGGAGGTGGGGCAAATCTCCAGCCAGACCGTCGCTCAAATCAATCATCGCGTGGATGGCGTAATGTTCCGCGAGCCAGCGCGCCTCGGCCAGGCGCGGCTCAAATTCCAGATGTTTGCCCGCCAATGAGCCGCCCAGTTCACCCGTCACGAATATCGCGTCTCCAACCTTCGCGCCGGACCGGAGGATTTGTTTCCCGCGCCCCACCGTGCCCAGCAGGGCGACGGAAATGAAAAGTCGTTCGGGATTCGTCGTCGTTTCGCCGCCGCCGACGGCGACGCCGTGTTCGCGCGCCAGCGCGTTCAAGCCGTCGTAAATCTTGCCCACAAACTCCGCGTCGAAATGCTCCGGCAAACCCATCGTCACCAGCGCCACGTCCGGCGTCCCGGCCATCGCCGCAACGTCGCTCAGACAGCGCCCCAGCGCCTTGTGCCCGATTTTTTCCGGCGGGGTGCCGGGTGGAAAATGGACGCCTTCGACGACGGCATCGGTCTTGAACAGGAACAATTTTTCCGGCAACCCGAAATCCAGCACTGCGCAATCGTCACCGGCGCCGGTGAGGACCGACGGATTGGTCGGCAATGTCCGCGTCAGTTTGGCGATGAGTTCAAATTCGTTCATGGCGGTCCTGGAACGGCCGCGCCGGTCGGGCGGCTGGTCATGGGCTCCGGTCACGAGAGGTCGTGTTGGTGTTGCAGCAAATAAAGCGCGGCCAGGTTGACCGCGTTGAACAGCGCGTGCACGCTGATCGGCGCCAGCAAGGTGTCCGTGAATTCGTAAAGCCATGTCAGCGCCAGCGCCAGCGCGAAGAGCGGCGCAAACGCCGCGGCGTCCCCGTGAATCAGCGCAAACAGCAGGCTGACGCCGAACCAGGCGAGCCGGGGCCAGCCCAGTTGTTTGACCAGTGGATACAACAGGCCCCGGAAGATGAACTCTTCCGTCACTGGCGCGATGACCACGGTGAAGACGCCCAGGTAGGCGCGCAGCCACCACGTCCGCGCATTGGTCACCACCGTCACGGCAATTTCGTTTTCCGGGTGCCAGCCCAGCCGCGTCAACGCCTGTGCCGAGGCGGCTTGCAGCAGCCAGGCCAGCGGCAAAATCACGCCGGTGACCAGCAGGACCGGAAGCCACGCCCGCCGCAGTTGCGGACCGTGCATCCCCAGGGCGTCGCGCCAGCGCACGCGGTGCAGCCGCAAAAAAATCCAGATCAATCCCCAGCCCACGCCCTGGAACGCCAGGCTGGAGACCAGCACCGCCCCCGGTCCGTCCGGCGCCTGGAAACCGGCCACCCCGGAGTTGTGGAGCAGGCCCGCCAGCGTGACGCCCAGGCAAAGGCTGACCAGTTGCGCCGCACAGAACCAGAGGGCCACATCCAGCCGCCAGGGTCTTTCAGACAACATGACTTCAGTCTAGCGTGGCGCGGCCGCCGAGACGATTCAATTTTGAGGATGCCGGACGGCGCGGCAGTCCCGCCGGTCTCCTTGGGTGTTGGAGCCGCCGAGTGGGCGCGTTTTTGTTTGAGTCCGGGGCGGATTTGCTTATTGTAAAGATAAGCTTCATGAAGTCTGCCGCGCCCGCCAACCGTCTCGCCCGCGAGAAGTCGCCTTACCTGCTCCAGCACGCGCACAATCCAGTGGACTGGTATCCCTGGGGCGAGGAGGCCTTTGCCCGGGCGCGCGCGGAGGACAAGCCGGTGTTTTTGAGCGTTGGCTACTCGACCTGCCACTGGTGCCACGTCATGGAGCGCGAATCCTTCGAGGACGAAACGGTTGCTCAATTTCTCAACGCGCATTTCGTCAGCATCAAGGTGGACCGGGAGGAACGCCCGGACGTGGACAAGATTTACATGACTTTTGTCCAGGCCACGACCGGCTCCGGCGGCTGGCCGATGACCGTGTTCCTGACGCCGGACCTCAAGCCTTTCTTCGGAGGCACCTATTTCCCGCCGCAGGCACGTTACGGACACCCCGGCTTTCTGCAGTTGCTCCGGCACATCGCCGCACTCTGGCGGGGGCGCCGCCGGGAAATCGCCGGTTCCGCGGATCAAATCCACGCCCGGCTCGAAGCGGCGTCTGCGAATGCCACCGCACCGGATTTGCCGCTGACCGCCGACGTTTTGCAAAACGCGGCCGCGCTTTTCAAATCCGGCTACGACCCGGTCCACGGCGGGTTTGGCGGTCCGCCAAAATTTCCCCAGCCGGGCGTGCCCCGGTTGCTGTTGCGCTGCGCCCGCCGTTTCGGGGACCGCGAAGCGGCGCAAATGGTTTTGCACACCTGCCGGCGCATGGCCGCAGGCGGCATTCACGACCAGCTCGGCGGCGGCTTTGCACGCTATGCGGTGGACGCCCGTTGGCTCGTGCCGCACTTCGAGAAGATGCTCTACGACAACGCGCAACTGGCGCAGCTTTACCTCGACGCGCACCTGGTTTCCCGCGCCGGACCCGCAAACCCGGAATCCCAAATGTTCGCCGGGGTTGTCCGCGACATTCTGGACTACGTGGAGCGCGACATGACGCATCCCGGGGGCGGGTTTTTCTCCGCCGAGGACGCCGACAGCGAGGGCCATGAGGGAAGATTTTACTGCTGGACGAAGGACGAACTTTCCCGGTTGCTTTCACCCGAAGAATTCGCCGTGGCCGTCAAATTTTTTGGAATCACCGGGGAGGGCAATTTCATGGACCACAGCCATCCGGAACCGCTGCGCGGGCAAAACGTGCTGAGCGTGGCGGATCCGGTCCTTGGCCGCGGCGATGAACATTGGCGCGCCTCGGCAAAAAGCAAAATGCTGGCCGCGCGCAGCCGGCGCGTCCGCCCGCTCCGGGACGACAAGATTCTGGCGTCCTGGAACGGTCTGATGCTGGGCGCCTGCGCGCGCGCCTACGCCGTGCTGGGTGATGAAAGATATCGCGCCGCGGCGGAGAACAATCTGAAGTTTATCCGGGAAAAATTATGGGTGGCCGGCGTGGAACGGCGCGTTCAGCCGGAGGAATCATCGGCGGCCGCCGGCCTCACGTTCTCCGCCGGCGCCGTCGGAACCTTGTTCCATCGTTGGCGCGACGGCGGGCGCGACATCGTCGGGTTGCTGGAAGATTACGCCTTCCTGCTTTCCGGCGTTCTCGGACTCTACCAGGCCACACTCGAACCGGGGCATTTGGATTTTGCGCTGGCGCTGGCGGAAGCCATGATTGCGAAGTTTTTCGATTCCAAGGCCGGCGGCTTCTGGCAGAGCGCGCCGGGGGCGGGCGATTTGATTTTGCGCGTGAAGGATGATTACGACGGCGCCGAGCCGTCCGGGAATTCCGCCGCGACGCTCGCGCTGCTCAAGCTGGGGGCGATCACCGGGCGGAAACCGTTCACGGAAGCCGCCGAAAAGACCCTGCGTCTCTTTGCCGCCCGGCTCCGGGACATTCCGCAGGGGATGCCGCACCTGCTGGCCGCGCTGGACTTCTGGCTGGACGAACCCAGACGCATCGTTGTGGCCGGCGATCCGGGCTCCAAAGAATTCAAGGAACTGCTGCGCGCCGCGCACTCGGTTTATCACCCCAACCAGATTATGCTGGGCAACTGCGGCGCCGTGGAGGAATTCGCGCGTGGCCTGCCCGCCCCGGGCGGAGCGGCGGTTTATCTTTGCGTCGGCCGGACCTGTCAGTTGCCGACCGATGACCCGGCCCGGGTTCGGGAACTGCTGGCTTGAGCAAACGAAAAATCGAAAAATAGCGCTTGCGTCATTGGCGCAGGCCCTCTATAGTGCGCGCTCTTTTGCATTGAAATAGATTTATGCGACGTCCCAAAGGCATCAAGACGAGAAAGGCGGTGGCCAAGCGGTTTAAAATCACGGCCGGCGGGAAAGCGGTGCGCTTTCACGCCGGGCGCCGGCACCTGGCCCAGACCAAGAACGCCCACCGCCTGCGCCGGCTCGGCAAGACCGCCGTCGTGGACGCGACCGATGCCTATCGCATCACTCAAAATTTGCCGTTCAGCCACTGAGTTTCCAGACCCCAGACGCCAGAACCTGGCCCCCCAGTTCCTATGCGAGTCACCAACGCCCCCGCCTCCCGCAAACGCCGCAGCCGGATGCTCCGCGCCGCCAAGGGCTATCGGATGCGCCGCTCGAAACTGTACCGCTACGCCTCCGACGCCGTGGACCACGCGCGCCAATATGCCTACCGCGATCGTCGCCGCAAGAAGCGCACGTTCCGTTATCTCTGGCAAATCCGCATCAACGCCGCCGCCCGCGCCGCCGGACTGACTTACAGCCGCTTCATGGAGGGGCTCAAGGCCGCGAAATGCGCGCTGGACCGGAAGGTGCTCGCCGACCTCGCGGCCCAAGACGCCGCCGCGTTTGCCGAATTGGCCAACCTCGCCAAAAACGCGCTCCAGGCCAAGGCGGGCGCCACGCTGGCGAAGGCCTGACGGACCATTCAATCGCGAACACAACAGGGCGGGCCGCAAAGACCCGCCCGCTTTCATTTCGGCAGACCTCCCGCCCCCGGCACGATGGCCTTCCCTCGACGGACTGGGATGGGAGGCGGCTTGACCGGACGTTTCAGGAATTTTTTCCTGGTGTTCTTTGCATTTCCAAGCGGCTAAGCTTCGCAAAACTTTATGGCCGGATTGCTCGACGAGATTGAACCATTGAAACAGTCGGCGCTCGCCGAACTCAAAGCGGCGCCGGACCTGGCCGCGCTCGAACGCTCCAAGGGCGCGTGGCTCGGCCCGCGCGGCAAATTCACCGCTTTGATGAAGCAGTTCGGCGCGCTGCCCAAGGAAGAACGACCCGCCGCCGGCAAGGCGATCAACGCCGCAAAGATGGAACTCGAAGCCGCCCTCGCCGGGCGCCGCGAGGAACTCGAACTCCAGGCCGCGCTGCCGAGGGAGCCGACCGATTTCAGCCTGCCCGGGCGCCGCCGCACGCTGGGCAAATTACATCCGCTCACCCTGGTGACCGAGGACATCGTCCGCAGTTTCCGCAAGATCGGGTTCGTCGTCGCCGACGGCCCGGAAATCGAGGACGAGTATCATTGTTTCGACGCGCTCAACACCCCCGCCGACCATCCGGCCCGCGACACACAGGACACCTTTTACTTGGCGCCAAACGGAGCGGACGGGGCGCCGCCGCCAAGTCCTGCGGCCGCCGCCTCCGACCGCCGGCTCCTGCGCACCCACACCTCCTCCGTCCAGATCCGCGTGATGAAATCCCAGCCGCCGCCGGTGCGCATCATCGTGCCCGGGCGGGTCTATCGCCGCGACAACGCCGACGCCACCCACAACCCGACCTTCCAGCAGATTGAAGGGCTATACGTGGACAAGAACGTCACCGTGAGTGACCTCAAGGGGACGGTGGAATTCGTCTTCAAGGAACTGCTGGGCGCCGAAACCCAAATCCGCTTCCGTCCGCACTACTTCAGCTACACCGAGCCGAGCTTTGAAATTGACTTTCGCAACGCGCTGGTCAAAAAGCTGGGCAAGGACTGGTTGGAAATCGCCGGGTGCGGCATGGTGCATCCGGCGGTGTTTGAAAACGTGGGCTACGATCCGGAAATCTGGACCGGCTGGGCCTTCGGCTTCGGCATCGAACGCATCGCCATGATCCGCTATGGCATCGCCGACATCCGCCTGTTTTACGAGAATGATGTGCGGTTTTTGAAACAGTTTTGAATCCGGGTCACAGGTACTTGTCCAACGCCATCTGGCGCAGAATCTTTCGCAGTTCGGCGCGCGCCCGGAAGGCCCGCACCTTGACCAGCGGGACCGACCAGCCGGTGAGCGCGGCGATTTCCTTGACCGGGCGGTCTTCGATTTCCAGCAGGGTGATGACCAGCCGCGCGGGAGGCGACAGTTTGGCCAGCGCGCGTCCGACCAGCAACCGGGCCGCCTCGGCGTTTTCATCGGCCGTCTCGGGCTGGGCCAGGAAACGCTCCAGCCACTGGCCTTCCGGTTCGGTCAGGTCGGAGAAGGCGGACTCGCGGTTGCGCTGGTGATTGCGCAGGAAGTCGTAGCACGTTCGCACCGCCAGGCGCATGAGCCAGTGCTCGAAGGGCGCCTCGCCACGGAAGCTCCTGAGCTTGTCGAAGGCCTTGAGCCAGACTTCCTGCGCGATGTCCTCCACCTCGCTTTCGCGACGGGCGTAGCGGCGCGCGGTGGCGAAGACGCGCGGCGAATGCTTCAAAACCAGCGGCTCGAAACTCGCGGCATCGCCCCGCAGCACGGCAGCGATCAATTCCGCTTCCGTCCGTTCCATCGCCCCAGTCTGCCAAAGCGCCTGCCGCGGCCAAAGTCAAAATCCCGCCGGCCGGTCAATTTCGGGGCGGAATATGGAACGTCTCCTCCATCTCGCGGGTGAACCGCGCGATGGCCTCCGAGATTTTGGGCGGCTGCTCGGCCAGCGTGTTCCACATCCGCAGGGCGGTTTCGGGACGGCGGCGGATCAGTTCGACGGCCGCCAGGATCAGGGACAGGTGATTGTTCGTGTCGTGGCGCAGTCCGCTGAGCTTCTGGCTCAACTCGCCGATCTGCTCGGGGCTTAACGTGACGGACTGCTTGGGCGCTTCCATGCCCGCATGGTCGCGGAAACCGCGGCAAAAGCAAGCCCAACCGGGCGCGTGGCGACCGTCAAGGCCCGGAAAGCCGCGCCTGAAAGAAGGGGCCTCCGCCGTGGTTCTTCAGCGCCGCGGATCGCTTTTTTGGGCGATGGCCTCGGAGAAAATGGCGAGCACTTCGGCGCGGGACACCGAACCGATGAGCAGGTTTTCGTTGCGGTTGTTGACGACCGGCACATTGCGTAATTCGCTTTCCAGCACCAGCGACAGGGCGTCGAGCAGGCGCTGGGCGGGCGTCAGGCTCCTGGGCAGCGGGCGCATCACGTCGGCGGCGATCACCGCGCGCAATTCCTGCGGACTGTTCAGAAATTCCTTCATGTCCAGCAACGCCACCACGCCCAGCAGCCGCCGCTTGTCGTCCACCACCGGCAGGAAATTG
>JAGWMQ010000145.1 GCA_028873125.1 Verrucomicrobiota bacterium | reverse complement strand
TTTACGCCCGCGCCGGTGCTGGCCTTCGCAATCGGAAGCCCCCCGGGACGCCAGGCATCGCCCCGGCGGATCACCTGATCTTCATCCTCTCCGGCCCCGGACCGGTGGAATGAACCTGTCCGGGCACCGCGGGCAACGACTTTACGCATGGCGCTCCAAACAAGTTCTCCCTCGAGAACGGCCCAGCGCGCCTGCGTGTTATCACAGTAGCCGAAGCCCGCGCCGCTCGGCAAGTTTTGAAATCGTGGCGCGGATCCGGCGGGTTGCCCGCGCCGTCCAAGTCAAAGCGAAACGGAAAAAGCGAGACGGCGCAAAAATGAATCGAGACATCGGCGCAAGGGGCCTCGCGAACGCCATGAAAAAAGCAGGCGGACAGGCCGGCCAAGGCTGCCCAAATGGCGCCAGGGGAAGACGGCGGCGATGACCAGGGTTGGTTTTCAGGCGCTGCCCCGGCGGCAGTGGCCCCGGCAATCATTCCAGCGGTGGTCCGGCTTCAGGCGCCTGAGTTCAGGATTTCAATACCGCTGATTTTGGCATCCTGGTCCGGGCTGTTCGCGGCGGAGGCGATGCGGATGACAATGTTCCCCCGGGCATCGGGTGCGACATCCGGAAAGTCCCGGACCACGGCCTTGTTCATGCCGCCGGCGGCGGAATAAATGTCCAGGTTGGCCAGCGCGGGCTTGCCGTTGATGTCAATGTTTTCAATGCGGCGGCCGGCGCCGTCATCGAAGATTTCGGCGAAATGCAGGCGCACCAGGTAACGTTGTCCCGCGGGCACGGGAAAGGTGTAGGTGAAGTCACTGCCGTAGCGTTCGCTCTGGTAAACGGCGGCCGGCGCCGCGTTCGGAACGCCCGTGTCAATGGGGGCATCGGCTTGGTTGACGTCGCCCTCGATCATGTTGGGATCGGGCACAAAGTCTCCCGCTGTCTCATCGCTCCCGCAAATCACATGGATGGGAACATGGAGGGCCACCGGTTTGTCGAACGCCGGCGGCGGCAGGGCGGGATAATGGAAATCGGCGGGCATGGTGGCCGGCGGGCGGTCCGCCCGGGCGCCGCCCCAACCGGGGTTGGGCTTCGGCCCCATCACCAGCCGCAAGGTTCCCCCGGCGACGAGCTGGCTGTAGGTGAACCACGGCTTCAAGAGCGGCTGGCCGTCCAACGACGCGGATTGGACATAGATATTTTGGGGACTGTTGTTCTCGGCGATGACCGTAAAGGTGCGGCCATGGAATTTTTCCCGGCTCAGATGAATCACGGCCTTGGTGACCACCGGACTGCCGATGGCGAAGACGCCGCTGTCCGGGTTCACCGGGTAGAAGCCCAGGGCGCTGAAGACATACCAGGCCGCCATCTGGCCGCAGTCCACGTTGCCGCATTCGCCGGCCGGCGTGTCGTCATAGAGCGTGGCCATCACCTGACGCACGCGCTGCTGGGTCTTGTAGGGCGCCCCGGCGTAATCATACAAATACGCCACGTGGTGGCTCTGCTCGTCGCCCTGGGAGTATTGCCCGATCCGGCCGCTGATGTCGGGTATGTGCGTGTGAATGACCGGGCTGGCATCGAACATGGCATCCATTTTTTGGATGAATCCCTGGTCGCCGCCGTAGAGGGCAATCATCCCCGGCACGTCCTGCTGAACGTCAAAGGCATACTGCCAGGCGTCAGCCTCGGTGTATTCGTCGTTTACCAGGGCATCGGGCACGAAAGGCGAGCGCCAGGCGCCGTTGGCCAGTCGCCCGCGGAAAAAGCCAGTCGTGCGGTCAAACAGGTTGTAATAGTTGGCGGCGCGGTGATAAAACGACTTGGCGTCCCGTTCATGGCCCAGGGCCTGGGCCATGCGGGCGATGCACCAGTCGTCAAACGTGTATTCGAGCGTGCGTGAGGTGGCCGTGCCGCCCGGCGTGGAGGCCACGTAGCCCAGTTCCTTGTAGGTCTTGAGGCCGTTGCGATCCTGCATCGCCGTGTCGCGCATCGCCTGATAGGCCGCCTCGGCGTCGAACCCCCGGTAGCCCTCCAGGTAGGCTTCCGCGATCATGTCCACGGAGTGGTAGCCGATCATGCACCAGGTTTCATTGGCCCAGAGCGGCCAGATGGGCGTGGTGTGCTCGCCGAGTTCCCGGTATTCGGCCAACATGGATTGCACCATGTCATTGATGCGAGCCGGATGCAGCAGGGTCAGCGCCGGCCACTCGGCCCGGTAGATGTCCCAGATCGAAAAGGTCGTGTAATTCTGGAATTTCGCCCCGGTGTGATTCTGATGGTCGTAGCCGCGGTAGGCGCCGTCCACGTCGTTGAACAGCACCGGCGCCAGACAGCTCAGGTAGAGATTCGCGTAGAACGTGGTGCGGATGTGCGGGTCGAAGGTCTGGACCTCAATGGCATCCAGTTCGCGCCGCCACTGATCAACCGCGGCGGTCCGGACGCCATCGAAGTCCCACGCCGGAATCTCCGCCGCCAGATTTTTCCTCGCGCCTTCAATGCCCGTGCCGGAGATGCCCACCTTGACGAGGATTTGCTCGTTCGCGGTGGTTTTGTAGTTGACGAAGGCCTTGATCTGGGTCCCGCGGGCGTCGGCCGTTTCCTCCGGCAGACGTTGCCCGTCCTGCTCGATGCCAAACGAGTCAAATGGCCTGGAAAATTGCATGACGAAATAGATTGCCCGCCGCCCGCCCCAACCCTGCGAAATCCGGGAGCCGCTGATGGTGGTGTGGTTTTCCACGTGGAGCGTGGCCGCAACGGCCCGGTTCCCGATGCCATGCACCAGGTCCAGGATGAAGTGCGCCTGGTCCGACACCGGGAACGTGTACCGGTGAAACCCGCAGCGTGCGGTGGCCGTCAGTTCCGCCGTGACTTTCGGAGTTTCCAGAAACACGCGGTAGTAACCGGGCGTCGCCTGCTCCTGGGCATGAGAGAAGCTCGAGGCGTAACCGTGTCCGGGCGTGCCGGCCTCCAGGTGGAGCTGGCCGACCGTGGGCATCAGCAGCACGTCGCCCAGGCAGGTGGCGCCCGTTCCGCTCAGGTGCGTGTGGGTGAACCCGAGGATGTTCGTGTCCGAGTAATGATACCCCCCGCAGGCATCCCAGCCCTCCGTCCGCGTGTCCGGACTGAGCTGCACCATGCCAAACGGCACCGTCGCGCCGGGATAAGCGTGGCCATGGGCCGCCGTGCCGACGAGCGGCAGGGATTCGTTGACGGGTTGGGGCAGCGCCCACGCGGGCGCGGCCAGCAGGCAGGATCCAATCCATGTCGTCAGAAGGTTGCGAGAACTCATAATCGTTGCTGTTTTAATGCTGCCTGACAGCGACGGCCACAAACACCGGGCTGGGGCCGCGGTCGGCAGTTGTTTTGCGTCAATGGTGAAACGAAAATGCAGCTTGCCAAGGTTTCTGTCCAGTTCCGTTTTCAACGGCGGTTCGCCATCGCCGCGACTTTTTGCCGCGGCCAACGGTTCAGTGTGTCATGGTTCGCGTGTTGATGCAGAGCAAGGCCCGTGAAGCAACCCTGGCGGATCGGCGGAGCCTTGGCCATGGAATTCTCTCGACTGCTTTGTTTCCGGGCGTGCTCGACCGCCGCGCGAATTTCCGGCGGCGGTTCCTCCAGCGAATGCACTTTTACCAACCGGCCTGGCGATGGACACAGGGGGGAAATTTTGCAGGATTAGAGGCACACGAGCGACGGCGACCGCGGGAGGCGCACCACGATTGTTCCGGCGATTTTGTCGTGCCAGCCTTGTTTGTCCGGGTCCCAGGCGATCCAGAGGAAGCCGAGAAACAGCATCACCATGGAGAAGGCGGCGGCCAGCGCCCGGACCAGTGCCACGACGAAAGTCACCGGCCGGCCGTCTGCGCGCACGACTTGCAGCTTGAGCACGATGCCGCCGACCGTCGTTCCTTTCCATGCCCACATGCCCGAGAAGTAGGCCAGTGCGACAAGAAAGCCGAGCGGGGCGCCGCCCACCACTGCCCCCAGGATTCCCACCAGCACGACATCCAGAAAACCGGCGCCCATGCGTTCCCAAAAGCCGGCCTTCGGGTGCGACAACACTTCGGTCCCCGCCATGGGCGGTGCGGCCGCGCCGGCAGCCGCCGTTTGAGGCGGCGGTGGGCTGGCTGCTTGCGTCTCCGGGGCGGGGGGCGGCTCGGGCGTTCCCGATGGGGCGACACCGGAATTGACCGGCGGGGCATGGCTTGTGGCGCCCGGCGCCGCGGCGGCCATGGCCGAGGCCGTTCCGAAAGCGGGCGGCACCCCGCCAACCGGCGGTGGCACTGCCGGCTTGCCGTTCATTTCCCGGCGTCGGCCGCTGAACAGGGCCATGACCGCCGCTCCCAATGCCCACATGCCGGTCAGGGTGAAAACGACCAGGCCGAGCACTGGCACCAGATACAGGACCGTGATGAGCACCCACCCCAGCAGAAAGGCCGGCAGCGGCCGTTGCAGCACCACAAGATTGAGTTGCCGTCCGATTTGCTGGCCGAGATATTGCAGCAAGGCGACCTTTCCGACCATGGCCGCCGCGATGACGGCGACGAGCAGGAACGGAACGACAAAAATGCCGATGCCCGTGACGACGAGGATTAGGAAGACCAGCGGCAGCAGAATCCGGGTCAGCAGTCCCAGCAACACCGTGGTGGCTGGACGGCGGGCGATTTCGTCCACGCAGGCCTGGACCGGCCGGGGAAAGGCCAGGGCGATCAACAGGTAAATCAAGAGAAGTGCGCCGTTGATGGCCCAGAGCCAGCCCAACTGCGGCGCGAGCGGTCGCAACTTGAAGGCACATTGCTCCAGCCAGTCACCCACCCAACTGAAACCCGGAAACCCCACCACGGCCCCGTCAATTTGGGCGCCCTCGGCGCGTTCCACGGCCCCGCCCACCGCGACCACGTCGCCGTGCGCCTTCGCGTTTGGCTCCAGCTTCACGTTGCCCAACACCGCCACGGTGTCGCCGTGAACGACGGCATTGGTTTCCAACTTCACGTTGCCCAGGACCGCGACGGTGTCGCCGCGAACCTCGTCGCCCACCGTCACATTTCCCCAAATAGCCACCAAATCCCCCAGTACTCTGCCCAACGCCGTGGCCGAGCCCCCGATGACCACCATGTCGTCGGCCGTCTTTCCGGCGGACAACTCGACGCTCCGCCCAAACTCCACCAGGTCGCGGGCCGGGCCGCCGCGATGTTTTCGGGCGCGTGGCTGCGCCGCCTCGGTGGCGGCAGGTACGATATTGGTGGCGGATGGGGTAAGGGCGGAATTCGTCGCAGGGGCGGAAATAGCCGGTTCGATGTCCAACGCAACGCCGGGGCTGGACGGCATGGCGAACACCGCCAGCAAGGCGAGTGTCGCCGCGCTCCGCCAGATGAACGTATTTCGAGTGATGTTTTTCATGATGACTTTCCGTTCAGCGGCGCAAAGGCGAGCCGCAGACAAAGGGTTCCCAACCCCAAGCAGGCGGCGTAGCAAGCCACCATCAACACCGCGCCGCCCAGGATCACGGCCGGGCCGAGGCTGCGGAGCGCCAGACCGAGCGCGGTCGCCAGGGCCTCCGCGGCCTTCCAAACCGCGTCCGTCAAACTGAGCCAGCGCGACACGTGCTGCGCCAGCGGGGTGAGCGTGGCGAGGTGGGCCAGGCGCGCGCTCCCGAGGGACAGAAGGCCGAACGCGACCATCAGCCCCACCAACGAAGCGGCGCGGCAGGTCATCGGCCACGCCAGCCACTCGCGCCGGTACCACGGCGTCGCGGCGCGTCGCTCGATGGCGCGCATGACGCGCCGGGCCAGATCCGGCGGCGCCTCCCATTCGCCCAGCGCCTTCAGTTCGCGCCCGACGCAGGATTCCAATTGTTTTTCGTATTCGGCGTTCATGTTTGATGGGCCGGCCTCAAGCGCGGCTCGTCCGTCAGTCGCAACCGCAGTCGCCGGCGCAGCGTCTCGCGCGCCCGGAAAATGTCCGTCTTCGCCTTGCCGAGCGAGACGCCGAGTTTG
This sequence comes from Verrucomicrobiota bacterium, assembly GCA_028873125.1. Taxonomy (GTDB): domain Bacteria; phylum Verrucomicrobiota; class Verrucomicrobiia; order Limisphaerales; family UBA11358; genus UBA11358. The sequence continues at coordinate 1,609 of JAGWMQ010000145.1, read as the reverse complement.
GCCGCGATTTCCTCGTAGGTCAGTTCCTCGAAATGATAGAGCACCAGCGGCACGCGCTGGGTGGCGGGGAGTTTTTGCAACGCTTCCTCGACCAGGGCGCGCCGGTCCGCCTGTTCCCCTGTCTCCGTGGCGCTTTCGTCCGCCGGGAATTCCATTTCACACCCGGCCTCCTCCCGCCCGCGGCCCAACAACTCCGAAAAGAAACTCCAGCGCGAGCGGTAGCGCGAGAGGTGGTTCAGGCTCAGGTTGGCGGCGACGGTTTTAAGCCAGCCTCCCGCCGTCGGACTGTCGCGCAACTCGTCGAACCGCTGGTAGGCGCGCAGGAAAACTTCCTGGGCGACATCCTCGGCGTCCGCTGGATTGGCGAGCAGACGCATGGCGGTGCTAAATACCATGTTCTGGTAGTTCCGCATGAACCCCTCGAACTGTTGCGTGTCGGTCATGGCCAGGGCCCAACCCTTCCAACCGGATACTACACCCGAATTGTCCCCGAACACAAAACTCTTGCATAACAAGATGAAATGTCGCGGCGCATGTCATGAAGGGGCGTTTCTCCCGGCGGCGGTGAACGCGCCCGTCCCCGTCGCCGCCGGACGCCTGGATGGGTCTTCCGGTTTCAAAAGCCGCACTCCAGCCCCGGCCGTGACGGCTGGGTCGCCTTTGGCCGCGGGCATGCCGGCCAGCGTGGGCAACGGCTGCACCCTTTTGAACTCCGGCCTCAGATTCGGTATCAACAGAAAGCGATTCATAACTGCTTACAGAACCCGGCGGCAGGCGGATTTGTTTCAAGAATCTGCGTCCGGCTCAGGTGTCGAGGCGAATCGGGACTTGTTCGCTCGGCAGGGGGCAAACAGTTACGTTCCGCGCGCATTGTGGCACCGGCAGCGACCGCTCTTCGAGGCAGAGATCGTGTGAACACAGTTTGCTGGAGTTCAAAAACCTTGAGGCGCGCCTGCACGCGGATCAAGTGACGAAACTGTTGAACTGCTCAACGGAAGATGTCGCCATTCTGGCCAGCGCGGGAAAATTGCGGGCGCTGGACAAGCCCAGGCCCAATGAGGTGAAGCTTTTCATCTCAATCGAATTGATCACGCTCCTGGCGGACCGCGATTGACTGGGCGAGGCGACTAAACTGATTGGCCAATACTGGCGGCGAAAGAATGCGCGGCGGAATGGGCTGACCACCCAAATTAAAGCGGAAGGCCGTGGCAATTCCGAAAAATTAGCTTGCGTCGAAGCCGGATTTTGCGCACAATTTGCAACGTAACGAAGTGTGCGCAAGGCGTGAAGATTGCCTGGGTGCTGTGCGCGATGGTGCTCCCAGCCGTGGTGCAAGCACAGTTTACATTCACGACTAACAGCGATGGTTCGCTTAACATCGCTGCATATACCGGTTCGGGCGGCGCAGTAACGATTCCCAGCATGACCAATGGGCTTTCGATTACCAGCATCGGAAGTAATAGACATTATGGGTTATTGTGTTTTGGGTTGATTTTGGATGAAAGGGCTGCATGAACTTTGAAAAGATGTGGGATAATCCGCGCTTGCTGGGGGCGGCGACCTCGCTGGATCGGAGCGAATTGGAGCAACTGGTGTTTCCCTTTGAGCG
>JAGWMQ010000144.1 GCA_028873125.1 Verrucomicrobiota bacterium | reverse complement strand
CGTAGAGGTTGGTGACGATGATGGCGCCAGTGCCGTCGGGGTAAATGACTTTGACGCGGTGATTGCCATAGTCGGTCACGACAAAAATGTCGCCGCCCGCCTTGGCGATGCCCGACGGTTGGAAGAATTGGGCGGTGTTGGTGGTGGCGCCTTGATTGTTCAAGCCGGACCAGTCGCCCTGGCCGTTGAAGCCGGTGAGCGGGGTGTTGCTTCCCGTGCTCGGGTCAATGAGCAGGATGCCGTCGCGGCCGGAGTCGCAGGCGGCAATGAGGCCGTTTTCGACCAACGTGATGCCCTGCAGCCACGCCCCGGCATTGGTGACGGTGGCGACGGTTGTTCGGGCGCCGCCGGGAGTGATTTTGAGCAGCGTGTTGGTGCGGACGGTGACGTAAATGTCATCAACGGAATCGAGCGCCAAGGCGGCGGCATTGGTCAATCCGGTGGCGTTGGTGCGCATGAAGTCGCCGTATTGGTTGAACTCCAGCACCGTGCCGTTGGCGCCGTTGCCGCGGTTGAGGACGAAAACATTATTGGAACTGTCCACCGCCACGCCCACCGGATGGTCAACCAGGTTGGTGGAGACAAACTGGTTTGGAACAAACGTGAGCGTCTGGCCCAATTGAAGTTTGAGTTCGCGCACGGCGTTGTTGTCCCGATCGGCCACGAAAAGAAAATTGCCGGTCGGGTCCACGGCGAGTCCCAGGGGCGTGTGAAACTGCGCCTGTTCAGTGGCGCCATCCACGTAACCATAGTAATTGGGGTAGCTGAAATAAGGGATTTGGGTCAGCGTGGTGACGGTGGCGGCCAAAGCCAGATGGGTCGAAATCAGCACCCCGGCCAACGCGGCGCCTCCCAGCGCCGGCGTCCGCAGCCGCCGCCGTGGATGCCTGAAACTGGTTGTTTTCATAGGGCAAAGCAATTCATGGAGGATGGATTACGGATTGGGCACCGCGTTGGTGGCCGGCTCGGCTGTACCCGTCGCCGTTTTGGCGTCGGGCGGCAGGGTGCCGGTGGATTCAAACTGCTGGACCGCGTTGACGGTTGCGGCCGGGGGGGACGATGGCGGCGGGACGCCCAAGTTTGGCGCGCCGGGAGTGGCGGCGGCGGGCGGCGGCGTGGGAGGCGTCGTGCTGTTGTAAAGCCAACCGTTGTTGCTTTTGGCCGCACCGGATTTTTCCCATTGATAGGGTTTGGTGGAGTCCCAGGAGGACCAGTCAGGCTGGGCCTCCTTGGGCGGTGGCGTCTGGAGGAAATCGGTGGTCGTGGGCTGGTAATCGCTGGCCTGGATGATGGTTGGCGTGATAAAGACCAACAGATTGTTTTTTGTCCGGGTTTTGGAGTTGCTGCGAAACAGCATTCCCAGGCCGGGCACGTCGCCCAACAGGGGCACCTTGGTGCTCTCAAGGTGCGTGTCGTCTTCGAGCAGTCCGCCCATGACCAGCGTGTCGCCGCTGGGAATCATGACGGTGGTGGCGATGTCGCGCGTGTCGAAGATGGGGACATCGAAGGTATTGGGACTGCCGTTGGCGGCGGTGCCCACTGTGAACTTCTGCACGCTGTCCAGCCTCATGACGTGAGGAGCAACGCGAAGATTGATGTAATTGTTGGCCGAGATGCGCGGCGTCACGTCGAGCGAAACGGTCAAGTTCGAGTAGTTGACTTGCGAGCCGCCGGTGGTGTTGGCCGTGCCGGCCGTGACGTTGATGATGGGATATTCCTGGCCGACGGCGATGTGCGCCATTTGATTGTCCAGGGTGACGGTCCGGGGTTCGGCAAGGATTCTGGCTTGGGAATTCTGGTTAAAGAAGGACAACACGGCGCTCAAGCCGTCGGCGCTAAGAAAGCCGATGTTGGGAGTCAGCCCGCTGACCGTGTTCAATGAAAGGCCGCCTCCGGGTATCGTGTTCAGCAGGGTGCTGGAGCTTGAACCGGGCTGGGTCGTAACCGACCTCCCGCCCGGCAGGGTTGACGAGGTGGAGGCGCCGGGAATCAACGTGGTGGTGGAGGAGCTGGCCGCGTTCAGGGTGCCGTTCCCGTAAGACACGTGTTGGTTCGCGAAGGTGGAGAACCAGTCCACGCCCTTGGAGGTTGAGGGGTTCATGCTGGTTTCAAACAGTCGGGCTTCGATGAGCACTTGTTTGGTGGGGGTGTCGAGTTGTGCGATCATGTCGTCTATGGACGCCAATTCGCCTTCCGTGGCGACCACCACCAACTGGCTGGTGCGCGAGTCGGAGACCACCTTGCTGCGTCTATCTGTAAACATGGTGTCAATCACCGACGTCATGTTGCTGACGCTGGCGTATTTGAGTTGAATCACCTTGGTGACCAACGGCGGGGGCGCGTTGGGATTGCGGATGGTGATGCGCGCGATGGTGGTCTTGGGGTCTTGGACCAGTTGCAGGCCGTAGTTGTCCAGCAGGGCCAGCAGCGCTTCCTGGGCGGACACATTTTCCCAGCGGATGGAGAGCGTGGGCTCGCGCTTGATCTGGCCGTTGGGGCCGGGCTGGTTGTAGCCGATGCTCGGATCCAGCAGATAATTGATGCCCGCCTGGCGCGCCAGGCTCTCAATGGCCGAGGTGATGGGCACGTCTTGAAATTGGATCAGCGGGATGACCGGGGCGTTGGTGTTGAGGGCAACGGCTTCAGCTTCGTTGGCCTGGCCGGCGGCGGCCGGCGCCGCGTTGGTTCCGCCGGAGGCAACCGCCTCAGCGGGCGCGTTGGTTCCGCCGGCGGCAGCCTCAGATGGCGTGTTGGTTTCGCCGGCGGCCACAGCCTCGGCGGGCGGATTGGCCGGATTGGCGGGCGGAGTCGCAACCGGCGTATTGCTCGGCACGACCACCGTGGTTTCGGCAGAGGCGTTGGTGGTGGTGGCGTTGGCTTGAGCCGCGGCCCGGAGCGGGAGGGCCAGTCCCAACGCGGTCAGGACGGCGAGGGTTGTTGTTTTCATGTTTTTATGCATGCGGTGGTTGGGTGTTGTTCGGATGCAATTCCCCGACGGAACCAAGACAAAGTCAAGCGGCGGCGGCCAAACTTGTCCGGGCATTCTCGTGTTCGATTCTGCGTGGACGAGTCTCATGGTTTGATTTCAGTCTCGGGGTGAAAGAGGAGTGATTCGCGCCGGCCATTGGCTTCGACCAAGACGGTGTTGCCGTTGATGGCGATGCAGTGGACCTGAACCGGCCCGCCCGGCGTGGTGATTTGCTCCACGTCACCCACACCGAAGGTGAGGTTGTTGATGATGACCAGGGGATGTTCCGGGGTGCCTAGAATGCCCATGATCACCAAGGACGACAGGGCGACCGCGTGGCTGGTGACGGCCTGGTACGGGCGCAGGGAATTGGGAAAGAACGGATCCCGCCCCTCCGCGGGTGTGGTCGGCAGAGTGAAGACCGACTTCGGCAGTTTGGGCGGCGCGTTGGTCGCCGGGTGTGCGGCGGCCCCGCGCTCCGCGCCGCCGGCCAGCAGGCACGCCGGAAGCGCCAGCGATAAGAAGGCGATGAGGGCTTTCATTTGGCGGATGTGGAAAGGGGTTTGATCAACGCGACCATGTCCACCCTGAAGGACAACCTCTCGCCTTGGTCTGCCGCCCCGGCCGCCGGTTCGACCGCGAGGTTGACCAGACGGATGTGCGGAAACGTGTTTTCAAAATCTGCGATGAAAACACCCAGATCCTGGTAATAGGCCGTCCCGCTGATGCTGACTTTGGATTGTTTATAAGGGAAATTCGGCAGCAGATCCACCTGCGATACGTCCGGCTGGCCGATCTGAGGAACGCTCACCTTGTACGGCGCCGTCGAGCGGCGCAGCAGGTTATAGGTCCATGCCAGCAGGTCCCCCGAGGCCATGTCGTCCTGCGCCTGGACCAAGTCATTGGACACTTCCGCGAGTTTGGTTTGCAGTTCGGCGGCGCGTTGGATGGTGGTCTGGATGGTGTCGAGTTTGCGGGCGGCGGCGGTCCGGGCCACGGCGATGCGAGCCAAGGCATCATACTTGGGGCTGATCAAGCTCAGATAAATCACCGTCAAGCCCACCACTGTGGCCACTGCCACGAGGAGGAGTTGATTGCGCTTTTGTGGAGACAGTTTTTTCATCGGGTGTGCGCGTTGTAGCGGCATTGCATGGTGAACAACACGAACATTTTGCCGTCTGACCCCATCTGTGGCGCGGAGAGGTCGGTGAGGCGGATGCCATTGGTCTCATCCAGCATCGTCTTGAAATACCGGTTTTCTGCCAGGGCCTCCTTGAATTTGTTGACCGCATCGCCCGGATTGGCGCTGGAATCACGAGCGTCAAGAGTCAGCACAATCTGCTCGGTGACGGTGGGTGGTTTGCCGGGCAGGACGCGGCTGCCGTTGGTTTGCGCCGGGACTCCCGCGGCCAGGAGATACGACTGCTGCACCCGGAGCCGCATCAGCGCCACCCCGGGCACCGTGGTGTGTTGCAGCGCGTCCAGGAGGTCGCCGTTGAGGAAACGGTCGGCGGCCAGCCGTTGCAGCGCCTGCAGCCGGGCTTGGGCATCGTCAACTCTCTTATGCGCTTCCATCGCCCGATCGAACTGCTTGGTCCGGCTTTGAATGTCCGCCTGCATCTGGGTCAACGCGCTGCCGGCCAGCATGGTCTTGAGCTGAAGGAAGCTACTCCAGACCAGGGTCAGCGCCACCAGCAGGACGCCCGCCAGAATCGCCAGCTTGACCGGATCGCGTCGGCGCGAGGCCTCGACGGCCTGGGCCTCGGCAAGCAGATTGATGCGAATGGGCATAATTCAAAAAGCCGCCAGCGCGGCACCGACGGCCACGGCCAGTTGCGGGCCGACCTGCGCCATTTCGGCGGCCTGTTCGGGCGGCAATGCCAGATGGAGGGACTCCGCCGGATTCCACACGCGGCATTCCACCCCCAATTCCGCATGCAGCGTTTGCAGAATCAACTCCGACCGTGCTGATCCGCCGCTCACATAGACGTGCGTCACCAGTCGGTCCTGCTGGTGTTCGAAGAAATCCAGCGACGCCCGGAGTTCGCGGCCCAGGGGCACGACCAGGTTTTCAATCGCCGATTTGGCTTCCGACGCCAGGCCGACCTTGATGCCCTCGGCCTCGGCGTAGGTGATGTTCATCGCCTCGGCAAGACCCACCGTCAGGTGGTCCCCCCCCAGGTTCACCACCCGGCTCAATGCCAGTTCGCCGTGGTCCAACACGCAGATCGAGGATTGCTTGAAACCGATGTCCACCAAGGCCACCACTTCGTTGGCAAACACCTGGGGGAGGGCCCGTTCAAAGGCGTTCACCGGTCCGATCAGTCCGGGCACCACGCGGTCGGCCGACAGGCCGGCGCGCTTGATGGCGGTCTGGAAATACTGGAGCAACTGTTCCCGGGCGCCGGCCACCAGCACCTTCAATTTGGGAAGCGTTCCCGGTTTGGGTGTCTCCCCGGATTTGGCCGGTTTGGGCGGAAAAACGTGGCAGTCGAAGGCGTACCGGGACAAGTCCTGCTGCAAATAACTCTTTGGGTTGTTTTTAAGCACCAGCCGCATCTCGTCCACGGGGATCGGCGGCAACTCCACCTGCCGGACCACGGTATCGTCGCGTCCAACCGCCAGGCAGACCCACTTGGCCTTGGCCTGCAGTGACTGGGCCGTCGCGCGCAGATGCTTGGCCAGTGGTTCCGGAGAAAGCTTGGGGTCGGGCGCGGGGGTTTCCAGCAACGCAAACCGCGACAAGGCCAGCGCCTCGCCCTGCCGCTCCATGAGGACAGCCTTGGTGGTGCGGTTTCCCAAATCCACCCCGATAATCTGGTTGCGCTTTCTTCCGGATCCCCCGTTGAGGATTGGCCAGGTCATACGAGTTCCTTCCGCGCAGTATATCGTGTCACGTGTATGTTATGCAAGCGGCATATTTTGCCCCTGCCCGCGGGTCCGCAATCCGGCGCCGCGACCTGACGCCGTGACGCCAAAACGAGTCCCGGCCAATTCAAGAACCGGCCTTTCCCGTGTTCCATCGCACGGCTCCGGCGGCCGAAATGCGACCCGCAAGGAATTAAGCAACCGGCGCGCCAACCTTTCACAACGCGGCTAAAATGCGCCTGCTTTTTTGGATTTCGGCCGGCGCATGTCCCGACACAAGGCGCAGGTGTCCCGGAACTTGGCGCGGCGCGCCGGTGCTTGACCTGATTTCGCCGCCGGACGCCGCGGCCAAATTCACACGCCGTCGTCCGGGGAAAGGGGTCTTCGTCCGGTTGTCCGGTCCGGCAAGTGGTCTGAACGGGCTGGCGGGCCGGCGCCGGTTTTACAAATCCAAGCCTTCCCCCTCCACCAGGCGTCGGGCGGAGACCTGGACAATCTTGAGAAAGGCGTCGAGCAACGGATTGTGCCCGCCCTGCCAGAGCGCGCCGAACCGGACCGTCTCGAATCCGTCGAGAGGCAGTACGCGCACCTGCGGGCGCAGTTTCATTTTCGGCACCCCCACGGTCACGCCGATGCCGTAGCCGTGGGCGACATAGGTTTGCACCAGTTCGACGGAACTGACTTCGATCCGGCTGAACCAGTCCACGCCCAGTTTCGCCAGGCCGGTTTGAAACGCGCGGCTGATGAATTCGTTGCTGGGCACGGTGATGAGCGACTCGCCGATGGGATCGCGCTCCCAGAGTTCCCCCGCGCACTTGAGCCGGCTGGTTTTGGGAATCATCAGCACCAGCGGCAATTTGAACAGCGGCAGGGCCTTGATGCCGGCCGGCGGCTTGCCGCCCATCAGCCCCAGGGACACGTCAATCTCCCGTTGTTGCAGCCAGGTCACGACCTCCGGATGGTAGCCTTCGCGCAGGGTCACCTTCAGTTTGGGGAAGGTCTGCCGCAGTTCCTGAAGCATGCCGGGCAGATGTTCGCGCAGCACCGTCTCGGAGGCGGCGACGCGCAAGTGCTGCGACACGCCGCCACGGATTTTTTCGCTCACCGCCTCCAGGTTGTCAAAGAACGGCCGGATGTAATCGTACAACTCGCGGCCCGCCGCGGTCAGCGCAAACGGCCGGCGATGAAACAGGGTGGCGCCGAGGAATTCCTCGAGTTGGGCGATCTGCGAACTGACCGCCGGCTGCTGGATGCCGTAGGGGATGTTGCGCACCGCCGGCATGATGCCCCCGTGCTTGGCGACGTAAAAAAACAGTTCGAGATGATGAATGTTCATAATTCTGATTCAGGAATCGCCGCCGCCACTTTCGGGCAACCGCCGGACGGAAGCAAGCCGGGAAAAGAAATCCGCTTGGGTTAGTTCTCATTTTCGCGTGATCGAAACAATGCGGCTGCTCCTTGATGTGACGGAGCGGGTTGCACGTTTAAGTTTGGGTTCGTTTCGTATTTTTCATGGCTTGGCGGAAATTTCCATTGTCAGCGGGGCGGGAACGTTTTCACCCTGCCGCCGCCGCTGCAACCGTTCGAGCTGGTTCATGGCACGGAACAATTGGCGCTCCAATGCCGTTTCGTAGCGCAGGATTTTTTCCAGCGTTTCCACCGACGGCAGGACCGCCGCCGACTGGCGCGCCTGCTCCTCGGCGTCTTCGCGTTCCTTGCGCTGTCCTCGTCCGGTTTCATGCCGTAGGCGGAGCGGACGGCGTCGTTGAGCGCGGCGTGGGCGTCGCGCAGGCGGTTTTCGCCGGGCGTTTCCAGCGATTTGTAGAGTTCGCGCAGCGACCAGCCGTTGGCGTCCATGATTTCGCGGCGCAACTGGCGCAACGCGCGGGCGGCCTCCGCCACGGCGCGGATTCTTTCCAGCGCGTCGCTGGTAGGGCGCGTCACTCCGTGCGCGCCGCTTTTGGATTTGCCGGACGGCGCGCGCGGAGCGGCGCGCCCTACCTCGCCAAACTGCGGCCACGGGGACGTGTCGAACACCGTGTCTGACGTGTAGCGGAATCGTTCCGTGAGCGTGGAGCATTTGGCTGTGAA
>JAGWMQ010000017.1 GCA_028873125.1 Verrucomicrobiota bacterium | reverse complement strand
CGGCGCGCACATACGTCGCGCCGGGGCCGGTGGGCGGCACGCCAAACGTGCCGGAGTTGACGAGCCAGACAATCCGGTCCGAGACCAGCCAGACCGGCTTGTCTTCTTCCGCCGCATAAATCGTCGTGCCCGGCAGGTAAGTGAGATTGTTGGCAGGCGAAAGCAACGACGTCAACGGCACACCCGTGAACGGTAGAAACGCCGAGACGACCAGGTTGCTCACGTCGCCCAGCCGGTAGCCAAAACCCGTCGGCAGGATGGCGGTGACGTCGGCGCTGGCGCCCGAGGATGACAGCGTGACCGGCCCGCGCTGGAAACGGACGCCGGCCAGGGTGTCGCTGTCCGGCGACGGCGCGTTGAGCAAAACGGTGCCGGCGGCCACCGCGGCGTCGCCGTTGGTTTCCAGGTTCACGCTCAACGGCCCCGCGCCGGAATAAGTGTGGTCCGTCTTGGCGGTGACGTAGCCGCCGGCGCCGCTGAGCGTGGTCGGGATGACGCCTCCGCTGGGCGGGTTGGCTGGCGGCGGGGGAGCGCCGAGAGCGCTCATCGTCGTGCCAATGCCGCCGAAAATGAGGTTGCCGTCGAAATGCAGCAGTTCGTTGGTCGGCGTCAATTGCGTGTTGGCCGTGATGACCTGGCCGGTGACGGGATCGTTCGTGTGCGAGATGGTGACGGTGAGGTAATAGGTCTGGCTGACCGAATCAAGCTGGCTCAACGGCTGGATGTCGAGCGTGTGCGACGCGGCCTGGAAGGAGGGCACTTGAAAAATGAAGACGTAGGCGTAATTCCACACCGAATCGTAAAAGGTCTGGCTGTCGCTGGCGAGCGGAACGACGTTGCCGGCGGAGTCGCGCAGGGTGTAGTTGAAGACGACCGGGATGTTCGTCGCCGCTTGTGCCGCATTAAAGTCGTCCCACCGCCGGACCTCGTAGCCGACGTTGACCTGGAAGGTGTTCTGGCCCGGAACCGTGCGGACGGCGTAGGTGCGCGACCAGGCGCTGTTGGTCAGATTGAGCAGGACGTTGAACGCCGCGTCTCCGCTGACGGTGTTGGTGAAATGATAGTAATTGGTCGGCGCGGTCGTGAGCGTTTGCGCCACGACCCCGTTGGTGAGCATCCGGCACTCCAGATAAAAGGGCGTGAACTGGCTCATCCATGCCGCCGGCCGGAGATAGGCAACGTTGGTGACCGTGACGTTGGTTCCCGCCGCCAGCAAGAGGACGTTGGTGATGTCGTAGGTGTAGCCGCTGTTGGTCGTGGTGTTCCCAAAATCATAAATCGGATGCGGGACGCCGTTGGAGGCGTTGATAAGGCGGAAGCTCAAGATGTTGGTGTAAAGTGCGTTGGCGCCGGTGAAGTTTTCCACGCTGAAGATCGCCTGCGCCTGGATGTTGCTGCGGCCCAGGAACGTGTCCGAGTCGAGCACGTAACCGCTGTAATTGGCGTTCGTCAGCGAGAGCAAGGACTGGGTGAACGGCTGGTTGGCCGCATCCACCTGGATGTCGTCCAGGTACGCCCCTTCGTAGGTCACGCTGAAATCCGAATCAAACTCGAACCGCAGCGTGTGCGCGCCGCCCAGATAAGCGTTGAGCGGCAGGGCCAGAAATTGCCAGCCGGCCGTGGCCGCATCCGCGTCGAACAGGAGCGTCGCGTCCATATAGACCCGGAAGTGGTCGTAGGGCGTTTCGATGGACGGAATGTCATACCAGAAGCCGAGATTGGCGCCGGTGTAGCCGGACAAATTGATCGTCCGGCTCATGTACGCCTGCATGTTGTTGGCGTAACCGGCGACGGAGACCGGCACGCCGTTGCTGATGCCCGCGCAGTAGCCCTTCCAATAACCGGTGTGCGCCGGCACGCTGCCAAAGGTGGTGTATTCGTCCTTCCAGGTCACAATCCCGTCGGCGGAGTTGGAATCGCCCGTGCTCCAGGCGCCGGGGAACGCGCCCTCAAAGCCTTCCGAGACCAGCGTGGTTTGCGCCGCCGCGCCGCTCACCGCCGCCAGCGCCAGGGCGGCCAGCGCCGCCGCGCGCGCCCAATGCCGCGCCGTCAAAATGCCGGGTTGAACCCTTTCTGCGACCGATCCGGCTCTCCGAGCATGCGACCCCGTCTTCATGCGAGTCCACCGAAATCAAATCCAAACCAAGTTCACGGTTCCTTCTCACAACGGGCTCCTGACACTCCGATTTATTGTGATTAGGACTAATTTTCCTGGAGATTATATCCTTTGAACCAAGGAATCAAGAAAAAAGATAAAAAAAATTCTCCGGTTGGTGTCCAATTATTAACTCATATTCTGTCCTATTTTCAGCCCGTCCCCCGGCGAAGGGCTTTGGGAATTGCAGCGGTGGGGCGGCGGCGGCCGCGCGCGTCTTCATCCGGGGTAATTTGCTTTTCATCGAATTCCCCGGCGACTAGACTCGGGTGTTTATGGCCGATTCGTTCATTCGCGCCGACGGTCGCGCGCCGGACCAGCTTCGCCCGTTGCGCTTTCAAAACGGCATCGCGCCGCACGCCGCCGGCTCGACGCTCGTCGAGTGGGGCCGCACCCGGGTGATTTGCGGCGTGACGGTCGAGGAAACCGTGCCGCGCTGGATGAAGGAGCAGAAGATCGGCGGCGGCTGGCTCACCGCCGAGTATTCCATGCTCCCCTACTCCACCCTCGAACGCAAGGCCCGGGACAGCGCGCGCGGCAAGACAGACGGGCGTTCGCAGGAAATCCAGCGGCTCATCGGCCGCGCCCTGCGCGCCGCCATCTCCCTCGACAAAATCGGGGAACGGACCATCTGGGTGGACTGCGACGTCCTGCAGGCCGACGGCGGCACGCGGACGGCGGCCATCACCGGCGCCTTCGTCGCGCTCTCCCTGGCGCTCCGGAAATTGATCGAGGAGCAGAAACTGGTCGAAAACCCCGTGGTTCACGCCGTCGCCGCCGTGAGCGCCGGCATCGTCCAGGACCGGGCGCTGCTGGATTTGTGTTACGCCGAGGACGCGGCCGCGTCGGTGGACTTGAATCTGGTGACGAACGCCGCCGGCGAATTCATCGAGGTGCAGGGCAGCGGCGAGGAGGCCGCTTTTACGGACTCACAACTCCGCGCGTTGCTGGCGCTGGGCAAGGCCGGCATCCGCGAGCTGCTGGCCGCCCAGCAGGCGGCGCTGGCGCAACATTGACCGCCCTTGATCGCTTCCGCCTCCAAACGCCCGCCGGCACGCCCCGTTTCCCCGCCGACCACCCGGCTGCTGCTCATCCGCCACGCCGAGGTGGAGCCGCGTTATCAAAAAATCTTTGGCGGACGGATTGACATGGGTCTCTCGGAGCGCGGCCGCGCGCAGGCGGCGGCGCTCGCGCGCTTTCTGCGTTCCAAACAGATGGATGCGATTTACGCCAGCCCCATGAAACGCGTGCGGCAGACCCTGGCGCCGGTTTTGGGGAACGGCACGCCCCGACCCGCCTACCTGCACGGCCTGCGCGAGGTGGATTTCGGCGACTGGACCGGGTTGAGTTGGGACGAAGTGCGCGAGCGGTTTGGCGTGCATCCCTACGACTGGCTTGACGAAATCGAACGCGGCGCGGTGCCCAACGGCGAAAGCGGGACGGCCTTCCGCGCGCGCGTCGAGCCTTGCCTGAACCAAATCCTCCAGAACCACGCGGGCCGGACCGCGGCCTTGTTCTGCCATGGCGGCGTCATCCGCATGATGCTTTCGACGCTGCTGGGACTGCCCCTCTCGAAGACCAACGCCTTCGAGATAGATTACACCGGCCTCACACAGGTGGCGCTCCACGCGCACCGGAACGAAGTTGAACTGCTCAATTTTACCCCTTGGCGCGACTGGCCGGCGGACGACGACTGAAAAATTTCAGGAAAATTTGAACAGTCGTCCGACACGGCTCGTCTTATCCCTGAATGAAGCCGTCATGCAAATTGAGGAACTGCATGAAAGTTGGCATCATTCGAGCTATAATCCCGATGAAAGGAAAAGAGCTATGATGAAGACGTTGGAAGTCATCGGCGAAGCGGTCCGTAATCCAAGGCCCCCGTTCCGAAAAACAGCGCATCAGCCCAAAAAGGCGCTCAAGCACCGCTACGAGCGCCGCAAAATCAAGGAGTACCTTCATCTGGGCGACTGGTTGGCCGAGGAAATGGCCTAGGCCATTTCCCGCCCTTCCTCTCCGGAAAGAGCCGGCCAATTTCGGGAAAACCGGTTCGCGGGCCGGCTTACCGTTGGCAACGCGGGCAGAGGCCGAAAAACTCCAGTTTGTGGGTGACGGCCTTGAAGCCGTTCTGGGAGGCGATTTTTCTTTCAATTTCCCGCAGAAAGCACTGCTCAATTTCGACCACCTGGGAACATTTGACGCAGACCAGATGATGATGGTGCCCGTCGTCCCCCTCCTCCAACAATTCGAACCGGGCCGCACCGTCGCCGAAATCAAACCGCTGGACCATGCCCATTTTTTCCAGCAGGTGCATGGAGCGATAGACCGTCGTCAAGTCGCAGCCGCCGCGGGGCATTGCGGAAAAGATATCCCGGCTGGTGAGCGGGTGCGGATGCGCGCGCAGGATTTCCAGAATGGCCGCTCGCGGACCGGTAATCTTGTGGGCCCGCCCACGCAGGCGGTCCTTGAGGACGGCAATTTCCTGTCGTCTGGCAGAGGGGGAAAGGCCGCGCCGTTTGGTCACGCCTCAAAATCCCACGGCGCGTTTCAAAAAGCAACGGAAAAGGCCCAAGCGCCGAAACCCCTCTTTGCAGGCGCCGCCCGGCGGACGGCTACTTCATCAGCAACATCTGGCGCGCGCGTTTGATGGCGCGCGTCAGACGGCGCTGATAATGCGCGGGCATGCCGGTGTATTTGCGGGGGAGAATGCGGCCCTGGTCGGTCACGTACTGGCGGAGCAGGGCTGTGTTTTTGAAATCGAGCGCGTCGGCAGTGAAGTCAATTTTGGGCTTGGGACGCGGCGTGCGGACCTCCGCCGAACGCCCGGCGCGCTTGTCTTTTTCCTTGTTCGTTCTGCGGGGCATAGGTTATTTGATTTCGCGGTGCAGCGTGTGGCGGCGCAGGGCGGGATTGTACTTCCTGATTTCCAGTTTCTCCGGCTTCAACTTTTTATTGCGCGTGGTGGTGTAGCGCGACGGAGACTTCCCTTCCTTGCGCGCCTCGGTGCATTCGATGGTGATGACTTCTCGGGGCATGGGTCATTCCTTTTCCTTGGCCGCCTTGGGCTCCTCGTTGCCTTCCTCGGCCTCCTCGCCTTCGGTCTCGGTCACCCCGGCGTTGTCAATCGTGCCCAACTGGCCGAGCCGGCGGGACCGCAACGCGCCTTCCTTCTCCAATTGCGCCTGGGCCTCGACGGTGAACCGCGTCCACGGGATTGCTTCCAGCCGCGCGCGCGGGATCGGCTTGCCGGTCAACTCGCAGACGCCGTAGGTCCTTCTCTCGATGCGCTTGATGGCCTCTTCAATCTCGTAAATGGCGTCCTGATCGGCCGAAAGCAGGCTCAGGGCGAAATCGCGGTCGAAATTGTCCGTGCCCGAATCGGCCATGTGCAGGCTGTAGCCGGGCATCTCCTGGGCTGATTCCTCGGCCAGACCGTTCATCTGACGGATCAACTGCTCGCGCAATTCGAGAAGACGATGGTGGTACTTCTGCCACTCGGCCTTGATTTTTTTCGGTTCGACGACTTCGCCGCTTTTGGCAACCGGCCTTCCCAGGATGGCCGCCGCCGTGGTCGAGGCCTGCACCCTCCCGCGCGGGGCGCTCCTTTCCGTCTCTTTTTTCTTCGCTGTCACAACATCAAATGTTTTTGGTTCCATTGCCTTTCGGTCAAAGGCCCGCGAATCTATCAGACAACAATAAATCCGCCACAAAAATTTTCAAAATTTTTCGGACACCCCGGAAGTCCGCCCCGGATCACGCGGCCGTGGGTTCGGCGGCGGCCTTTTGCTCCTTTTCCCGCACCAGCGTGGCGCCCCGGCCCAGCCGTTTGCGCAGATAGGTCAGCTTGGCCCGCCGCACCGCGCCGCGGCGCTCCACCTCGACTTTGTCCACGCGCGGCGAATGCAGGGGAAAGACGCGCTCGACGCCCTCGCCGTAGCTGATGCGCCGGACGGTGAAGGTGGCGTTCAACCCCCGCCCGCGCCGCCCGATCACCACCCCGGAGAAAATCTGGATGCGCTCCTTGTCGCCTTCCACGACCTTGGTGTGGACCTTCACCGTGTCGCCGACGGCGAACGAGGCGTCGTCTTTGCGACGCTGTTCCGATTCAATTTTTTCAAGCAATGCCTGGTTCATAAATCTTTCCTCATGGCTGAAACGCAGAACGGGAAGCCTGCCTTTCCGGCGTTCCCCGCATTCCGTTTCACCTTGTCAAATCCGGTCTTCGTTGTCGGGTCCGCAGCCGCGCCTGTTCGCGGCGCCATTTTTCGATTTCGGCGTGATTGCCTGAAACCAGGACCCCCGGCACCTTCATTCCGCGAAACTCCGCCGGCCGCGTGTATTGCGGATATTCCAGCAGCCCGCGGCTAAAGGACTCGTCCTGCGCGCTCGCTTCGTCGCCCAATACGCCCGGCAGCAGCCGCGTCACCGCGTCAATCACCACCATCGCGGGCAGGGCGCCGTTGGTCAAAACGTAATCGCCGATGGACAATTCGTCGTCGGCGAGGCTCTCCCGCACCCGCTCGTCAAAGCCTTCATAATGGCCGGTGAGGAGGAGCAGGTGCCGCTCGCCGGCCAGTTCGCGGGCGACGGCCTGGCTGAACGTCCGGCCCGCCGGCGATAGCAAAATCACCCGGGTCCGCTCGTCGCTCAGGCTTTCCACCGCTTCAAAGAGCGGTTCGGGTTTGAGCAACATGCCCGGTCCGCCGCCGAACGGCCGGTCGTCCACCGTTTTGTGCCGGTCGCGCGCCCAGTCGCGCAGGTTGTGTATCTTCAAGTCCAGCCGGCCGGCGCCGCGCGCGCGTTTGACGATGCTTTCATCCAGCGGCCCGGCGAACATCGCCGGAAACAAGGTGAGCACGTCAATTTTCATTTTTGCGGCGGCGCCCTGCCAGCGCCGCTTCGTGTCGCGCCCGGGGCGGTCACGGAGCGCCGCCTCAAAATTCATTTGTCCGGACGGTCCTCGATGATCTCCACCGCGCAACGCACTCCCTTTTTGGCGCTGCCGGCCAGCAGCAGGGAACGGATGGCGTTGATCGTCGCCCCGCGCCGGCCGATGATTTTGCCCGCGTCCCGCGGGTCCAGGCGCAGCTCATAAACCGTCACGCCCGTGCGTTCCACCGGGGTGACGCTCACCACCTCCGGGTATTGCACGAGTCCTTTGACGACGTATTCGAGGAACTCCTGCATAAAAATCACCAGGCCGGGAGGCCGGACGCCCGACCGGCTGGAATCGCCTTGATCATGGCGCGTTCCCGGCCGGCGCCGCGGCCCGGCGCGCCTTCTTGACAAAACTCGCCACGGTCTCGCTGGGCTGCGCCCCCTTGCTGATCCAGTATTGCGCGCGCTCGAGATTCAGGACGAAGTTCTCCCCCGGCTTCAAGGGCTGATAGGTGCCGATCTCCTCGATGAACCGGCCGTCGCGCGGGCTGCGGCCGTCGGCCACGACGATGCGAAAAAAGGGCGCGTTCTTGGCGCCGACACGCTTCATGCGAATTTTGACTGCCATAAATATATCAAAAGAGCGCGGAGCTTAGCAGTTGCCCCGGCTTTTGCAAGCGCTGTTTTCAGGAAAAGCGGGCGGCGGCAAAATTGATAACTTGCCAGCCCAAGCGCCAGCCCGGACACTTCCGCAATGAGCCGGCCCTATGAGGAAATTCTGAGCGGCGAAACGCTGCCGCGCTCGGCGCCCGGCGCGCGCCACGAACTGATCTGCCAGCGGCTCCACACGGCCATGAGCGCCAGCGTCGCCAACATGGCCAGCGCCCAATTGCTCGCGCCCCGGAGCAAAATCCAGGTGGCGCGGGCGACGGAAATCCGCCCCGACCTGGCGCTGGTGACGGCCGCCACCGGCAAACTCTGGCTGGCCGTGGAAATCATCAGCAGGGACGATCACCGGGCCGACACGGTCGTCAAAAAGGAGCTTTACGAGCAGATCCGAGTGCCGCGGCTGTGGATCGTGGACCCCCGATACGACAATGTGGAAGTCTATCACAGCACCCAGTGGGGTCTGGTGCTCAAGGGCATCATGGCGGGTGAGGAAATCCTGGCCGAACAGCTCATCCCCGAATTTCAAATGGTCATCTCCAAACTGTTCGCCACGCCCGCGGGAGTGTAGCCGGGACGGCGGGCGCCCCCGGGAGCAGGCGCGGTCCCCAAAGAGCGTCATCGGTTTGAACGAAAGGCGCGGGTGAGTTGTCTTAATATCCACAAGCAGAAATCCAAATAAATTATGAAAAGCAAACTGTTCCTCACGCTCGCCGCCGGGCTGTTTCTGGCGGCCACCGCCCCGCGTCTGGCGGCCGCCGACGCGGGCCAGCAAACCACCCTCACGGGCACGATGGTCTGCGGCAAGTGCAAATTGCACATCACCAAACAGTGCCAGGACGTGCTGCAAGTTGAAAAGGACGGCAAAACGGTCAACTACTATCTTTCCATGAACAAGGTGGCCAAAGACTTCCACTCCAACATCTGCCAGACCGACGGCGAGAAAGTGACCGTCACCGGCAAGGTCAAAAAGGAAGGCGGCAAGGAAATGCTGGTTGCCTCCAAGATCAAGGCGGATGAATAATTACGGTTGCGCTGCGCGCATCCGGCGATTAAACGCGACGGCGTCGGCGTAAGGGACGCCGTTGCCGCCGAAAATATCCAGCGCCGAGCCGATGGTCAGGTCCACCTTGCCGCGGCCCAAGGCGGAGACCGCCTCTAGATCGGAAAGGGAATTGGCGCCGCCGGCGTAGGTGGTCGGGATGGGCGTCCAGCGTCCGAGATTTTCCACCAACTCCCGGTCAATGCCGCGGCACAAGCCTTCCACGTCCGCCGCGTGAATCAGGAACTCGGAGCAGTGTGCGGAAAGTTGGCGCAAGGTCTCCTCGCCGATCTCGAGTTCCGTGAACCGCTGCCAGCGGTCGGTGACGACAAAATAATCCTCCCCTCGCCTGCGGCAGCTTAAATCGAGGACGAGCCGGTTTTTCCCGGCGGTTTTCTCCAGTTCGTCGATTCGGGCCCAGTCCACGCGGCCCTCCCGGAACACCCAACTGGTGACGATGACGTGCGACGCCCCGGCGTCAAGCCAGGAGCGCGCATTGGCGGCCTCGATTCCACCGCCCACCTGCAGTCCACCCGGATACGCCGCCAGCGCGGCGCGGGCTTCGTTTTCGTTGCCCGGACCGAGCATGATCACATGGCCGCCGGTCAGGCCGTCGCGCCTGTAAAGTTCGGCGAACCACGCCGCGGGTTTTTCGGAGACAAAATGGGTGCGCACCGCAGCCCCGCCGAGCGTGCCGCCAACGATTTGCTTTACTTTGCCTTCGTGCAGGTCAATGCAGGGGCGAAACATGCGATCAATCTAATTCGCCCCGGGAAACTTCAAAGGCAAAAGCGGAGGAGGAGACGGTCCGAACAATGGCGCGCTGCGAAGGCCCGGTTCAAGGTCCCGGCTTTGGAATGACTCAGCCCTTCTCAATGCAAGCGTAGGCATTGTGGTTGTGGATGCTCTCGAAATTTTCCGCCTCGACCTTGTACCAGGTCACCCGCTCCTCGGCATTCAGCGCCAGCGCCACGTTGCGCACCAGGTCCTCGACGAACACCGGGTTTTCATACGCCCGTTCCGTGACCGCCTTTTCGTCCTGCCGTTTGAGCAGGGCGTAAAGCTCCGAACTGGCCGCGCCTTCCACCATGGCAATCACGTCTTCGATCCAGACGATGCCGCGCGAGCGGAGCGCCACGGTCACCCGGCCGCGCTGATTGTGCGCGCCGTACCGGGCGATGGCCTTGGAGCACGGGCAGAGCGTGGTCACGTTGGTCTTGACCGTGAGCACGAAATCAATGTCGCCGTTCGTCGCCGTGGCGTCGAAGCGCGCGGTGTAATCCATCAGGCCTTCGCCGCCGGACACCGGCGCCTGCTTGACCATGAAGTACGGAAACTCGATTTCCAGGTGCGACGTGGCGGCGTTCAGTTTTTTTTGCAGCGTGCGGAGGATCTTGACGATGTTCTCGACGTGGATGACGCTGCCGTGTTCGTTGAGGGCCTCGATGAAGCGGCTCATGTGCGTGCCTTTGAACTCCTTGGGCAGGTCCACAAACATGCCGATGGTCGCCACGGTGTTCTGCACCGCGCGCGCCTTGTCGCGCACCTGGATGGGAAAGCGCAGCCCGCGCACACCCACCTTGTCAATGCGCAGTTCGCGGTGGTCGCGTTCGCTCTGCTTGTCGTGCAATTTCTCCAGCGGCGGACTGTTCCGCACGCCGCCATTTCGGCCGATTTTGAGCATGTCGCCAAATTATCACGTCCGCGCGCTTTCGCAAAATCAAACTTGCGCGGCGGGGGTTGACCCTTAATCTGTCCCCGATATTCAGAACATTTTCCTGATTCACCCCATGTCTAAATGCCTTGTCTGCTGTCTCCTGGCCGCGCTGCTGGCCTGTTCCCTTTCACGCGCCGCCGGCCTTTTCCGCGTGGCCACGTACAATCTGGAAAATGACCTGGACCGGCCGACCGGGTCGCATCCGCAGGTCAAATCCGCCGAGGCCAAAGCCAAAATCCGCCAAAACATCGAGGCCCTCCATCCCGACGTGATCGCGCTGGAAGAAGTGGGCGGCGCCGGCGTGCTGCTCGATCTTCGCGCCTCGCTCAAGACCGACGGTTTTGACTTTCCATTTTGGGAATATGTCAGCGGCGTGGACACCAACATTCACGTCGCCGTGTTGAGCAAATTTCCCATCGTCGCCCGCCACCCGCACACCAATGACACGTTTTTGCTCGACGGGCGTCGTTTCCACGTCGAACGCGGCTTTGCCGAGGTGCGCCTCCAGGCCGCGCCGCGGTTCACCTTCACCCTCATCGTCGCCCATTTGAAGTCGCGCCGGCCCGTGTCTTACGCCGACCAGGCCGAGGAGCGCCTCCAGGAGGCCCGGGTGTTGCGCGGCATCATTGACCGCCGTTTCAAGGCTGATCCGAACGCGAAACTCATCGTGCTAGGCGACCTGAACGACCTTAAAAATTCCGATTCCGTCAAGGCAATCATCGGGCGCGGGAAATTCAAGCTCACCGACACCCGTCCCGCCGAGCGCAACGGCGACAACGCGCCCGCGTCCGTCCCGTGGTTCGCGCCGCGCAACGTCACCTGGACGGAATACTTCGGCGCGGAGGACCTTTACAGCCGGATTGATTACATCCTCCTCAGCCCGGCGATGGCGCGCGACTGGGTGCGGGGGGAGACTTACATTCCCATGATTCCCAATTGGGGCGTCGCCTCCGACCACCGGCCCATCGTCGCCGCGTTTGAAGCGCGGGACAATTGAAACGCCGCCTTCGGCGCCGCCGTTCAAATCTTGGCGCTGAACAGTTCCTTGTTCATCACCCCTTCGGCCACCTTGGTCACCGCGCCGGTCATGCACACGGAAAAGTCCTCGCCGATCTCGATTTCGATCCGGCCGCCGGGCATGAGCACGGAAATCTCGCGGTCGCACAGGCCCAGTTTGTGCGCCACCGCCGCCGCCGCGCTGCTGCTGCTGCCGCTGGCCAGCGTGTAACCGGCCCCGCGTTCCCAGATCTCGATCTGGATGTTGCGGCGGTCGAGCACCTTCATCAACTGGACGTTGGTGCGGTTGGGAAAACGCAGGTGCGTCTCCAGTTGCGGGCCGAGTTGCCGGGCCAGTTCGGGGCTGATTTTGGGCAGCGGCAGCACGCAGTGCGGATTGCCGATGGTCGCGGCGCAAAAGTTGAACTGCTGGCCGCGCAGGTGGATGGGTTCGTTGAGCACCTCGCGGCGCGGCCCGGCCACGGGAATCTCGTCGCTCCAAAAGCTGACCCGGCCCATCTCGACGCGCACGGTCTTGCCGCGCTCCAGGACTGCGGCCTGGACCACGCCGCCGGGCGTCTCGATGGAAAACTCCTCGCTGTTGACCAGTTTTTTGTCCCACAAATAACGCGAAAAAATCCGCAGGCCGTTGCCGCTCTTCTCCGCCTCGCTGCCGTCGGGATTGAAGATGCGCAGCGCGAATTTCGCCTTCTTGGACGGCGACGGACCGAGCAGGATGCCGTCCGAACCAATGCCGTAGTGGCGGTGGCAGATGAGCTTGACCTGCTCCGGGGTCAGCGGCGCCGGCAAATCCTTGGGGTTGATGACCAGGTAGTCATTGCCCAGCGCGTGATATTTGGCGAACGAAAATCGCATGACTGGAAGATACCGGCTCGGACTCAAAGCGCAAAACAGAATGGACGGCCGGGGTCACCGGGCGATTTGAACGCGCCCGACCAGTTCGCGCACGTCGGCAATGCCCTTTTCCTGCAGGAAATCCCGGAGGCCGGCGATGACCTGCAGCGCCGTCTGCGGCTCGTAGAAATTCGCCGTGCCCACCGCCACCGCCGTCGCGCCCGCCAGCAGGAACTCAACCGCGTCCTCCGCGTGTTGAATTCCGCCCATGCCGATGATGGGGATCCTGACCGCCTGCGCCGCCTCCCAGACCAGCTTGATGGCGATGGGTTTGATGCATGGGCCAGTCAACCCGCCGGTGACGTTGGCCAGCTTCGGCTTGCGCGTTTTGATGTCAATGGCCATGGCCGGATAACTGTTGGTGATGGCCAGCGCGTCGCTGCCGGCTTCCTCCGCCGCCTTGGCATAAGGCGCGATGTTCACCACGTTGGGACTCATCTTGGTGATGAGCGGCAGCGTGGTGACCTGGCGGCAGGCGGCGACGACCTGCGCGAGCAGCTTGCAATCGGTGCCGAACTGCGCCCCGCCTTCCTTGATGTTCGGGCAGGAGACGTTCAACTCCAGCGCCCCGACGCCGCCGAGGGCGTCGAACCGCCGGGCCACCTCGGCGTATTCCTCGACCGTCGTGCCCCAGATGTTGATGATCGTCGGCACGTGCAATTCCTTAAGGAACGGCCAGTATTTTTTGATGAAGCCGTCCACACCCGGCCCTTGCAGGCCGATGGCGTTGAGCATCCCGCTGGCGGTTTCGGCGGTGCGCGGTGTGGGGTTGCCGCGGACCGGGTTGAGGCAGATGCCCTTGACCGTGACCGCGCCGAGTTGGTTCAAATCAATCAGCCGCGCATATTCGACGCCGTAGCCGAATGTGCCGGAGGCCACCGTCACCGGGTTTTGCATCCGCAACTTCCCGATTTGCACGGACAAATTGATTCCCGCGTCCAGCTTAGCGACTTCGGTCTTTGGACTTTGGACCTTCGATTTCACTTCGCCCAAACTTAACGATTCAACCACGGCGACTCAATTCGCAAAAAAACTGGGCAGCGTCCTGACTTCAAATTTGAAATTGTAGCGGCGCTCATGGAGCGCCGCTGCAACCAAATCAGGACACATCCGAAAATTGCCGGACGCAAGTCCAGCAACTGAAACTCAACACGAAGACTATTCATCTGCCCAATTACTGGGATGCTGAAGGCGCCGGCGGCGGCGGAGGCGTCGGTTGCGGCGTGGCCGTGCGCCCGCCATGATCCACAATCACCCGCGCCGCCAAATACCCGGCGTAATAATCGGGACTCGACTTCTTGAACATCAGCATTTCCTTGTCGAGATTGTTCCGCAAAAGGCTAGTCACCGTTTTCACCGCTCGCGGCAGGGTTTTGGTCTCTGCGATGCGCTTGGCGATGGCCGGGTCGTTTTCGCAAGTAGCCGCGTCATCCGCTTGACAGGCCGCATCGTCCGCGCGAGTGGCCGGTCATTCGGGAAACGGGCAGATGCTTTGGATTCAGGGAGTTACGCGGTTTTTCGTTTAATCCGCACTCTCGGCTGCCTGCCGTAACGCGAGAAATGCTTCCTTCAATGCCTGACTGACCGCGCTTTCCGGCTCCTTCAAGACGAGAACTTGATACTGATCGAGGAAATCTTTGCGAAGCCGGTGGAACAAGTGGAGGAAATGGCGAAGGAATCCCACGCAATCCAGAATCGCGATTTCCATGCCGCCGGTCTCGTCATACTTGGACCAGGCGTATTCGCGAATCTCGTCAGCCACCGGCCCGGTGGTAATGAAAATGTAATTTTGGACGTGCTTGCCTTGCGCGGCGATATTCTGGAGCGCCCGGTCAATGTCAACCGGCGCAACGGCTCCATTTTTCAACTCGCAGCGGTTCACCATTCTTTCCCCGTTCGGGAGCGTGATCTCGACGTTGCCAACTAGTCCGCCACGTCCGTCGCCAACCGGCCTGATCTTCGCGATTGAAAATGCCGCCTTGACCGCCAATACCTGAAGTCGTTGCGAAGGTTTGCAGCGGAAAAGCGTTCCGAGGAAGTTCAAAGTGTCCTCAACTGAAAGCGGGAGCGCATTGGGAATCCGGTCCACGCCGGTGAGCAGATTTTTCAAACGCTGGCGCCGCTCTGGTTCGGAAAATCGGGATTTTGCTTTCATGTTGCGAATAATACGTCGCTTTTTGTTTTGCAAAATTTTCTTCTGACGGCAATCTCAACTGTAGAATGAGCTACCAATCAGTTGACGCCCTGCAACAAGTCCTCGTCGAAAAGGTTTTTCATTACGCCGCCGACCGCAAGAAGGCCGCTGGCCGGGCGCTCGGAACGCTAGTCGAAATCATCACCTACTACGCGCTGAAAAGCTGGCACTTCCGCGAAAACGTGGCGATTGAGCGGGCGTTGCCGGAATATAAAAATCCCGCCATTACCCATAACGTCGAATTTTCGCTTCACCCGGTTCTCCAGCGGCAAATCATCCCGCTTCAGGAATTCACGCTTCCGCTGACAACGGCGAAGTTGCGCCGCGCGCTGGACGCGCAGAAATTTGCCCGCGGCGATTTGGCTGCCGAACCCGCGCAGGTTTTGAGCAACGATGGTGTCTTGCGAAACGCCTGCATCTTTGGCGAATCGCCGGATGCGTTTTGCATCGCCAGCGTGGATGAAATGAAGGGCAACCAGTGCGCGCTGACCGTCAGCGTGTTGAGCCAGCATCCGTTTGCGATTTTTGAATGCAAGCGCGTCGGCGTCGAAGAAGGGATGAAGAAAGGGCCGCAATCCATCGAAAAGGCCAAACAAGGCGCGTATGTTGCGCGCTCGGTTTCGGCGCTGCAAAAAGTCCGGTATGCCAACGGGCAGATTGGCGGCGTGATTCAACTGGCCGACGGCACGCTTTATCACGAGCCTTACGGCCAGCTTTTGGAGGAAACCATCAAGTCGAACGACCCGGCGATGCTGCGGGATTTCATCCTCACCGTCGGAGTGGTCAGCAATCACGGCAACTGGTTCACCGGCGACGACCACAACAAGGAATTGAAGGTGCTGGCGCAGTCCTATGATTGGCTGCAGTTCCTGACTGATCAAGGGCTGGCCGAATTTGTCAGCGAATTGTTGCTGCATCCGACGCCGGAATTGGCCGACGCGCGCAAGGCGTTCCTCCAGAGCTACGGCCCCAAGGCATCCGCCAACCGGTTCACGAAAGTGAAAATGGACGTGAAGGCCGACATGGTGCTCCGGCATTATTTCGCCACTCACGCCAGGAAAATGGAGTCGTGGTTCAACATCATCACGCCGAACGGACAAGGCTTGAAAAAATTGCAGGAAGAGTTAAAAACATTGAACGGGAAAGATTGGACGAAGATGCTTTCAAAATGAGCGCCGGACGCAGCATAAACAGCTTGAGCCAGGACTGGGGCACGCCCGAAAATTACGTCCGGGCCGTGAAGGAATTCTTCGGCGGGCAGATTGATTTGGATCCCTGCTCAAACCGCTATTCCATCGTCGGCGCGGAGACTGAATACACCCTGCCGCAACACGATGGGTTGAAGGAAAGCTGGAATTTCCGCCGCATCTACGTGAATCCGCCCTACGGCCTGGACCGGAAGCGCGGCACGGGCATCAAGAACTGGCTGGTCCGCTGCGCCCAGGCGCACACGGATTTCGGGTCGGAAGTGCTGGCGCTGGTGCCGGTGGCCACGAACACCGGCCACTGGAAAAAGAACGTATTTAACCGGGCCACGGCGGTTTGTTTTCTCTACGACACACGGCTGAAATTTCTGGTGAACGGCAAAAACGGCGGCAAAGGTGCGCCGATGTCGTGCGCCATGATTTATTGGGGCGAAGATTACGAGCGTTTTCTTGGAGTGTTTATCGAATTCGGCGCGGTGGTGGATATACGCCCGCTGCATCACCACCAAATCGGTAACAATGGCCGCCACGCCGAGTTGGTATTGCTTTCAGAATTCTGAATCGAGTTTTATGAAACTCCGTTACGGAGCTGCAATCGTCATTTTTGTAAGCAGCTATGCGCCGCTTGCTGTTATGCTGGCGATTTTTGATTTCAATTTCTCAAAATGGCGGCCTAATGACCCAACTGCTACATGGATGACGCTCGGAGTGGGGGTTATTTCGGTCATGGTTCTCGCTGTCGTGATGCGAAGCCTTCACGGCGATTATGTTGTCCAAGTCACGTCGGTCCGAGATCGTTCCAATGAGTTATTGAATTATGCGTTGCCGTATGTGGCGTCGTTTTATAGCGGCGGTGGATTGGGAAATCCAAATTTCGTTGTGGCACTCGGTTTTTTCCTCTTTGTGATCGGCTGGATAAGCATTCGCACTCAAATCGTTTTGATCAACCCGCTTTTGGCGTGCGTGGGTTACGGCCTTTACGAGATCAGCTACAAAGATGGACAGAACACGTATGAGCGGATTGTTCTCTCACGCACCGCACCCGAAACAGGACAAGCGCTGAAAATATCTGCGTTGACGCGATTCTTCATTTTTGGCGAACGTGCTTTTAACCCATGAAAAAGCCAACTAAACTACTCAAGGAACTCCAATCACATCAATGGGAAGAAGCGTAAGCGTTACTATGGATTGTTCATTCGAAACTTCGCAATCGTGAAGCCCTATACAGTGTAACGCGTGTCAAAACGACCCCAGAATTGCAAAAGCGTTTGGCTCAAATCGTGGCATCAGAAATTCGCCGCGCCCGCCATCTTGATCCTTACCAATACATCACCGGGGACTTGGATGAAGACGACGCGCTATTTCTCGATGAGGGGGCAGAAGTCGATTTCCGTAACAAGATTTTGCCCCAAATCGAAGATCGAACGCAGGCGGGCGAAGTCAAATCCATTGAGGAACTTTACGACGCGAACGCTTACATAATTGATTTGATGTTGAAAGGGGGAGAACGCGTCTTTGGATTCAGGAAAATCCCTGAAAAGTGGGATTCCACCGTGAGGAATCGGCTGTTTTCCGCCATCTGGCAAAATCTGGAACTGAAAGAAGCCGATGAGCAAGAAATCTTCCGCTTGTCCCGGACAATTGACAGTTTTCACTACCAAGGGTGGAATTTTATTTTGGACAAGAAAAACTTCGAGACAGGACTGAATTTCCGGCTCGGGATGACTCGCCACGCGGAGGAACTGGTCAAACAATTACAGGCCAGCAATGCAATCGCGAACCCACATACTCTCCTAAAAGGACACGAAAATAATCTGCGGCGACTGCGCTCACTGGCGCAGATAATGAAAAATCCGCGCTTCAAAGATCCGAAATGGATTACGCGCGTGAAGGAATTGAATACAAAGCATGGTTGGAAATTACAATTCCAAGGTGACGCAATTCTGGTGAATGACGAAAACTTGCACCTAATAATTATGCTGTTGAGAGATCGTCGGGCGTTGACCTTGATTTTTGGCGAGATGATTGATGCCGACGTCGCTCATGTGGTTGCCGCATCTGCTTCTTGAGACAAAGCAAAAGGCCGTGATTTTTCAACCCCGGCCTTTCGGTTTTTTCAGCGATTAAATCAGGCCGTCGGCCTTTTCCGAAGCTCCATGTCCTCAAGTTTTTGTTTGATGGCGTTGACGAACTTCGCATGAGCGCGCCGTCCACGATGCGATGGTCGCACAAGAGCGTCAGCTTCATCATCTGGCGCACGACGATTTTGCCGTCGCGCACGACCGGTTGCGGCTGGGCGCTGGGCCACGCGGTTATCACAAATCGCTCATTCATTTCGCCGTCTCCCACAATACCCGCCGCGAATCAAACACCGGCCCTTCGGTGCAGGTGCGCTGGTATTCCCAACCGCCGCCGGCTTTCATTGGAATCACGCAGGTCAGGCAGACGCCGACGCCGCAGCACATGTGCTCGTCCATCGAAAGCTCCGCCGGCACGTCGAATTCCCCGGCGATTTTGCCGACGGCCTTCAACATTCCCGTCGGGCCGCAGGCGTAAAGCTTTTTGCCGGACGCGCCGCGCTTCAATTCGGCCAGCAACGGTTGCGTGACCAACCCCTTCTCGCCGCGGCTGCCGTCCTCGGTCGTCACGCGCACGTCCCAGCCCAGCGCGGCGAATTCTCTTTCGCACAGGATGTCCACGCGCCGCCGTCCGCCGACGAAGACGATGCCCTTCTGTGGCGAGCGTTGCGCCAGCAGATACATCGCCGCCATGCCGTAGCCGCCGGCGACCAGCAGAGGAGTTTCCCCGCCGGGTCGGGGCACGGTGAAGCCGTGGCCGAGCGGGGCGATGACATTAAGTTCCTTCCCGGCCCGCATCCGCGCCATTGCCTCGGTGCCTTTGCCGACGGTTTTGTAGAGGATGGAAAAGGTGTCGCCGCCGACTTGAAAAATGCTGAACGGCCGGCGCAGCAATGCGTCCTTGAGCGGCGTCACGCGCACGTGGGCGAACTGGCCGGGCTGGACGAGCGGCGCGATTTGCGGCGCGCGCAGGACCAGGCGAAAATAGGCATCCGTGTCGCGTTCGTTGGAGATGATCTGGACGGTTTGCTCAAGCATCCGGCGGAAAATTAAAGGCTGAGCCGCCGCGGCGAAAGAAGATTCAAAGGCCTGCCGGAAAAAGCGGCGTCTGTTGCGAATGCATTGACGCGGGCGCCGCCGGTTTCCTATGCTCCGCCCGGCAAAAGAGAGGATGATCACCGCGCCCGTCATCTGTTTCGGCCAGCAACCGTGCGGGTTTTTTCCGCGCCGCTTCCTGTTCGCCAAAATCCGGACGGCCCGGCGGCTGCAGGCGGACCTGGGCGGGGATATCGTCTTCTTCTACCACGACAGCGACCACGACCCGCGCGAGACCCGCACGCTCCTGCGCCATCGCAAGACCCGTGAACCAGCCTGGCTCAACTTCGCCGTCAAGAACCGGGTGCAACGGAAATTTTCGCCGCTGTACCTCAAACGGATCGCCGCCGGCTGGCAGGAGCGGACGGCGCTCCAGTTGCCGAATTACGTCGGGCATCCGCTGATCAACCTGTTCAAAAAAATCTCCGCCGCCAACGTGGCCGATTTCTGCCTGGAAATGTATCGCGGCCTGGGTCTGCTGGAGGGCGTCCGGGTGCTGCGGTCGAGCGATCCGGCCCTCCGGCGCGCGGCCTGCGAGGTGCCGGAATTTTTCGTGGACGTCCCGTTTGAAGGCGAGGTGGTCCGCGCCCGGTTCCAGGACGGCGTGCTCCGGCTCCATGAGGGCGGGGATTCCTACATCACGCTGCCGGCGGCGGCGTTCAGCAAGGAACAGGTCAGCCCGGCGCGCGACACCCGGTTGCGCTGGATGCAATCGGTCGTCCATTGCACGCATTACATTGCCGGGGCCGGGGAAAAAGCCTATCTTCGCCGGGAAGAAACGCCGGAAATCACGTTTGTCAACCGCGATGTCATTGAACGCGCCGATGAAGCCTGCATCGAAATCCCGTCCTGAACGCGCGCCGCTGCTGGCCTTCGGCGCCCACCCGGATGACATCGAATTCGGCTGCGGCGGCGTCATTGCGAAGGAAACCCGAGTCGGCCGCGCCGCGCGCCTGGTCGTCTGCTCGCGCGGGGAATCGGCGACGCACGGCACGCCAAAACAAAGGGTGGCGGAAGCCGAAGAATCCGCCGCACTGCTGGGCGCGTCGCTCGAATTCATTACCCTGGACGGCGACGCACACTTGGAAGTGCGCGCCGTTCACGCCCTCAAACTGGCGGGCCTCATCCGCCGGCTGCGGCCGGGCATTGTCCTGGCGCCGAGCCTGGTCGAAAACCAGCATCCCGACCATGCGCGGCTCGGGCAACTGGTGCGCGACGCCTGCCGGCTGGCCCGCTACGGCGGCGTCAAGGAGTTGCGGCGCACGACGCCTCACGCGATTGAGCAATTGTTTTACTACGCGGTGACGCCCGAAGCCGAGCCGGACGACATCACGCCGGTGTTCGTTGACGTTTCCGCGCCGGAAATCCTCGGCACCTGGGAGGCGGCGATGGAGGCGCACGCCTCGCAGGCCGCCGCGCGCAATTACGTGGAATTGCAACTGACCCGGGCGCGGCTGCGCGGCCTGCGCGCCGGAGTCGGCCACGCCATCGCGTTGTTTCCCAACGAGCCGCTGCTGCTGGATTCGCTGGCACAAGTGAGCCGGGCGGCGCGGCGGTTTTAGACCGGGTTAAATGAACATCGGCATCGCCTGTTATCCGAGCGTCGGCGGCAGCGGCATTCTCGCCACCGCGCTGGGTGAGGAACTGGCGCGGCGCGGACACGGGGTCCATTTTTTCAGTTACGAACGGCCGTTCCGTCTGCCGGCGGATGCTCCGCGGCTGCATTTTCATCCGGTGGTGATCAACGAATACCCGCTGTTTAAATATCCGGATTACACTTTGCCGCTGTCGGTGCGGATGGCGGAAGTGAGCCGGGAACACCGGCTGGACGTGCTGCACGTCCACTACGCGGTCCCGCACGCCTCGGCGGCCATCCTCGCCAAGTCCATGCTCCCGCCGGAACGGCAGCCGCGGGTGGTCACCACGTTGCACGGCACCGACACCACCTTGCTGGGCTGCGACCCGGGGTACGGGCCGGCCATCCACTACGCGCTCACCCGGTCGGACGCGGTCACGGCGGTTTCGGCCCACCTGAAAGCGGAGACCCAGCGCGTGCTCGGATTCGACGGCCCGGTGGAAGTCATTCACAACTTCTTCGTCCCGCGTGCGCCGCGACGATCGCGCGAGGCCGTGCGGCGCGAACTGGGCCTGAAAGACGAAGTGGTGCTGCTCCATTCGTCCAATCTCCGCCCGTTGAAACGCATTGATCTGCTGCTTGAAACGGCCGCCCGCCTTCGGCCGCGGAATGGTTTCAAATTGGTCGTTCTGGCTGCCGCGAGCTTCGCCCCATTCGCCGCGGACGTGAAACGCCTGGGGCTTAAGGACCGGGTGATCGTGCGCGAAAAGGTCAATGAAATTGAGGATTATCTGCAGATCGCCGACGTGGGACTGATCACCTCGGAAACGGAGAGTTTTTGTTTGAGCATTCTGGAGGGGATGTTCTTCGGCTTTCCCAGCGTGGCCCGGCGGGTGGGCGGGATTCCGGAGGTGGTGGACAACAACGCGACCGGGGTCCTGGTTTCATCCGACAAGCCCGACGAACTGGCGCGGGCGGTGAATGGTTTGATTCAAGATCCCAAGCGGCGGCTGGCGATGGGGCGGGCGGCCCGACGCGCTGCGCAGGAACGCTTTTCGGCGGAGGCTATCGTGCCGCGTTACGAGGCGCTTTACCGCCGCGTGTGCGGAGGAATCTAAAAACCGGTTTTCCAGTCGGCGCGGCGCCGGGAAATGCTACGGCAAATCGAGACGGAAGAACTGCCGCGCCCCAGTCTCGGCGGGCAAGGCGAGATTGAGCATGCCGTTGCTGTTTTGGGGCGGGTTGGTCGCCAATTGCCAGGACACCGGCGGGGTTAAATTCGTCGCGGCATAGAGCGCGTAGTCGCCCGCCCACGAAGGCCAGGAGAGCAGGAGTTGGTTGCCGCTCCGGCTTTCGTTGAGTTCCGGCGCCGGCAACGCCGTGACACCCGCGGCGGAGGAGTTCAGACTTTGGCCGCAGGCATTGACCGCCTGCACCAAATAATAGTACGCGGCGCCGGCAGTCGCCGTGCTGTCGGAGTAATTGGCGCCTGTCAGGCCGCTGGCCAGCAGCACGTAGGGACCGGCGCTGTTTGTGGCACGGATCACGTTGTAGGTCGTGGGACTTTTCCCGGTGGACACCGGAGACCATGTCAGGAACATCTGCCCATTTCCGGCCGTGGCCGCAAGCCCGATCGGCGCGGTGGGCACGGAGCAATCCACCGTCGCGCCCGCCCCGGCCGAGTTGGCGCTTTCGCCGGCGGCGTTCACCGCCGAAACGACGTAGTAGTAGGTGCCGCCGTCCAAGCCCAAGTCCATGTAGAGCGTCGCGGTACAGTTGGTGATCGTGGTGTAGGGTCCGCCGCTGACCGGCGCGCGCTTGATGTTGTAACTCGCGGCGCCCGCAACGGCGTTCCAGGACAACGCCACTTCCTGATTTCCCGGCGTCGCCGTCAGACCCGTCGGCGCCGGCGGAGCGACCGGCGTTCCAGCCGAGGGACCGAAGAATTGAACTTCGGCGACATCGCCGTAGCTGCCCGCCGGCGCCAGGTAACGCACGTAACGAAACGGCGCGGCGTTGGTGACGACCTGGGCGGTGAAGGTGCTGTCGGGCGGCGCGTTGGTCAGCGCCCAGAGATTCACCGCGCCGCTGAAGTCGGCGAAGTTTGCGCCTTGAAAAATCCCGCCGTTCATCCGCTCGGCGTAACCGGGCCGCGGGAAGAAGCGGATGGCCGCGACGGGCGTGGCGGCGCCGAGGCCCAGCCTCACCCAATCGCCGTCCGCCGTCGGCCCGTCGAAAAACGTCGTGATGTCGCCGTCCACGGCGTTGGCGACGGTATTGCCGTCGTTGTTCCAGGAGCCGCTGGTGCCGAGGACCGTTCCGCTCAATTTGCAGTTATGCGGCCCGAGGGAATAAAACTCCAGTTCGGCAATGTTGCACCAGTTGTTGGGCGCGGTCAGATAACGCAGGTAACGGAAGGCGGCGGGGTTGGCGGGGAAGCACACGCTGAAACCGTCCGGAGGCGTATTGGTGATGGTGTACAGCGCCACCGCGTCGCTGAAATCGGGCAGGTTGGCGCCCTGCAAAACGCCGCCGACCATGCGGGATTCGTAGCCGACCCTCGGGGCGTAGCGGATTTTGCAGATGGCGCGGGCGATATTTGTGCCGAGATCAAT
This sequence comes from Verrucomicrobiota bacterium, assembly GCA_028873125.1. GTDB lineage: Bacteria > Verrucomicrobiota > Verrucomicrobiia > Limisphaerales > UBA11358 > UBA11358. The sequence goes on along the minus strand of JAGWMQ010000017.1, from coordinate 17,984 downwards.
GCCCACCCAGGCGTCGGCGTTGGACGGATCGAAGAACGTGGCGAGGTTTCCGTCCAAGGCCATTTCGCGAATGTTGCCGGAATTCTGCCAGGAGCCGGTGCTGCCGAGGCTGGTGCCCACGAGGTAACTCATGCTCGCCGGCGTGGCGCTGACGGGAGCGGAATCGGCGCTCTCCAGATTGCCGTTTACCGCCGACACCACGTAGTAATACGTCGTGCCGTTGGTCACCGCGGCGTCGGTGTAACTCGCGTCGGCGACGTTGGCGATGCTCGTGTAAGGGGCGCCGCCGGCGAGGGCGCGCTTGACATTGTAGCCGGTCGCGTCGGCGACGGCGTTCCAATTGAGAATCACCTGGCCGTCATCGCGCTGAGCCGCCAATCCCGTGGGCACGGCGGGAACGGAAGGGGCAACCGGAGTGACGCTCACCTCCGCCGAGTCGGCGCTTTCTCCGGAAGGGTTGACCGCCGAGACGACGTAATAATAAGTCACGCCGTTTGTCAAGCCGGTGTCGTTGAAAGCGATGGCGGTGCTGCTGGCGACGGTGATGTAAGGTCCCCCGCGGACGGTGGCGCGTTTGACATTGTAGCCGGTGGCGCCGAAGACAAAATCCCAGCGCAGATTCGCCTGGGCGTTGCTTGGGGTGGCAGTCAGCCCTGTCGGAGCCGTCGGCGGACTGTTGGTGGCATTGGCTTGCAGGTCCAAGCTGGCCGATGTCAATCCCGGCGACGTGGCGGTGAGCGTAATCGGGCCGGCGGAATTGGTCGCGCCCACCAGCGCCATGCACCAGCCGTTGAAGGCGCGCCGCAGCGAAGCCTTGTCCGGCTCGTGACTGGCCGGGTTGCCGTTGCCAACGCCGTCAATGTAACCCGGCCCCGACACGGCGAACGTCACGAGATTGCTCGCGGTGGGCACCACCCGGCCGTCCGCGTCCACGATGGAGGCATACACCACCGTCGCGTCTTCGCCGTCGGCGATGAGCGCGGTCCGGTCGGTGACGAGTCTGACGGCGGCTGGCGAGCCGGTTGTCACGACTTCGTCGGTCGCCACCACGTTTCCGCTGGCATCATAGCCGTTGGCCAGCAAGATTCCCGGCGAATAAGGCACCGACCAGGCGAGGTGGCCGTAAGCGGGCATGGCCTGCCGCCCCTGGCTGACGCCGTTCAGAAAAAGTTCAACGCTGGCGGTGTTGCCGTAACACCAGACGGTGATGGTCTGGCCGGAAGACCAGTTCCAGTGCGGAAAAATATGCACCAGCGGCCGGTCGCCCCACCACGCCTGGTAATAGTAATACATGTCCTTGGGCAGGCCGCACAGGTCCATGACGCCGAACTTGGAGCTGACGCACGGCCAGCCGTAAGGCGTGGGTTCGCCTTTGTAATCAAACCCGGTCCAGGTGAACGAGCCGGCCACAAACGGACGCGTCACCACCGGCTGCCACGCGCCTTCCGGGCTGTTGTAGGAACTCAAATACGCCGCGCCGTCGTTGGTGTATTCGCCGCGGTCGGCCATGGCCGATGAAGTTTCGCTGCCGTAGATCGGCTGCGACGGGAACTCCTGATGAAAGGCGTCGTATTCGCCGGGCGAATAGTTGAAGCCTTCCACGTCCTCGACCAGCGAGATGCCCACGTTGAACCAGCCGCCGTTCATGGCGCAGGAAACCGGACGCGAGGTGTCGAATTCCCGCACGCGCCTCTTCATGGCGTAAAAGATGTCCGCGCCGGCCTGCGTGCCGGAAATCGCCTCCTCGTTGCACATGGACCAAAGGATGATGCTGGGATGATTCCGGTCGCGCAGGATCATGTTGCTCAACGGCGACAAGTCGGCGTAGGGCGTTTGGGCCGTGGCCGACGAGTAGGCGCCGGTGGCGTCGCCCAGATGGCGGTTCTCGTCCATCACCAACATGCCCAGCCGGTCGCAGGCGTCCAGCAGCGCCGCCGTCGGCGGATTGTGCGAGCAGCGGTAGGCGTTGGCGCCCATCTCCTTGAGCTTCATGATCCGCCAGTAAAGCAGGTTGTCCGGGATGGCGATCCCCACGCCGGCAAAGTCCTGGTGATTGCACATGCCCTGAATTTCGACGCGCTTGCCGTTCAGGAAGAACCCCTTGTTCACGTCGAAATAAATCGAGCGGATGCCGAAGGGCATGCTGACGGCGTCCACGGTTTGGTTGCTCTGCTGAAGGCTGGTTCGCAACTGGTAAAGCTGCGGTGTCTCCAGAGACCACAATTTCGCGTCGGAAACCTGGATGATTTGAATCACATTCGTGGCCGCGCCGCCGGGAACCGTCAAGTCCGTCGTTGCCGCGCCCGCCGAAATGCCGTCCGGCCCGACCGCCTGCGAGTTCAACGCGCAAGTTTGATCCTGCGGTCCGGCATTGGTGATCGTGGTGGTGATGGTCAGGCTGGCCGAGGCGTTGCCGCTGGCATCCGGCCCTCGAACCGCCGAGGTGACATAGGTTCCCCACGGCGCGACGTGCAGCGGGTTGGCGATTGTCAGCCAGACGTGCCGGTAAATGCCGCCGCCTTCATACCACCAGCCCTCGTCGTGGTGCGGATCCACGTGGACGGCCAGCACGTTGGTTTGCCCCGGCAGCACAAACCGGCTGACGTCGTAGCGGAACGGGGCGTAGCCGCTATACCAGTAGCCCAGGTAATGGCCGTTGATCCAGACCATCGAGTTGTGATAGACGCCGTCTAAATCAATCCAAACGCTCTGGCCCCGGGCGGAGGCCGGCGCCGGAAACTTCAGCCGATACCAGGCGTTGGCCAGCGGCAACGAAGCGTGGCTGGTTTCCGCCGCGCTGGTGAACGCGCCTTCCACAATGTAATCGTGCGGCAAATGAACCGTCCGCCAGGCGCGGTCATCGAAATTCGGATCGGCCGGACTGAAATCCTGGATGTCGTCTCCGGACTGCAACAGCACGGGATTGAGAACGCCGCCGGGGCCGCCGGCATTTTGGAGCGCGACGGCCAGGATGTTCGGGCCGCCGCCGGCCCAGGCGGCGTCCGGGACCGGCAGATTGAACGCGCCGCCGAATTGACCCAACAAAACGCCATTGAGATAGACATGTGCCGTGACGTTTGAACCCAAATCCAGGGCGTGCAGAATCAGCGGCCGTCCGCCGGTGGCGAAGGCATCCAGACCGGCGCGCAGCCAGAGCGCCCCCGCGCCGCCTTGGAAAAGGTCTTGACCGGGCGCGGCGGTGGACCAACTGGAGGTGTCCAGATTGGTCGCCGTCATGGTGGCGGCGTCGTTGGGGGCGTTATTGTCGGCCAGGCAAACCCACGAGTCCACGGGAAGTCCCGGTGGCGGAACCCGATTTCCGGATTGGAGCAGAACGGGGCCCATGAGGCCGCCGGGGCCGCCGGCGTTTTGCACCGCCACGACCAAAACGTTTGGCCCGCCAGCCGACCAGGCGGAATCCGGAACCGCAATGTCAAACGGCTGCGAACCGCCGGCGTGCCGCCCGAGGAGGAAGCCGTTCAGGTAAACGTCGGCATTGTCCGCCACGGCCAGAAAATGTAGCGTCAGCGGGCGGTCCGACGAAGCCAGTCCATCGAGGGTCGCGCGAAACCAGGCCGAACCGGCGGCGCCATTGAACGCGTCCTGACCGATCAAGGCGACCGGCCACGAGGTCGTGTCCAGGTTCGTCGCCGCCATCCTCGCCGAGTCATTGGGCGCGTTGGGGTCGGACTGCCATCTCCAGCGCGTGACGGGAATGCCCGGCGGTTGGACCTGTGGCGACGCGGACTGCAACAGCACCGCCGCGTAGATGCCCCCCGGTCCGCCGGTGTTCTGCACCGCCACGGCCAGGACATTCGTGCCGCCGGCGATCCACGCCGGGTCGAGCGGCGAGACGCTGAACGGCTGCGACCAACCCTGGTGCCGGCCGATCAACACGCCGTTCAAATAGACCCAGGCGTTGTCGTCCACGCCCGAGAAATAAATCGCCACCGGCTGATACGCCAATGTCGAGGCGACGATCGTCGAACGGAACCACGCATAACCCAGCCGGCCGTTGAAGACATCCGTTCCGACGGTCACGTTCGTCCAGGTGGACGTGTCGAGGCCGGGCGCCGCCATGGTGGCGGCGTCGTTAGTTGCGCTGTCATCCGCGATCCAGATCCACTGGGTCACCGGCAGGCCGGGCGGCGCGACGGAGCTGTTGCCGTCCACTTCATCGAGATGGAACCGCCAGCCGGCATCCAACAATTGCATTTGCCGCGCCGCGAGAGGCGCCGCTGTCCAGAAGCAAAGAACGACTGAAAGGATGAGGGTTGCGCCCGCAGCCAGGCATCGAGGGATCAGTTTGTCGTTCGCGTCGCAGTCGTCTTCCGAAGGGCAGGCGGCGGGTCGTCGTTTCATGCTGGCGATTGTAGGTGGACGCCGGTTGCAGAGTCAAATCACCGCCCCGTTCGGTAATGTCCTAATTTGTCGGTAGGGCGCGCCACTCCGTGCGCGCCGACTCCATTCGTAGCTGCTACGCAAATAATTTTTTAAATTAAATTCCTTTGGTTGAAAAGCACTTGCGACGTTAAGGTGCCAGGGAGGCCCATTCCCAATGCTGCACCTGGCCATCATTTGTGGTGTCTCCCGACAGGAAGATATAGGACAAATTGGTGCGGTCCACGCCGCCAAAATGATTGATGAACTCCACGGTGGCCACTGCGGCAGTCTCGACGGGATAATCATACGGATTGCCCTCCAGTTCAATGGAAATGGTGCGGCGGTAGCCTGTCACATCGTTCGTCAATTCGTCGGTCACCAGGCGCCTGTAGTAAGCCTCATAATCCGGGGATGGGGCTGCGCGATGCCACCAATAGGCGTAAAGCGCTAGACCAAGGAGCATACCAATGGGCGACATGAGGGCTATCAGCAGCCAGATTCGGGCCGTGTTTGGCTTCATTTTTTTCTTGTGATTTTGGGGGAGCGATGGCAGCATTCAGCCATACGCTTTTGCGTATCGGACTTTGGCAGGACCGAAACCGGGAATTTTGCCCCAAGCCCAAAGCCGAACGCGCCCAACTGGCGCGGCTCGGCGCTGTTTGGGTAAAGGGCGCTTCGCGGTGCCCGGTCCTGATGTGTCGGGTCCGCGCCTTTGGATTCAAACAGTTGGTTTGTATGGAAAGCGGTCATGATACGGAAGTTCTGGTCAGGTTCATCGTTTTTATTCAACATCGTGTTCATGGGCTGGATCCCCACGAGAAGGCCCGGATGATTGTGCATGCTTCAAAGCGGAAAGGTTTTTCTCATGGTCCTTCTCCCACGCCCTCCCAAGATCAATTTTTGCATCGCTGCTGGCGGTGCGTGAATGGGCCAAACTAGTTGAGCGCGTGACGGAAAATTCACAGGCAACTTTCCTCAACTTTTCGGCCTCGGCGCAAATTATGGTTGCGCTTTCGATGATGAGGCCGTTCTTTGCGTTTGCGACGGCCAGAGGACTGGCCGCCCGACCAAATTTTGAAATCAGGCCCCTCGTTCGGCCGCGTCCTAATTTCGGCAGGGTGCGTCACTGCGTGCGCCGTTCGCCGTGCCGGGCCAATTTCCCGAGTCGCTCCACGGCCAAGCCCATTTTATTTCTCAACAACGTCGGGCAACGGATCATCTCGCGTGAGGCTGGCCCGTGTTTCTCAACTCTTCCATCGCGTGGGCGGCGTTAGCATCGCCCTTGTCCGCAGCCGCCAATATCTGATCGTTCAACGTCCGAAGCGTGTCGTTGATGGCCGTGAGTTGCGCGTCGTTCACGTTTTCAAGCTGCATTTTTTTCAGGGTCGTCACCGCCGTGACATAGCCGTTGGTTTGCATGGCCGCCATCGCGGTGTCCCACTGCTCCTTCAACGGGCTGGAGGGAAAAAGATTGGAATGGGCGGCGGCGACGGACGAGGCGCTGGGCTTGCCGCACCCGGCCAGCAGAGCCAGAAGCAGGAGGCTGGCGCTCAAACGGAGGATGGGTTTCATCGGCTGCACCCTTGGACGAGGCTCAATAATGGCCATCATGACGCGGGGCGTTGGGATTCCACCACAACAACCCCAGTCCAGGCTGACCTGCCCGAGGATTGTTCTGCTCTCTTTGAAAATCCGTAAAGCTGATGAAAAAAGCGCTGCCGCCCACGGCCAGGATATTGGCGCCTTTGAGGTGAAGGTGCCCGACGCCTTCGTTATGGTCGGGATAACTGGATGCATCGTTGTAGGCATACCAATTCAATTTCTGATCCGGCTCCCACAGCAAATAGCACAGAGGACTCCAAACCTGGCTGATTTTGCAGGTGAAATATTTGCCGTTGGAGTTGGAAAAAAAGCAGGCCGCCCCATCCATGATGTAAGTGGACAGCGTATTGTAGCGCTGCGCCCAAAGCCCGGTCAAAGAGGGTTTGAGATCGTCCGGACAGATGAACGATTGGCCGTTGGGCATGTATTGCCACAAGGTGCCCTGTTTGAGATGAATCACCTGGTTCTTGCTCCAGTCGCGAATGGCCGCTGGCCCGCCGGCGGCTGTCGTGGGTGGGTAGGACCGGCAGTCTCCCTTATACAACCAGCCGGCTGGACACGGCGGAGAGGCATCGTTGCCCCAGTTCGGCCACGGCAAAAAATCCTGGTGATCGCTGTAATACATGTTCATCGCCAGGCCGAGCTCATGCATGTTGTTCAAACAGTCCGTGCGCCGGCCTTTTTCCAAGGCGTTGGACAAGGCCGGCAGGAGCATGGCGGCCAGGATGGCGATGATGGCGATGACCACCAGCAGCTCAATGAGGGTGAAACCGCGCGAACGGGATTTCTCCAACGCCACAACGCAGGCTGATGATTTCATATAGCAATTCTTTTCGTGGAACCTGTGAGAAAGCTAGCCGTTTTTGCCGACGGCGTCAACCTTTTTTGATGCTTGACACCGGCGGCCCCTCTTGGCAGAATTCACTTCCAGAAAATCTCCAAACCAATCTACCATGAAAAACACGTTGCCTTCAATCCTCGTCGCGGGCGTCTTCCTAGCCCTGGCGGGCGCGGTCCACGCCCAAACCACCGCCACGCTGACAGACCTGACCGACCAATATGGCAGCCCCACCGCCCCGACGGCCGGACCCGATGACCAGTATCAAACGAACTTGCCAGCCGGCCCTCAAAACCCGCCGGGATTGAACTATTATTTCGACAACAGCCTCCCCCCGGGCCAGACCTTCACCACCGGGAACAATGCGGATGGTTACCTCCTGACCTCCCTGTCCGTTTACGACGCCGGCAACAGCGGCAACCTGCCCCCGACCGGCCAGGCTTACCTGCTGCGTATTTATTCCGTGTCCGGCAGCAACGCGATGCTCTATGCCACCTACATTTCCTCGAACGACGTTGCGGCCTATGATTTCTACTGGTTGCAGTGGACCAACCTTGGCGCGCCCCTCCTGCCCAATACGCAATACGCCTATTCCTTTGGCCGTATCCCCAGCGGCTCAGGCTGGGCCAACCTGGGAAATACCAACAACAATCCCTACCCGGGTGGCGAGGTGGCGCTGATTCCACCCGTCGGCGGCACGATGACCTTCAACACCAACCATGATTACGATGCCTGTTTCGATGTGGGTCTGACACCTGCGGGGGCTTTGACGGTTGGAACGCCGGTGATTTCGCCCGGTCTGGCCGTGACCAATGGGACCGCGGTAACGGTCACCGCCGAGGCAGTCGGACCGGGTCCGCTGTATTACCAATGGCAGACCGACGGCGGGAGCGGCGGCGCGCTGACGAACATTCCCAACGCCACCGGTGCGACCCTGGCGGTGGACACCACCGGCCTGGGTCTGGGCGAGTATCGGTATGACGTGGTGGTCAGCAACAGCACCAGCGCGGCCACCAGCCCCGTGGCGAGTTTTTCAATTCCGCAGTCGGCGGGGGCCTCGCTCGTTGATGCCGGCTCGACCATTTCCACCGGCCCCAACGACGTCAACCAATTTACCGGCGGCGGGAACGGCGACGGGTTGAATTATTACGATGACAACGGCGCCAGCCACGGCGGTTATTACACCGGCCAGACCTTCACCACGGGCACCAATGCGCAGGGATATTACCTCACGTCAGTGGCCTTTGAGACAGGCGGCGGCGGCAGCAGCGGCACGGGCACGGCCCAGCCCTACGACTTGTTCATCTACTCCGTCAGCGGCGACACGGCATCGCTTTTGGCGCACTACACCAATGCCAGCTTTTCCTTCAACTTTGGCGACTGGCTGGAATGGGACAGCTTCCCCCAGCCCTTGGTGCTGCACCCCAACAGCACCTATGCCTACGCCTTCGGCCGCTCCCCCGCCGGCACCGGTTGGGCGGCCTTGAGCACCAGCCCCACCAACAACAACCTTTATCCAGGCGGCCAGATCTGCCTGATCCCCGCTCAAGGCGGGCTGATGACCTTCGGCCAGACCGGCAACTCGGACGCGGTCTTTGACACGGGCCTTTTGCCCGTCGGCGTGGGGCCCAGCCCGCTGCCCTTTGCCGAGCCGATTGCCATTTCGCCCTCCGCCTTTGCGGTACCAGGAACGCAGGTCACGCTCAACGAAACCACCACCAACGGCGCACCGCCGCTGCATTACCAGTGGCAGACCGACGGCGGCACCGGCGGGACGCTGACCAACATTCCCGCGTCTGACAGCACGAACCTGGTGGTGGACACCACCGGCTGGACCCCGGGCGCCTACCAGTTCGACGTGGTCGTCAACAACAACTACGGTTCGTCCACCAGCAAAGTGGCGACGTTGACCGTCGTCTATGCCAACGCCAACGCCACCCTCACGGAGATTGGCGCCACCGTGCCCGCGCCACTGCCGAATGACATTTCTCAACTGAATCCCGCCTCCGGCGCCAACAAACCGGACGGTTTGAATTACTACTTCGATAATGGGGTGCCTCCGGGCCAAACCTTCACCACCGGCAATAATCCCGGAGGATACATCCTGAGTACGGTAGCCATCAGCATGGCCGGCAACAGCGGCCATCTCCCCGCAGCGGGCCAGGCCTACCTGTTGCGCATTTACACCGTTTCCGGTGGCAATGCGACGTTGTATGCCACCTACACCTCCCAGAGCAATTTCGTCATCGTCACCGACACTGATTGGCTGCGGTGGTCCGGGTTTGCCGTGCCGCTGGCGCCCAATTCCACCTATGCCTACTCGCTCCATCGGACGGTTTCTGGCTGGGACAATCTCGCCAACGTCAGCGGCAACCCCTACGCGGGCGGCGAGGTCTGCCTCATCCCCTCCGGCGGCGGCGCGATTAGCTTTGGAAGCAGCCACGACTACGACGGGGTCTTCGTGGCGGGCTTGGCGCTTTCAGGGTATCCGGCCGTTTCTCCGCCGGCCTTCTCGCCGTCCAGCACCGTCTATGCCGGCACGCCGGTCGTGCTGTCGGCCAGCGTCAGCGGCGCCGGGCCGTTCACCTACCAATGGCAGACCGACGGCGGCAGCGGCACGTTCACCAACATCCCAGGCGCGACGAGCGCAACTTTGACGGTGGACACCACGGGAATGGATGGAATGACCGTGGGTTATGATCTGGTGGTCGGCAACGCCGCGGGCATGACCACGGGGGAAGTTTCGGAATTGACCGTCAATCCGGCTAGTGCTCCGGTCGTTGTTCAGGACATCACTCCGTCGGCGCCTGACCCGTTCGTCGGACGGGCCGTAACCTTCAGCGCGTCGTTCGCGGGCACGCTGCCCATCAGCTATCAGTGGCAGGTGGACAAGGGCACCGGCGCGACCAACATCGTCGGCCAGACGAATACGACGTTGACGCTCGCCAACCTCGCCTTGTCTGACGCGGGCAGCTACACGCTCGTTGCGTCCAATTCCATTGCCTCGGCTCCCAGCAGTTCGGCGACGTTAACGGTGCAACCGCTTCCCACAGAGCCGTATGCAAGCACGATCGTTGCCGACAATCCCCTGGCCTATTACCCACTCAATGAGCCGAGTGGCAGCATGGTCGCTCACGACGTGTATAACGCGCATGACGGAACCAACGCGGGCGCCGCAATCTTCGGCGTTCCGGGCGTGCCGAATCCGCCCTTCCTGGGCTTCAGCGCCACCAACACGGCGCTCCAAACCAGCACCAATTCCGCCGGGTCATGGGTGTCGGCGCCGTTCGGCTCCCTGGGTCTCAGCAACGTGACCTTCAGCGCTTGGATCTATCCCATGGGCACCCAGCCGAATTGGGCGGGGATTATCATGAGCCGCGGCGGCGGCGCATCAGGCGGGTTGAGCTACAACGGCAACCAGATGCTCACCTACAATTGGAACAATAACTCGACGTGGAACCTTAAATCGGGCTTGGTGATCCCGACCAATCAGTGGTCGTTCGTGGCCATGGTCATCGAGCCGACCCAAGCCACTCTCTACCTGTATAACACCAGCGGTCTGCTCTCCTGGACCAATCTGGCGCCGGAGTCGGCGGACGTGTTCGGCAACAATTGGCGGATAGGCAACGACGCCGACGGCGACCCGGGCCGCACGTTCAACGGCGAGATTCAAGATGTCGCCATCTATGGTCATTCACTGTCGCCGACGCAGATCCAACAGCTCTACTCGGCCGGCGCGTCGGCCGCGGTCGCGGTTCAGATAAGCATCCAACGGTCCGGCTCCAACGTGGTGCTCAGTTGGCCGCAGGGCACGCTGCTGGAAGCCACCAACCTGGCCGGACCGTGGATCACCAACACGGCCCCGTCGCCGTATCAGGTGACGCCGACTGGAGGACAGATGTTCTTCCGGGTCCAGTGAGGCGGTGCCGGCCGTTCGCCGCGGCCGTCACGTGGCTGTGACCGGGCCGGAAACGCGGTCGGACGCGGCAGTGTTTTGGAGTGCCTCGGCGTTGGCACCGCTTTGCAAGACTCGATGCAGATGAAGCTGGCAGGGACACAGCGCGCTACCCTGTCCACGGCGCCACCGTCCCGCCTACGGTCGCTCAAGTGGGAACATCGCGGCGCGAGGCCCCCGCCACCAAGGTCGAATGCATGGAAAGCCTCGACGCTTTTGAAATCGCGCATCGAGGCCATGAACTCCGCGTCGTCCGTAACGCAGGCGTCCTCGCCTGCGCGTTCACCCGGCGTCTCGCCGGGTGTTGATGCTGGCGGCGAGACGCCGCCGCAACCCGCGGTCGGGACGATTGCGCTACGAGGTTCATGTTGAGCCAGGCTATTCGCCGCCAGACCGGCCGGTCTCGACACTTTCCTGGAACGTGTTGCCGCCGCCGGCCTTTCCGCCTTCCTTGGGCGACAGATTCACCAGGCGCGTTTGCGGGATGCGTGCGGCGACAATCCAGGCCGCCAGATTCACCCATCGTCGGCAACGGTCCAGCACGACGCCGTCCGAGGTGGCGATGACCTGTTCGGTGTTGGCCAGGACATGGTCGGGGCTGAAGGTCAATTCCACCTGCATGTTCCAACCGCAGTCGGCCGCGACGTCGAGGATCAGGGCTTTGAGCCGGCCGCTGTTGGACACCGGTTTGTCGAGCCACCAGTGGCAGCCAGTCACGCCCCAAGCCGACGCGGTTTCACCAATCAAGCACAACGCCGGATGGGTTTCGTGGACTTTGCGGTAGCGGCGATGGACGCCGGCGATGTCGCGACAGCATCCGTCCCGGCACTCCAGCACGATGGCGCCGGCCAGCGCGCTCTCGAGGATTGTCAAGACATTGTAGCCGTCGAGCCAGAGTTCCTGCCCGGCGAGCCGGGCCGGCTCGACGCGCAGCCTGCGGCGGCGCATGGCCTCCTGGCGGGAACAGGCACAACGGGCCAGGGCCATGCGCTGGCGGGCCGTGAGCGAGTGCCGGTTGCCCACCAGTTCGAGCGCCGAGCGCGGCGCGTAACCGCGGTCCAGCAACCAGCACAGCTCGGCGGCGGCGGCGCGCAAGGCGGGAAGCTGTCCGGCGCCGAAGAGCCGGTCGTCCTGCGGCGCGGGACCGCGGTGGGTGGGTTGTCCTGGCACATCGTCAAGCTCTCACAAAGCGCGCCGGAAATCAGGCGCGAAATTCGGCGCGCACCAGTTTTGCTCTTTGCGGTCTTAGACTGGTTAAAGAAGGACTGTGGCCCTGATTTGAAAGAGCGCCTCAAAAAATCCGCAAGCTCTTGGACTGCGGCAGTCTTCCGCCGCTTTACGATCGCTCACGGCGAGTTGGAAAAGCGGCAGGGGGGCTGTCGCCGTCCCAAACGCTGCCGCGCCCTTCGTCCCCCAATTCGCCGGGCGACTGCAGAATTCATTAAACCGCTCCAAGTTCGGTCATTTGCTTTTCACATCCCAGGCGTCGCGCAGGCCGTCGCCGAGAAAGTTCAGCGCCAACAGGGTCGCCACCAGGATGCCGCCGGGGAAGACAATCAGCCACCAGTAAATCCGGAGGGGATTGATCTGCGCGACGCCCTCGGCGATGAGCGTGCCCCAACTGGCCATCGGCGGTTGCACGCCCAGGCCCAGGTAACTCAAAAACGATTCGTACAGGATGATCGCCGGCATCGTCAGCGCCAGATAGGTGATGACCACGCCGAAGATGTTCGGGACGATGTGCCGCGCCAGGATCCACGCCGGCCGGCCGCCCAGCGCGCGGCTGGCCTCCACAAACGCGCGCGTCCGCAGCGACAAGACCTGCCCACGGACGATGCGCGCCATCGTCAGCCACGACACCGCCCCCAGGCCGACGAACAGCAGAATCACCTGCAATCCGCCGGCCAGCGCCGGGGAATGCTCCACAAAACGCGTTTGCTTGAGCGCCTCGCCGAGGGTCGTCAGCAGCACAATGACGAAAATGATCGTGGGCAGCGAGTAGAGCACGTCCACAATCCGCATCAAAAAGCCGTCCACGCGTCCGCCGACGTACCCGGCCACGGTGCCCCAGGCCACTCCGATGACCAGGCTCACCAGGGTGCCGACGACGCCGACCAGCAGGGAGATTTGCGCGCCAAAGAGGACGCGTGAAAAAACGTCGCGCCCGTGAACGTCGGTGCCGAACCAGTGTTGCGCGCCCGGCGGGGCGAATTGCGCGTTGGAGAGCCGGTCGGGGTCGTGAAGGCGCGCGAAGGTTCCGCCGCTTATTCTCAGCGCGAATGGCCAGGCGACCACCGCCAGCAACAGCGCCGCCAGATACCACGCGCTCAGGATGGCGGCGCGGTTTTTCCGGAAGCGCCGCCACGCGCGCCGGCCCGGACTGACGTGAAGCGGTTGGCAGGGGGCGGCGGCGCCCTGTCTCTCAATCATTGACTTTGGACCGCCGCTGTTTCCTTCACTCATATTTCACGCGCGGATCCAGCAGGGTGTAGGCGAAGTCCACGATTAAATTCAACCCCACCAGCAGCATCGCGTAGAGCAGCGACAGGCCCACGACCACGGTGTAATCGCGGTTGAGGGCGCCGTTGACCAGGAAGACGCCGATGCCGGGAATCTGGAAGATGTTTTCAATGACGAACGAGCCGGTCAGCATGTCGGCCAGCATCGGCCCGGAAAAGGACACCACCGGCAGCACCGCCAGCCGCACGGCGTGCTTGAACAGCAACGCGGCTTCGGCCAGCCCCTTGGCGCGCGCGGCCGTGATGAATTCGGATTGGATGGCGCTGAGCATCCCTTCGCGCATGAGCCGCGCGACCTTGCCGGCGTAATACAGGCCCAGCGACACCGCCGGCAAAATCATGTGCTCGGGACCGCCCCATAACGCCACCGGCAGCAGCCGCCATTTGATGGCGAAGACCAGAATCAACAGCGGCGCCAGCACGAATCCGGGAATACACACCGCCAGGATGGCGAAGAAACTCCCGGCAAAATCCTCCCACCGCCCGCGCCGGGCGGCGGTGAAGAAACCGACCGGCAGCCCGACGCCCATCGCGAAGCCGAACGCCAGCGCCCCCAGCAGCATTGAGACCGGCAGCCCCTGGGCGATGATGTCGTTGACGGTGTGCGAGCGGTATTTGAGCGAGGGACCGAAGTCGCCGCGCGCCAGGCCGTCCAGGTAGCGCAGGTATTGTTTCCAGACCGGCTCGTCCAGATGATAGGCGGCGCGCAGGTTGCGCTCGATTTCCGGCGAGGCGGGGGCGCGTTCGCGGTCAAACGGCCCGCCGGGCGCCAGGTGAACCAGCGCAAAGGCCAGCGCGCTGATGACCAGCAGCAGCGGAATGGCGAAAATCAACCGCCTGACGAAATACATGCCCGGCTATTTAAGCGCAGAGACGCGGAGACGCAGAGAAAAATTTTCACCCTTTGCGACAGTATTGAAGGCTTGGCGATGCCGGCCCTGGCTTCCGCGCATCCATCCTCAAACAGGAGAGCGCTTTTGACCGTATTTGCGGCGGGCATAGAGAAAGATGGCGCTGCCAAGGAATGCCAGCCAGACCGGCGACGGCTCCGGCACCGCGTAAATGCCCTCGCGAAACCATAAATCCCAAGGCGGGTAAGGTGCGCCGTTTAAGATCATGGTGCCGCCTGAATAGCCGTAGTGGTAGTAAATCGCATCGGCATTATCGCTGCGGGCTTCAAGCATCGGCTGAAAATAATAGGTGGTTCCAGGCGTCACGGACACGGGCGTGGAAAAAAAGAAATTGGTGGGAGCGTTGCCAAAGTAGTCGGGTATATAGACAGGGGTAGTCGAACCCAAAAGAGTGCCGCCAATGGACCCCGCCCACAGATTCAAATAAACTGTTGCCCCCGCGCCATTCGACACCGGATCAATGAGTGACAACTGAATAAAACCTACAGAAGTCAATGTTGGCGTGAAGGACAGTCCCATGGGCTGGTTCAATTGGATAGGTTGTCCGAATCCAGCGTAACCTATGGTTGGGTCAGTTGCTTGCTGGTCATAAACGAACGTCCCTTGGCCAGAGGCAAGAAAGGCCGGAAACCAGAACGCAGAGTAAAGGATTTGTCTTTTCATAAATCTTTCTGGGTATAGTGCGATGGAAGACTCAACGGTGCGAAGGCAGCGTGTTCGACCGTGGGACCGGGGCCTGGAATGAACCACATTTGAAATTTGAGATGTGCTATTATCCCAGTGCACAATGTAGAATCCCGGCTCTTGCCCAAGTTCGTCGCTGATCAAAAGATCGCCGGCATGGCCAATGAAGTAAGAACCGGCGGTTTCGGATCAACTGGACAACGGTTTTGGGTGCTTGTGGCGGGCATAAAGCAAAACGACGCCGCTCACGAGAACCAACCAAGACGGCGCCGGCTCCGGCACCACGTAAATGCCCTCGCGAAACCACAGGTTCCAACCTGGGACGGGCGCGCCATTCCGGATCATTGTGCCGCCAGAATAGGAATAGGTGCTGTAATTCACGTTTGCGTTGTCGCTGCCGGACCCAAGCTGCGGCTGAAAATAATAGGTTGTTCCAGGCGCCACTGCCACCGGCGTGGGGAAGAAAAAATTGGTGAAGCCCGGGTATTGAGGCAACGTCCCGAAATTGTCCGGTATAAAAACAGGGGCGGTCGAACCCAGAAACGTACCGCCGATAGATCCAGCCCACAGATTCAAATAGACTGTTGCCCCCACACCATTCGAGACTGGGTCCTCAAGTACTAAACTAATAAAACCAACGGAAGACGACGTTGGTGTGAAAGATTGTCCCATCGGCTGTTCCAGTTCAATGTGCCAAAAGTCTACACCGAAAAATGTGGATTCGTTGGCGGATTGCTGATCATAAATGAATGTGCCTTGGCCGGCGGCAAGAAACGCCGGAAACCAGAGCGCAAAGAAGAAGATTTGTCTTTTCATAACTCTTTTCTCATTTAGTTGGACGGAAGACTCAACGGTGCGAAAGTGGCGTGCTCGACACCGCCACCGGGACTTGGAATAAACCATAAGAGAAATTGGGATGCGGTAGTATCCCAACGCACAATGTATAATCCAGGTTCCTGTCCCGCCTCATCGCTGATCAAAAGGTCGCCGGCATGGCCAATGAAGTAAGAACCTTCGATTTTGTAAACGGTATTGCCCGAGCAGACATACAGGTCCTGATTGCCTTGACTCTCGTCAGGGATGACAGTGAAATCCTCGGGGTGAATCTGGTAGGGAGCATTCCCCAAGATATTATAAGAGTTGACGGTCTTGTTCATGTCTATGGCGTAGATCACTCCTGTGTCTTCATCACCTGTAATAATCTTTCCAGCCCATGGTCCCCACGCTGAGTCACTCGGGAGCGTAATTACACCCTCTAAAAACACGTTTTGGTTGTTGTTGATGTTCGCCAACGAGGTTGCACTTCCGGACGAATCAATCTGCCACACACCGCCGTTTTCCGTCACGACAACCAAATCGTTGCCAAAAATGCCGGTCTGGTCCACATACAAACCACCACGAACAGGGGAATCGTCGCCGGCTAATTCGGCGAATTCCGTCTCATAGCTTGCTCCGTCCGGGGACACTTCGCCAACGTAGCTGTTGTTTGGATTATCGCTCGGATCATAGTTGCCAAAGAACATCAGTCCCGGGCCCTGTGGAAAATCGCTGGTGGTGGTTTTGACCGTGGCCAACTCTATTTCATCCTGCAGCCCGGTGATGCTTGTCCAGTCGTTCTTGGTTAATTGGCCGCTGCTGTTCACGCCCAGTTCCACAAAATCATCATTTCCATAATCCGGGTCGCCCCCGGAGACCGAGGCAATCAACGCATTGGCCGTGGGCGAGTAATCCATCGAATCCACCGCGTCGAGTTGATTGGCGTTGAGAGTTATCACCGTGGTGTACGGTGGATTGGCGTAGTCTTTAATGGAGATGGCGGCCGAGGCGTTGTTTGGATCAATAGCGTAGGCATTATTTGCCGTGAGCGTCAGCGTCAGGAATTCATCGGGATCCAGTGGCCCGTAAATCGGAGTGACGGTGACTTCCGCGGTTTGGTCCGGCCCTAAGGGGATCGCCCCGGACAACGTGACGTAATCCGCATTGGGCTGGGCCGTGCCCCCGGCGGAGTAATACGCCGTCGCCGGATACAGGCCGTTATTGGTGAGGTTAAAATATCCGAGAATGCCATTATTACAAGTCGAGCAACCAGGCTCAGTGGCATCGCTTAAACGGCCGATGCTGATCGTGTCCTTGGCCGCATAGTGGTAGCCGATGTCCACGTTCAGGTCGGCGCTCTTGACGTCTTCGGGCGTTTGGTTTTTGGGGTCGGTGGTGAATTCGCCCAATTTGACCGTATTGCCGAGGCCATCCTCTGTGAAGATGTAGATCGCCCGCTCATAGCCGGCATTAAGGCACAGCGTGCCGTCCTGTGCGCCCGGATTGTCCGGCAGATAAAAATTGCCCAAGGGGCCCACCTGCCAGTCGAAACCGGCTGTCACAGAAACGTCGTGACTGTCGTTGGGCAGGAAGAAGCCGCCAGAATAGGCATTGTAATTGTCGAAGAAGTTCGGGTACGTGCCGCTCCCGTAAGGGTCGTTAACCGTGATCGCCGTCTCGTCAAAAGCGGAATCGGTTACGATCGTTTGCCAAAGTTGATTCGGGTTGTTACGGCTGATATACAGGCCGCCCGCGATCATCGTGCAGTTTTGCATGGATAAATCGCAGGAACTACTGGTGGAGGTGGTGTTGAAATTTACTGAACTGTCATCCAGGAGGCAGTTTACCAGATATAAATCCAGGCCGCCTATGACGAAGCCGGTTCCTCCCAGCGTCCCCTGCCAAAACTCGCAGTTGTAGGCATCCTCTACATTGAGCGCGTTGGCGTCGAAGAACGCGGCTTGGTCCAGCGCCCAGAAACGGGTGAAAGTAGCATTGATAGTAGGCGAAACGCCATTGCCAGTGATGCCGGGTCCGCCGCCACTGCTTTGCTCCTGAACGGTGTTGCAAGGCAGGAAATAACAACGGTTTTGCACCGTGCCGTCAAAGGTCAGAGTGTAGGCGCCAGAAAACGACAAGCCTTGTCCCTGCCAGGCCACGACCGTCCCGGGTTGAAAAGTCAAATTCCCGTTAACTGTGGTTTGCGAGAAAAGATAGTCTATTCTCGGATATTGATAGCCCAAGGTCAAACAGCCGTCGCAATAGTATTGAGGGCC
>JAGWMQ010000143.1 GCA_028873125.1 Verrucomicrobiota bacterium | reverse complement strand
CGGGCTTGTCCGGCGCCGCACCCACACCCATGACACCGGGACGGAACGCGCCGACCGGTCTGGTCATCCCGAAATCCCGGTCCCGAAAAGACCCGCAAACGGAGTTCGTGAAATTATTTGCGCGCGCGGCGTTCGCGGTTATATTGTGACAACATGTTGAAGGTGAGCGGTTCGCTTGCTTATCCAGTTTTTGTAGGTTATCATTTTTCGTCATGGCCGTAACCAAAGTCAGTTCCACGGTTCAATTTGTTTCGCGCAGCCCGTCGGCGGGCGGACGCAGCGGCCATTGGACCCCGAACACCGACGTCTATTCCACGGACAACGGCCTGGTCGTCAAGGTGGAGCTGGCGGGAATGAAAAGCGACAGCTTGGAGATCACCGTGGAGGGCAACCGGCTGCGGATCGCCGGGAATCGTCCCGACGGCTGCCGCGCCCCCAAGTGCAGCTTTCTGGTGATGGAAATCAGCTACGGTCCGTTCGAAACCGTGCTGGAACTGCCGCCCGGCTACGATTTGAGCCAGGCCCGGGCCGCCTACGTGAACGGCTTTTTGCGCATTGACGTGCCCCAGGCGCGCCCGGTGCCATCCCACACCACCCGCGTGCCCATCGCTGGTTGAGGTCGTGCGGCCGCAGGCTCAACGCGGCATCAGAGGCGGGCGGCACGCCGGGGGCGGACGGAAGCTTCCCCGTTCTTGTGTTCAGCTTTCGGCATTTCCATTTCACCGGGCCGCGCTTACAATGGCGGCGGAATGACCACGCCGGAGACCGAATTTGTCAGCATCCTCGACGCCGCCGAGAAGTCGGACGCCGCGCCGCGCATCTCTTCGCGTTCACTCCCGGACACCCTGCCAATCCTCGGCCTTTCGGACATTGTGATTTTTCCCGGATCGGTCCTGCCGCTGCTGGTCGAGACCGGGCCGAGTTTGCGTCTGATAGACGACGCGGTGGCCGGCGACCGTTTGCTCGGGGCGGTGTTGCAGCGCAGAGCGGAAGTGGTGGACCCGCGCCCGGAAGATTTGTACGCCGTCGGCTGCGTTGTCCGATTGGCCAAGATGGTGAAGCTTCCCGACGGCCCGGCGCGCGTGCTGGTGGAAGGACTTTGGCGCATCCGCATCAGGGATTACCTGACGCCCGCGCCGTATCTGCGCGCCCACTACGAATTGCTGCGCGATGAAACAGAGGATTCCATCGAACTGCAGGCCATGCTCCGCAGCGCCCACCGGCAATTTGAGGAAATTGCCCGGATGTCCACCGCCCTCCCGGATCAGGTGAAGATCACCGCCCTCAACACCGAGCATCCCGGCCATTTCGCCGACCTCATCGCCGCCAATTTGAATCTCTCGCTCGAACTCCGCCAGGAACTGCTGGAAACGGTGTCCGTCCGCGAGCGCCTCCAAAAGCTGCTGCCCCTGCTCAACCGCGAACAGGAGGTGTTGACGTTGAGCTCGAAAATCCAGAGCGACGTGGCCTCCTCCATCGCCAAGTCGCAACGCGATTTTTTCCTGCGGGAGCAAATCCGCGCCATCCAGCGCGAACTCGGCGAGGGCGAGCAGGGCTCCCCGGAGACCAAATCGCTTCGCGAGAGAATCGAGCAGGCGCCGCTTCCCGAGGAGGCGCGCAAAACCGCGTTGCAGGAACTGGAGCGTCTCCAGCAGACGCCGCCCGCCGCCGCCGAATACGCCGTCTCGCGCAACTATCTGGACTGGATTCTGAACCTGCCCTGGGCCAGGGAAACCGACGATAAACTGGATTTGAAGGCCGCCGCGCGGATTCTGAACGAACAGCATTTTGGCCTGGAGAAGATCAAGGAGCGCCTGCTCGAATTCCTCGCCGTCATCAAGCGCCGCAAACAAATCAAGGGGCCGATCCTGTGCCTGGTTGGCCCGCCGGGCGTGGGCAAAACCTCCCTGGGCAAGAGCGTGGCGGACTCCTTGGGGCGCAAATTCGCCCGCATCTCGCTGGGCGGCATGCGGGACGAGGCCGAGATCCGCGGCCACCGGCGCACCTACGTCGGCTCGCTGCCCGGGCGCATCCTCCAGACCCTCCGCCGCGTCGAAAGCCGCAACCCGGTGATTCTGCTGGACGAACTGGACAAGGTGGGCGCGGATTTTCGGGGCGACCCGGCGGCGGCCCTCCTCGAAGTGCTCGACCCGGAGCAAAACAACACCTTCACCGACCATTATCTCGACCTGCCGTTCGACCTGTCGCGCGTGCTCTTCATCACCACCGCCAACTGGCTGGAGCCGATCCATCCGGCTCTGCGCGACCGGCTCGAAGTCATCGAACTGCCCAGCTATACCGATTCCGAAAAGCTCCAGATCGCCCGGCGCTACCTTGTCCCGCGCCAGATCGAGGAGCACGGCCTGACGCGGCAGGACGTGCGGTTCACCGACGGCGCGCTGCGCGAGTTGGTGCGCGAATACACCCGCGAGGCCGGCGTGCGCCAGTTGGAGCGCGAGATCGCCGCGCTGGCGCGCAAGACCACGCGCAAAATCGCCGGCAACGGCGCCGCCAAAACGCCGGTGGTGATCACGCGCGGCCTCCTGCGCGACTTCCTGGGCGCGCCGAAATTTGTGTCCGAGACCGCCGGAAAAATCACCGAATTCGGCATCGCCACCGGCCTGGCCTGGACGCCCGTCGGCGGCGACATCCTGTTCATCGAGGCCACCCGGATGCGCGGGCGCGGCCATTTGATTTTGACCGGCTCGCTCGGCGACGTGATGAAGGAAAGCGCCCAGGCGGCGGTGAGTTATTTGCGCAGTCAGGCCAAGAAGCTCGATCTGGATTTTGACGACTACGGCAAATACGATTTGCACATCCACGTGCCGGCCGGCGCCACGCCCAAGGATGGTCCGAGCGCGGGGGTGGCCATCGTGGCGGCCCTGGCGTCGCTGTTGAGCAAACGGCGGGTGCGGTCGGAGGCGGCCATGACCGGCGAAATCAGCCTGCGCGGCCGGGTCCTGCGCGTGGGCGGCGTCAAGGAAAAAGTCCTGGCCGCGCAACGCTTCGGCCTCAAGGAGGTCATCCTGCCCGAGCAAAACAAATCCGACTGGCTGGAGGTGCCGGCGGAGGCGCGCGCGAAACTCAAGGCGCATTTCGTCCGGCAAATCGCCGAGGTCCTGCCGCTGGCGCTGGAGCCGAAATGAATTTCTTCCCGTCCTCCTGGTCCTCCTCGATGGGTCTCTTGCCAATGACGAGGCCGAAGGGAATGCTTGCCCAGATCAAAGCGGTGCTGAAGCGCGCGCGGTCCAAACGCTTCGCGGCCAATCTGCCGCCTGCAAACGGTGCGGAGCGTTTGGACTGCGGCGGTTCACCGCCGCTCTCTTCCTCACGCCTCCCTGCAATGGGGTGCGCGGCGGCGGCCGCAATTCTGTTTCCGATCTTCGTTGCGAATGCGCAAACGACAAACGGTTTGTCTGAAGCAGAAATCCAAGGCCGCCGACTGGCGCGGCAACTTTGCGAGCAGCGTCCGGCGGAAAATTTCACCAACACCGGCCTTTTGGAAATCCACGGCGCGAACGGTCGCCATTGGCAAATGCCGGTTCAATGTGACACCGTCGTCACGCCCGGCGACTGGCATACGCTTTATGAAGCGACCCGGACCAACGGGACAGAAACCCTCGTGGTGCGGCACGTTCCGGACCATTCGAACGAGTATTTTTACCGCACCAACGTTTCCGTGCGGGACGACGTTCCAGTTGACGACCGCTCGTTTCGGGGGCATCGCTTGCCCGCCGCAGAATTGATGAGGCCGTTCGCCGGCTCGGATTTCTGGCTGGCCGACCTGGGCCTGGAATTTTTCCACTGGCCGGACCAGAAGGTGTTGAAACACGAGATGCGCCGCGGCCGCGAATGCGCGGTTTTGGAGAGCACCGATCCGCATCCTTCTCCGAACGGCTACTCGCGGGTGGTGTCGTGGATTGACCAGGAAACACTCGGCATCGTCCAAGCCAGGGCCTACGACGCCAAAGGCCGATTGCTCAAGGAATTTTATCCCAAGTCGTTCAAAAAAGTGCGCGGGCAGTGGGAGCCGCAGGAAATGGAAATCATCAACGACCAGACCGGCTCGCGCACCTGGATGAGGTTTGACTTGCAGCCATAACCACCCGGCGCCGTTCTCCGGTTCGCGCGCCTCGAAAAGGCCTTCCCCGTTCAATTTCCTGCTCCTGGATTTTCCCGCACGGATGAGGCCATTGGCGGGTGGAAATTGGCGGTCCGGTGCGGATGTGGCCGCGCGCTTGACAACTCCAAAGCCGCGGCACAACCTCTTGCCCAATCTGCATGAAAACCGCGCCGCGCCTGAAGCTGTCCGCCGTTTGCGCCTGTTTCATTTTAGCCGCCGGCGGCGCGTTGCGACTGTTGGCTGACCAAACCAATTCCGTTCCGATTCCGCAGTCCACCGATGCCGCCTCCTCCAACGCGCCGAACCCCGCCCTGCTCCTGCAGCAACTGCAAGGCGCGCAAGCGTCCGCCGAGAGCAACCGCCTGGCCATGGCGTCGCTCCGGGAGCGCAACGCCGCCGACGTGGCCCGCGTTCAGATCTTGGAACAATTGCTGGCCGCGCAGCGCGACAGTGAAATCGCCGCAACGCAGAAAACCACGCAATTGACGCTCGTCCTGGCCGCGGGTTCCGGCACGGTCGCGCTGGCCGCGGTGTTACTGATGATTTATTTGCAATGGCGCGCGCTCGCGAGGCTGGTCGAGGTTTCGGCGCTGCATCCGGGCGCGCTGGAACCCGGCCGCGCGCCGGCCGCGCTGGACGTGGGCGGGCGGCCCGCCGGTCCCGCGCGCGCCGCCGTGGAATTGTCCAGCGCGCGGCTGCTCGGCGTGGTGGAACGGCTGGAACATCGGGTGCTCGAACTGGAGCACACCGCTCGCGCGCCGTTGAGCGAAGGTGTCTCCCCCGCCGCCGGCGCGCCGAACAGGGTCCCGCCTGAGTCCCAGCCAAACGGCCGGGACCATTTGGCGCGCTTGTTGTCGGAAGGCCAGTCCTTGCTCGGCGCGGACCAGCCGGAGAAGGCGCTGGAACTGTTCGAACAGGCGCTGGCGATTCAGCCGCGCCACGCCGAGGCGCTGGTCAAAAAAGGCGGCGCGCTCGAAAAACTGAACCGCCCGGAGGAGGCCATCGCCTGTTACGAACGCGCGATCGCGGCGGACAGCTCCATGACGCTGGCCTGGTTGTGCAAGGGCGGCCTGTTCAATCGCCTGGCGCGCTACGACGAGGCGTTGGAATGTTACGAGCAAGCCCTGCGCGCCCAGGAGAAATCCCGCCAGTGAGCGGGCGGGTTCAATTGAACTCCACCCGGTTGCGGGAGCGCTCGGACTCAAGCTGGCGCCGCAGCATTTCGATTTTCATTTTCAGCAACTCGCGGTTTTCCTCGGTCCGCTCGGCCAGCTCCTTTTCCAGTTCGGAAATCCGCATTTCGTAGGAGTGCAACCGCTCGTGCATCGGCGCTTGGAGCCGGTCGAGCCGGCGCACCAACTCGGCGATTTCCATGGCGGCCAGCTGCTGGACCCGCACCAATTCGCCGCGTTGCGCGGCCAGTTCCTGGACCACCGCCTCCTTGAGCGCCTGCGCGAGGTAGGGCGCCAGATTGTCCGGCAACGTCGGCCGGTTTTTTTCCGCGTGTTCCATTTCCATCGTCGTTGCGCCCTCCGGAGGCGCCGACACGCGCCGGCCATGCCGCGCCAGCCACAGCTTCATCTCCGCACTGGCCGGAAGCGGCGACGGGCGCCGACGGCGCCGTGCCCGCCCTAGCAGCGTCAGGACCGCCAGGGCGCAAACACCGGCCAGCGCGGTCTCCAGCCATCCGGTGCGAACGCGGAGCGCCCGCGCCCGGCTTTGGGCGTTCATGGCCTGCTCGCGTCGCGTTTCCGTTTGCGCCCGCCGGGCCGGCTCCTTTTCGGACTGGATCGGGTTGCTGGCGGGTTGCGCTTGTGGCTGTTCCTGTGGAACCTGGCTTTGTGCCTGCTCCCGCTCAGGGGCGATCTGCCGGCTCAATGGCCCCGGCGCGGTTTTGGCGTAAAGCTGTTCGAGCGCGGCCTGGATTTTGGCGTCAATGGTCTGGCCGCGCCGCACGATGATTTGTCCGGCGCCATAGTGGGTGGTCACAACCAACATGGCCGTCTGACGCGCGCGGGCTTGTCGCGCGAGCCTTTCATCCGCGCGGCAATTGGGTTGGAGGAACGCCGCCAAGGCGCGTGCGACGAGTTGCTCTTCCGGGGAAAACTCCCCGCGGAATTGCGCGCGCGCCTGCGAGAGGGTGACGAGGTCGGCTTGCGGTACGATCCGCCCATCCCCCTCGGCTTCATCCAAGGTCAAACTTGCCGCCGCGGGCACGAGACGCGCCGTGTCTCCCAGAACCAGGCCCGCGGGCAAATCATCCGGGCGGACGGGCTGCGCCATGAGCCGGCGCAACGAGCCGAGGAGCTTGTCTTCAACGGCTGTTCCCGCATTCCCCTGCGCCCACGCCGCGGCCAGCTTTGCGGTGAGGGGGAACTGCTTGTTTTGGACGTTGAAGGCGGTGATGAAATACTCAAAATCCGGCGAAGCCAGGGTCGTGGCGTCGAGCGGCGCCGCCGGGAACGAGTGGGTGAGCGCGGCCAGAAATTTTGAACGGGCGGCGGCGAACGCGGCGCGGAATTCCTCTTCCACCCGCCGGGCCGCGGCCGGGTCGGCGCGGAAAATGACCGGGGTTTTCAGGGCTTCGGCCGCCTTGAGCGCGGCGGTGGCCGCCGGATCCACCACATCGAGCGGCACGGGCGCGGCGATGTCCCGCTGGGCGACCGCGCCGACGCGAGAGTCCGTGAGGTCCTTTCCCTGGGCGGCGAAAATGAAAAGGAACGCCGCCAAAAGGATTCCCGCGGTCCTTACCATAAAAAGGATTGTTGTTCCCCGAGCATTTTTCCGCCCTCCCACAGCGTGGCGCGCCAGGCAATGAGCCGGCCGAACCGTTTGTAATCGGCGCCGCCGAGCGTCAGCGACGCCCAGTGGCGGAAGAACCCGGGCCTGACGGTTTGTTCCAGAGCGGCCCACGTCGGCAGGCTGCGGGCGCCGATGCCGCGGAGTTCGACGCGCAATTTCAAGGTTTGGCCCCGGGCGTGCGAGGCCTTCCACAACACGTCGAAGCGGACGCCGGAAACGTCGTTGGTCCGCTCGCGCAGTTGCGCCTGGTAGGCATCCCGGTCAAAGAGGCTGGGCGACAGGGCGTCGCGGCCCTGCAGGTCCAGCAGCAGGGGCAGAACCTTGAGGACGCGACCGCCGACCGGGCCGGACGCGAGCGCGGCGCAGAGCGGAGCGAGCAGCAGCAGGCAGGTGAGGAACCGGCGCATGGGCACAAACGTTACCCGCCCGTTTTGCAAAATCAACATGAAACGAAATGAGTGCGGTTTCAAAAATTTTATGGCCGCCGGGAAGACGCGTCGGGGATTGGCGGGCGCGCCGGCGTCTTGAAGCGCGGCGGCCTCTGCCGCTTTGGGCAAGGGCGCCGCCGGGACAAAAATGGCTGAGGACTGCCGCCGTCCCAAACCTCGCGGAAGGATTCCGGCGAGGCGTTGCAGTTCGGCCGCAGATTCGCCTAATTATCCCCGAGCTTTAAAACTTTTTAAGAATTCGGATGACAATAAAAACACGATTCGCGTAAATAATAATCCAGTCAGATGAAACGGATTGCTAATAGACGTGGCGCATTGCCCTTCTCGAACGGCATCCCGGGCGGGGGGATCCGGCGGCGCTTTCGAGCCTCCGGCCGGCGCCACAAAATATTCCGGACCATTTGGAAACACCGGCGGTTTCCCCGGCGAGCTTTCTCGGGATTCCAGAGTGGTCTCCAGCCGTTCCGGGAAGTTTTCCAGGAGCGCGGGGAACTTCTCCAGTGTTTCCTGCGTGGCCCAATACGGCGGGACGCAGGCGGGCTATACGGTGACTTACTGGCTGCGCTGGGTCAACACCCGCGGCGAGAAAGGCCCCTGGAGCGAACCGGTCAACGCCACCCTTGCCGGTTGAAGCCGCGGGAACCGGGGTGACGCTCAAACGGAAGGAAAACCCGCCGCCGCCGGGCGGTTACGACGGATCAAACTTATGAAAACATCCTGCCTCCTCAGTGCCGCGCTGTTGGCCGGCACCATTCAAATTCAAGCCCAAGATGGCTCCACCATTCCCTCCGCGCCCCCGGCCATGACCGC
>JAGWMQ010000142.1 GCA_028873125.1 Verrucomicrobiota bacterium | reverse complement strand
GCTGTTTTTGCAACAATCAGGTGACCTGGCTCCACAACTCGGATGAAAACGACCTGGTCACCTTCCTGCGCTCGGACGACCGGGATGGATTTGTAGTCGTGATCAATTTTTCCAACCGGCCGGTTGCCGGGCGGGTGGAATTGGCCGACGGCGGTGAATACAAGCCCGTGCCCATCGCGGGATTGGCGGATTCGGCCGGGGGCGAACTGCCTCAATTCCGCCTGAACGGCTTCGAGTGGCGGATTTACCACGTCCGCATGACGAAATAATCGGAGCGCCGGGCCGGTCAATGTCCGCCGGCGCCGCCGACAGACTGCGGTTGGGCGCCGGTCTTCTCAAAGGTCACCACCAGCAGGGTCAGCAGCGCGGCGAGGCTCATGCTCGCGCCGCCGAGCACGACCGCGTTCACCGGCTCGTCGTGCAGGAAATATTTTAGCGCCAAACCGAGCAGGGTGGACGCTGTGATTTGCGGCAGCACGATGAACAGGTTGAACAGGCCCATCATCACGCCGATTTTTTCCTTTGGCAATGCCGGCGCCAGCATCGCGTAAGGCATGGAGAGGATGCTCGCCCAGGCGATGCCCACCGCCGTCATGGTGATGAGCAGATGGTATTTGTCCGCCGCCAGTGGAACGGTCGCCAATCCCAGCGCGCCCGCCGCCAGGCAGAGAAAATGCATCAGTTTGGGGCCGGTGTATTTCGTGGCCCACAGCAGAACGAAGGAGAAAATGAAACAGACGGCGTTGTAGGCGGCAAAACAAAAACCCGACCAGGCGACGGCGGCTTCCATTTTCGGCGAACCGGGTGCGGCGTGAAAAATGTTTTTGGCCACGGCGGGCGAGAAATAAACCCACATGGAGAACATCCCGATCCAGGTGAAGAATTGAACCAGCCCCAATTCCCACATCCGTCGGGGCAGATGGAAGACCAGCCCGAAGATTTCGGCCAGACCCAGCGTCCAGTCAAACTTCCGCGCGCGGAGGGCGGCCAGTTCCCGGTCCGAAGGCGGATATTCCGAAGTCTTGATGACCGTCCACAACACCGCCCCCAGGAAAGCCGCCGCGCCGATGTAGAATGAGAGCCGGACCGAGTGCGGAATATGGTTTGTGCCGGCGGGATCCGCCGCAAGACCAAACCAGTTTGTCATCATCCACGGCAGGCCCGACGCGACCGTTCCGCCCAGCCCGATGAACAGCGACTGGATGGCGTAGCCTTGCGCATTTTGCTCCTCCGGCAAATTGTCCGCCACCAACGCGCGGAAGGGCTGCATGGAGGCGTTGATGGTGCCGTCCAAGACCCAGAGCAACCCCGCCGCCATCCAGACCGAGGGAGAATTAGGCATCAACACCAAGGCGACCGATGCCAGAATCGCGCCGCCCAGAATGAATGGACGGCGCCGGCCCAGCCGCGTCCAGAGCCGGTCGCTGGATTGGCCGACCAGGGGCTGGATGATCACGCCGGTGACCGGCGCGGCCAGCCAAAGGATGGCCAGGGAATCGGCATTCGCCCCCAGATAACTGTAAATGGCGCTCATGTTGGCCATCTGCAGGCCCCAACCGAACTGGATGCCGAAGAAGCCAAAGCTCATGTTCCAGATTTGCCAGAAGGACAGACGCGGTTTTTGCATGGCGGATCTCGTCGGTTTGCCGTTTCAACTTGCGATGACAGTGTAAACAGGAAGCCTCACGATCTGCCTCCCGCATGTTTGTGCTGTCTGGAGCAGCCGCCTGGTTACCCAGCCTGCCCCGGTCCTTTTGAAGTCAGGCCGACGCGCCGGCGCCGGGCCGGTTGAATGATCAGCCCGCCGCCGAATCAAGGTTGCCAGATGGCTCGCCAAAACCACCGGCTGCTGCCGGCCAAAATTACGTTGGTCAGGTCCACGACCGTCCCCGCCAGCGTGTCCGTTTCCACGGAAGTCCACGCGAGCAAATCCGGCGAGCTTTGGAGGACATAGGGTGTGCCCGGCTGGCCCTGAAGCTGGAGAATGAACTGGCCTCCGGAAGCCGGCCCCGGCAGCAGTTGCGCCGGGGCCGGCGCGAAGGTCAGGAGCGTCAGTGAATAGGGCGGAAAGGAGTAATCGAAATTTGTGGAAGAGCCCGGAAAATTCGTCAGCGCGAGGCCCTGGAGCGAGGGGCTTGCGTTGGTGCGCGCGGCCTCATCCTGGGCAATGCCGTAGGACCGGACGGTGGCGGCCGGAAAAGGCGTGAAATTCGTGATGACCACGGCCGCATTGACGTTCGTGACGCCGCTCTTGTTGATGACCAGCAGATTCAGCGCGCCATCGGCCCGGCGGACGGCATACGCCGACAGCAGCGACTCATCGCTCGCCGCCTCCAGCACCGAATCGCCGGGGCGCGCGAAGTATTGCATCAACTCGGCGGCGTGGAAGGCCGGGTAACAGTTCGTGGCGCCGCCGACCATGCCCAGGTCGCCGTTGGTCCGCCAGCCGTAAAGCGTGGGATCAAAACTTCCCTGGGTGTCGCCGCCGTTCCGAAAGTCCCACCAGACGAAGGCCTTGAACTCCGTCTGCATGAGTTGTCCCAGGCTGTCGGCGTAATACAGCGCATTGACCAGGCTGGTGGACTGCCGGCCTTGCGCGCCGGCGTCGCTGTTGTTTTCCGTGACGAACAATTCCATGTTGCTTCCCCCCGCGCCGAAGTAGGCGTTGATTTGGTTGCGCAGATCGGCGGCGTCGCCGGCCCAGGCGGGGGCGGATTGCAGCAACAGCGCGTCGCTGTCGGCGCACGCCGCGCCGTTGGCCGTGCTGTATTCCGGGTAGCGATGGTTGACGAGGAAATCCGGGGTGACGCCCAGGTTTTTGAGCGTGCTCAACAGCACCGGCGTCCAGCCATAATGCACCCGGCCCGTCAACGAATTGGTCGCCGGATGGTTCGTGTAGTTCGCAAAACTGTCCTGGCCGGGCGCCGCCACCACCCCGATCCTGATGGCGGGATCGGCCGCCTTCATTTGCGCGATGTAATCGGCGGCGCGCACGGCGTAGGTGTAGGGATCGTGGGGCTGGGTGTTCGAATCGGCTTCCCAGGAGCCGTAGCATTCGTTGCCGATTTCCCAGTATTGAAAACCGAGGTGGTTCGTGACATTGGCGTCGCGCACCCAGGCGGCGGCCTCGGCGGGCGTGCCGGTGCCGTAATTGACCGTGATGATGGCCTGAGCGCCGACGTTGGTGGCCACGTGAATGAAATTGGAAAAGGAAGTGGCCCAGCGCCAGGTGTTGCCCAAGGTGGTATCGGACGCCCAGTGATATTCGTCCGAGAGCGAGCCGCCGGGAAAACGCAGGAGCCTCGCGCCGGCCTCCCGCAGCAACTGCACGGTTTGCGGCGTGTCAAAGTCACTGTCCCAAATGGCCGTGTTCAAACCGAACCAGCGCGGGTCCACGGCGCGGAGGACGTGTCCCGCGTTGACCTGGATGCGGACCAGGGCCGGACCCGGCATGGCCGTCAATTGAATGTCATCGAGATAAAAGGCATTGGTGGTTCCGGACGAAGTCAGTTGCCAGGTCAACCGGGAAACATTGGTCGCGGCGGCCACGCCCAGCGCGCTCAAAGACACGGTGTATTGCCGCCACCCGTTGGCCGGCAGCGCCGACAACAAGACGCGGGGACCATTGGTTGCGCCGTATCCGGCATAGACTTGGATCTGCTGCCCGCCCCCGGTCCCGCCATCGGCCCAGAAAGAAAGGTTGGTGTAACCGGAAACGTCAAACCCGCCCTGGTAATTGTTGAATCCCGCCTGATGAAATGAAATCCCCGTCCAGGCAACATCGTTGACGCTGATGGAATGCGCGCCGGAATGGACGGGCGAGGTATTCGCCAGGTTCCGCGAGGCCCAACTCCAATCCTGGAAACCGTTCACCAGGTGGTCCGTGTAAATGGGCAGATCGGCCTGGGCGGGCGACCTTTGCGGCGCGGAGGCCAGAACCACGAACCAAGCCACTAAACAAGCAATTTGCTTTCGCATGGCCAAGTCAGTCGCCACTTCGCGGGTTAACCCCGCCACCGCCAGCGATCAACAGCGGCCAAGGACGCCGCGGCGCCATTTTGGCGACCGCCTTGTCCGGGAGACTGACAGCCCGTTCATTCTAGCGCAACCCGCCCTCGAGACGCGACCAAAATTCAAAGTGCGTTCCGCGAACCGCCGCACGCAAAGGAGGAAAACGTGCGGCGGTCCTGCAACCGATGCTGCACCGCGGAACGAAGGCGCCGGCGCCCGCCGGCCCCTTCACCAAATTTCCACCACGCCGGTCGGACAACCCTCTCGCCCGGCGTCGCTCAGCGGACCACCCGGAACCGGCGTTCAGGGTCAGGCCCTGAAGGGCTTGAGCGGCAGTTCGAGGGTGAAGATCGCGCCTTGATCGGGGCCGTCGCTTTGGGCGGTCAACCGGCCGCCGATGTCGCGCGCGGCCAGCGCGCCGCTGTGCAGGCCGAAGCCGTGGCCGTTCTTCTTGCGCGTGGTGAAGCCGTGATTGAAAATCTTGTTGAGGTTGGCCGGCGCGATGCCCACGCCGTTGTCACGAACCATGATGCGCACCTTGTCGTCACCGTTGGTCACGCGCACCGTGACGCGTTTCTCGTCCCGCCCGGAGTCCACGCAGGCGTGCTTGGCGTTGCTGATCAGGTTGAGCAGGATCTGGAGGAGTTTGTGCTTGTCCACGATGACCTCGGGCAGTTTGGGCTCGTATTCGCGATGGACCTGCACCTGGTGTTCGGAGAGTTCGCCGGCGTGAATCTGCAGGACATCGTTCACCACGTCGGTAATCCGTATCCGCTCCGCGACGCCGGACACCTGGCCGTAGTTTTGCTGGGTGGCCACGATTTCCTTGATGTGTTCGATTTTGCTGCGGATGAAATTGCTTTCCTGGATGAGCATCGCGCGCTCCTGCTCCCAGTGGCCGGCCAGTTTCCTCAGAAATTCCGGAATTCGCCTGCCCTTTTCGTCGGTGGTGATGAACTCGCCCAGGTCGGCGGCGTGATCGCGGAGCATTTCGGCGACGCGCAAGACGTATTCCATTTTGGACTGCCGCAGGTGGTCGGCCAGCATGGTGGCGCCGACATTGACGCTGTTGAGCACGTTGCCGACGTTGTGAAGAACCCCGGTGGCGACCTCGGACATGCCCGCCTGGCGGGTGACCGTCAGGAGGTCGCGGTGGGTTTTTTCCATCTGCTCCTGCATCCGTTTCCGCTCGTCAATTTCTCTCTGGAGGGCGGCGGCGTTCTGCCGGAGTTCGGCATTGGCCCGGCTTAACTCGGCCGTCTGTTCGGCCACGCGATGTTCCAGTTCGATCTGCGCCTGCCGGTGCGCGTCCTGGGCCTGTGCGCGCTCCCGGAGCGCCATGGCCAGCAGCGTCATGATGGCCAGCAGGAACAGGGACGTGGAGGCGTAGGCGATATCCATCTTGATCCCCAGGCTGGGAACATTCTGGAAGTCTTTCGAGAAAAAGAGCAGATAGAGCGCCGCCAGCAGCGTGAAGTTGGCGACCAGCATCCAACCGACCCGCGCCGCGCCAAAACTTCGATACAGCCGCAGCGCGTAGCACAGCACGGCGAACTGCGGTAGCGCGGCAATCAAGTGCAAGCCATGCGCAAAATTCATAATCTGATGCCGGGGTTGAACGTTGGTTTCAGGCGGCCGCGCGCGCCGGTTTCAGGGAGGCTTCCGCCGTCCCAGTCAGGCAGCAGCGCACGGTTCGGATCAGCTTGGAAATGTCGAAGGGTTTGGGCAAAAAATTGACGCCTTCGAGCAGTTGGTCGGGATTTTCGATCAGCTCGGGGCTGTAGCCGCTGGTATAGAGCACCCGCAGCGTTGCGCATTTCTCCAACAACCGCCGCGCCAGCGCCGCGCCGCTCAGCCCGTTGGGCATCACCATGTCGGTCAGCAGCAAGTCAATCGGCCGGGTCGCCTGCTGCCAGAGGTTCAAGGCCGCGGGGCCGTTCTCGGCTTGAATCACCTGATAGCCGTGTCGCGTCAGCGTCGTGGCCATCAGCTCGCGCACCGGGGCTTCGTCCTCGACCAGCAGGATGGTCTCGCGCGGTGTTTCCGCCGCGGCCATTTCCACGGACGCCTTTGGCTCTTCGGCCGCGGCCTCGGCCGGCCGGGCGCTCAAGGGCAGAAACACGCGGAAGACCGTGCCGACCCGCGGCGTGCTGTCCACCTCCACCCAGCCTTCGTGTTGTTTGACGATCCCATAAACGGTGGACAGACCCAGGCCGGTGCCCTTGTTCTTGGGCTTGGTCGTGAAAAAGGGCTCGAATATGCGGGCCAGCGTGGCGGCGTCCATGCCGCTGCCGTTGTCGGCCACGATCAAACGGACAAATTCGCCGGGGCGGGCCTCGGGATTCTTGCGCGCGGCGGCCGCGCTCACCTTGACCGTTTCGGCGGCGATGCGGAGTTTGCCATCGTCGCCCATGGCGTCGCGGGCGTTGACCACCAGGTTCATCAGCACCTGCTCGATCGAGTTTTCGTCGGCGAGGACCTGGGGCAGATTCTCGAGGCACTGGCAGTCCAGCGAAATGGTCTCGCCGAGCATCCGCACGAACATCGGTTGAATGCGGGTGAGGATTTCATTCAGGCGCAGCGGCCGGCGCTGCATCACCTGTTTGCGGCTGAACGCCAGCAGATGCCGGGTGAGCGCCGCCGCGCGTTCGGCCGCCAACTGCACCTGCTGGAACGCCTTGACCGTCTGCGGTTCCAGTCCGTGGCGCGACAGTTGCATGCTGGCGTGGCCCTGGATGACGGTCAGCAGATTGTTGAAATCGTGGGCCACACCGGCGGCCAACTGGCCGACCGCCTCCATCTTCTGCGCCTGGCGGAACTGGAATTCGATCTGGTGCTGTTCCGTCACGTCATGCACCGCCAGCAGCAGGCATTCCTCCGTGCCCATCGTCACCGACTCCATGGAAATCAGGGTGTCGCGCACTTCCTTGCAGTTGCGGCGGACCTGGCAACTGTAATCGCGGATCGGCCCGCCGGACCGCAGCCGCTCGTGCAGCCGTTCGTAGTCGCCGGGAGGGATCAACTGCTCGAGCCGGGCCGGCGCGGGGCCGACGATTTCGTGCCGCTGGCGCGCGGTCAACGCCAGGAAGCTGTCGTTGACTTCCACGCAGGTTTGGGTTCGGGACTGCAAAATGGCCATCGGCACCGACGCCGCCTGAAAGGCCTTTTGAAAACGTTCCTCGGAGGCCCGCAACTCGGCGGTGCGGGCGCGGACCATTTCATCCAGACCGGCCAGCCGTTCCTGCACCTGGCGGTTCAGTTCCCATTTCCTGGTCAGCGCGTGGGCCAGTTGCAGCAGTTCGATGTTGTCGAAGGGCTTTTTCAAAATGGCCAGGTTGTCCGAGCAGCCCAGCACGCGGGTGATGTCCGTCCAGGAACGGTCCGAATAGGCGGTGCAGATGACCACCTGCAACTCCGGATATTGGTCCCAGATGTGGCGGATGGTTTCGATGCCGTCCCAACCCGGCGGCATCCGCACGTCCACGAACGCCAGCGCGTAGGGCGCGCCTTCGGCGAGCGCCTGTCGCACCTTGGCGAAACCCTCCTGGCCTTGAAATGCCGAGTCAACCTGGAATTCCGCCTTGGTCTTCGTCTCGGGCGGGGCGTCAAAGAGTTCGGCCTCCAATTCCGAAAACTGGGGGTCGCTTTCCGGCGGACAGAGGATTTTCCGGATGTCCTGATGGATCGTCGGGTTGTCGTCAATGATGAGGATTTTGTTCATAATGTTGGCGCGGTTAAAGTTCATTCACACGGGGCTGCCTCAAGAGGGTTGCATGTTTGGTTTTCATGTTTTTTCTTATTTTCGAGGCGTTGAGCCGTTGCCGGTTGGAATCGCACTGGGGCTGGCTACGGGCTGGCTGGTTCATAATCCCGACGGATCACCTGGACGGTGGACGTATAAAGCATCCACCTTTTTTCCAGGATGACCCTCCCGCTTCCCAGGACCTGGTGGATGGTATAGATCACGTCGGTCTTCTTGCACTGGACCTTCTTGCCCGCCCACCGGCGGGGATTGTCTTGCAGCCAATTGAATCTTAATTTACCGAGTATCATGGGATATGTTTTGTTCTTTGTTGGTTGGTTGGTTTGGTTGATTTGAACGGTGATTGCGTTAATTTCTCAATTCACGGGCATCTCGTTCCAGGAATCAGCGACATAGTGGCCGGGCCCGTTCTTCTCCAGGCTTGTGTCGAAGTGGAAATTTAT
>JAGWMQ010000141.1 GCA_028873125.1 Verrucomicrobiota bacterium | reverse complement strand
GATGGACAAGTTGAAACAGCAGCGGGACTTTCAGGACGTGAACAGCGATTTGCAACTCGCCTCGCCGCAGGTCAACGTGGACATGGACCACGACAAGGCCGCCGCGCTCGGCGTCACCTCGCAGCAGATTGAGGACGCCCTTTATGACGCTTTTGGCGAACGGCAGGCCTCGACGATTTACGCCGACGTGGCCGAATGGTGGGTCCTCTTTGAGGTCGAACCGCGATATCAGCTCGATCCCGGCGCGCTGGCGCGGCTCTATGTCCGGTCGTCGCTCACCAACCAGCTCGTCCCATTGAGCGCCGTCGCCAAACTGACGCGCAGCATCGGTCCGACGAGCATTTCCCACATCGGTCAACTGCCCGCCGTCACCATTTCATTCAACCTGCCGCCGGGCGCTTCCCTGGGGGACGCCGTTCAACAATTGCAGAAGATCGAAAGTGACATGCACCTGCCCGCGACCATCACCGGAAGTTTTCAAGGGGTGGCGAAAGTTTTCCAATCGTCGGAAAAGGGACTGGGCTTTTTGCTCATCGCCGCGATTTTGGTCATTTACATCATCCTCGGCTGCCTTTACGAAAGTTTCATCCATCCGCTGACCATCTTGTCCGGCCTGCCGGCGGCGGGACTGGGCGCGCTGCTGACGTTGATGCTGTTCCATCTGGACTTGAACATTTACGGTTTCGTGGGCCTCATCATGCTGATCGGCATCGTGAAGAAAAACGCCATCATGATGATTGACTTCGCCATCACCGCCCAGCGCGAGCACGGGAAAAATCCCGCCGAGGCGATTGTGGAAGGCTGTCTGCTGCGCTTCCGCCCGATCATGATGACCACGATGGCCGCGCTCATGGCCACGCTGCCCATCGCGATTGGCTTCGGCACCGGCGGCGCCGGACGCCGTCCGCTCGGCCTGTGCGTCGTCGGCGGACTGGTCTTCTCACAGTTGCTCACGCTTTACATCACGCCGGTCATTTATCTTTACCTGGAAACGTTCAGCGACTGGGTCAAGCGCAAGCGCGCCCGCCATACAGCCATCCAGACCGGAGCCCGCCCAGCCGCCGCCTGACTTGGGGGAAAAATCTCAACTGCAACATCCCGCCTTGGCAGGTGATGGATCGCCATGACCGTGTTGCGCAGAAGACGCTCGTCAGCCGGCCAACCACGCTCCGGCTGTTGCCGGACTTCCTTCCAATTCGCTCCGCTTCCAGATCAACGATGGTGGCCGCCGCCGTGATAACCCCAGCCGCCCCCGCCGTGAAAACCACCGCCGTGGTAATCGCCGCCACGGTAATACCCCCCATGGTGATAGCCGCCGTAATACCCTCCGAACCCGAACGAAAATGACACCGCCGGATAGGGCCACGCGTAATAGCCGTAATAGTAGGGCGAATTATAATAATACCACTGGTTGTAATTGTAAGCCTGCGTGTCGGGAATGACATACACCGTCGAGGACGGGACGGTTTGGACGTAAGTGACCGTCGGGGGCGGCGAGGCGGCGTAAGTTTCAGTCCCGCCGGTTTGCGAGCCGGCCGGCGCCGCGACCGGCTGCACTAACGCCGGTGTCGCGTTGCCACGCTGATTCAACATGGTGGTGATGACGCGGTCGGAAACTCCCTGCTGTCGCAGATAGATGATTTGCGAGGCGTCCAGGCCGTAGGTGAAATGGGAGTTTTGGATGTAATTGACGATGACGTCGTCACTGACTTTCGCGCGCGACAGCGACAGAACTTCCGGCACGCCGTAGGACAGTTCCGGCGCGGTCTGGCTGGCGATGGCTGGGGCGGCCGGCATCACAGCCGCGGTGGCGTTTGTGGGAGTGTCCTGCGCCGTGAGGCTTGGGACGCCCAAAACCGCCATCGTGGCGGCGACAACCAACCATGCTTTTGGGGAATTCCGGTCTTTCATAATGTCTCCGTTCGCTCGTGAGGCAAATTCGCGCCGTTTGGCCGGAATGTCAATAGAACAGGGATTCATTTCCGCAACGAAGTCCGGCTCAGGATGGGCGGCTTTTTCTCGTTGCGCCTCACGCTCTGGAATCCGGTGCGCCGTGGCAAAAATCGGTGTTCCTCCGCACCATTCTGTGGTTCAATGCCCGCACCATGGACTACGAAGCCGTCATCGGTCTGGAAACGCACGTCCAGCTTAAGACGAAATCCAAAATGTGGTGCGGCTGCGCCAACGAGTTCGGCGCCCCGCCAAACACGAATGTCTGTCCCGTCTGCCTGGGCCTGCCCGGCGTGCTGCCCGTCGCCAACGAGGAGGCGCTGCGGCTCACGGCGCTCACCGGACTGCTGCTCAACTGCCGGATCCCCGGCCTCGCGAAGTTCGACCGGAAAAACTATTTCTACCCGGACATGCCCAAGAACTACCAGATCACCCAGTACGACCAGCCCTCGGCGACCGACGGCTGGGTGGAGTTCGAGTTCAACGGCGGCCTCGCCCGGGTCCGCATCACCCGCGCCCACCTGGAGGAGGACGTGGGCAAGAGCTTTCATTTCGAGCGCCACAGCGGCCTGGATTTCAACCGCGCCGGCGTGCCGCTCATGGAAATCGTCTCGGAACCGGACCTTACCGGCGCGGACATGGCCTACGAATACCTCAACGCGCTCAAGGACATTCTGATCCATGGCGGCGTGAGCGATTGCGACATGGAAAAGGGCATGGTCCGCTGTGACGTGAACGTG
The DNA here is from genome assembly GCA_028873125.1 of Verrucomicrobiota bacterium. Lineage (GTDB taxonomy): Bacteria > Verrucomicrobiota > Verrucomicrobiia > Limisphaerales > UBA11358 > UBA11358. Next base: position 5,528 of record JAGWMQ010000141.1, on the reverse strand, counting down.
TCCGTGCGCCCCGCCGGCAGCCGGGAACTCGGCGCGAAAATTGAAATCAAAAACATGAACAGCTTTTCCGGCGTGCGACGCGCGCTGGAATTCGAAATCCCGCGCCAGATCGCGGCGCTCAAAAAGGGAGGCAAATTGATCCAATCCACGCGCCGCTGGGACGACACGGCGGGCGTGACCGAGGAGATGCGCACCAAGGAACACGCGCACGATTACCGCTATTTTCCCGACCCGGACCTGATGCCGTTCGCGCCGACGGAGGCGTGGCTTGCGGAGGTGCGGTCGCGCGTGGTCGAGCTGCCGCTGGCGCGCAAGCAGCGGTTCATGCGCGAGTACGGCCTGCCCGCCGGCGACGCGGAGGTGTTCAAGAACGACGTGGCGCTCGGAAATTACTTTGAAGGCGTCACAAAGCACACGAAAAGCCACAAAGCTATCGCCAACTTTCTCGTCAACAACTTGCGCGCGAAGTTGGCGGAATTCAGACAATCTATTCCTGCGGCCGACCCGCAAACCAAAGAAGGTGAAGTGACGACATTTAAGATGTTGGATTATCTTCGCTTCAAGCCTGAACACATGGCGGAACTCGCCGCGCTCATTGACACCAAAACCCTCAGCAGTTCGGCCGCGCAGCAGGTTTTTTCGGAAATGTTTGAGACAGGCAAATCTCCCGCCGCGATTGTCCGGGACCGCGGCCTGGCGCAAGTGAGCGACGAGGGCACCATTGAAAAGTTCTGCGACGAGGCGATCGCTGCCCATCCCGGACCGGTGAACGATTTCAAGTCCGGCAAGGCGGCCGCACTGAATTTTCTCAAGGGCCAGGTGATGAAACTGAGCAAAGGCAAGGCGAATCCGGCGCTCGCCGGTGAAATTCTGGAACGCAAGCTGAAGGACTGACCCTCGCTGCCGGCGGACCCGGCTGACTCCTCCGTTGATGGGCACCTATCGCCGCTGATACTTGCCCATCAATTGCCCCTCGGCCAGAATGTGGCCTTCCATCGCCTGGAGCAGTTCTTTTTTGGTGGCCCCGGGCTTCAAGGTCAACGTCGTGTCCAAGGCGTAGAGTTTGAAAAAGTAGCGATGCGCCTTGCCGGGCGGCGGACACGGTCCGCCGTAGCCGGTCGTTTTGAAATCATTCAAGCCCTGCTTCGCGCCTTCGGCCAGCACCGGCGACCGGGGCGTGTTTTCGGCCAGGGCCTTCGCCGTCGGCGGCAAATCGTAGAGCACCCAATGCACCCAGGTGCCCATCGGCGCGTCGGGATCGTCGGCGATGAGCGCGAAACTCATGGCGTTGGCGGGAGCGTTGCTCCAGGCCAGCGGCGGCGAAACGCCGCTGCCCTGGCAGGTGTATTTTTGCGGAATGGGCTGGCCGTTGGCAAAGGCGGCGCTGGTGAGTTCCATGGTCATGGTTTCATTCGCGGCCGGCGTCTGATTGTGGACGCTGCACGCACTGGCAAGATAACCCGCCACCGCCGCCGCCACAAGGCAGTTCACAAGGCAGTTCACGCGCCCGCTCATAAGCCCATTTTACACCAGCCGCCGGAAATGGAAAATGGAAATCGGCCCCGGCCGGCGCCCTGGATCCGCGCGGCCGCCTTTGATTTTGAGCTTTGAACTTCCCGGTTTGAATTTACAGTGCCGCGCATGACCGTTCTGGAAGCCATTCAGAAGAGCGCCGATTTTCTCGCCGGCCGGGGCGTCGAGTCGCCGCGCCTGCAGGCCGAACTCCTGCTGGCGCACCGGCTCGGACTGCCGCGTCTGAAATTATACCTGAACTTCGAGCGCGCCCTCACCGTGGCGGAAACGGACGCATTCCGCGAGTGGGTCCGCCGGCGCAGCCGGCGCGAGCCGCTCCAGCACATCCTCGGCTCGACGTCGTTCTGCGGCTTCGACATCGCCGTCAGCCGCCGCGCCCTGGTGCCGCGGCCGGAAACGGAATTGCTTGCGGAACTGGGCTGGAAATGGCTGGCGCGTCGGGCCAGCGCCAATGCACCGGACGTGACGGCCCTGGATCTCGGCACCGGCTCCGGCTGCATTGCCATCGCGCTGGCGGCGAAATGCCCGAGCGCCAAAATCGCCGCCACCGACGTTTCTCCCGGCGCGCTCGCCCTGGCCCGGGACAATGCGGCGAAAAACAAGGTCGCCGGAAGGATTGCATTCCTGCAAGGCGACGGTTTTGCGGCCTTTCGACCGGCGGGACAAGTTGCACAAGCTCCGAATCAAAAACCGGAAAATGGAGATGGGGACTCCGAAGACCCGCTCCTCCAGGAGTTTGACCTCATCATCAGCAATCCGCCTTACATTCCCAGCGCGGAGATTGAAACGCTCCAGCCCGAGGTGCGCGATTACGACCCGCGCGAGGCGCTCGATGGCGGCGCGGATGGCTTGGATTTTTACCGGCGGTTCGCGGCGCAGGCGAAACCGTTTTTGAAACCGGACGGGAAACTCATGCTCGAATTTGGCGACGGCCAGGCCGAAGCGGTCCGGAGAATTTTTGAAAATGAAAAGTGGATTGTCGAGGCGGTGAAGGAAGATTACAGTCAGCGCGCCAGAATTTTAATCGCAACAGCCGCCAGCCGCAGCCGCGGCAACACTGGAGGCTGACGGGCGGAGACGAGAGCCAGCATGGAAAGTTTTTTGATCAAAGGCGGCGTGCCGTTGCACGGGGAGGTGACCGTGAGCGGCAGCAAGAATGCCGCCCTGCCCATCATGGCCGCGGCGCTGCTCACCGGCGAGCCCTGCGTCATCCGGCGCGTGCCGGATTTGAGCGACACGCGGTTCATGGCGCAGATTCTCAAATCGCTGGGCGCGGAGGCCAGATTCGAAGGGGGCACGCTGACCATCCGCGCCCGAAACATCCGCGGCTACGCGGACTACGAACTGGTCCGCAAAATGCGCGGCTCGATTTGCATCGCCGGGCCGCTCCTGGGGCGTTTGCGCCGGGCGCGGGTGTCGCTGCCGGGCGGCTGCGTCATCGGCGCCCGCCCCATCAATCTGCATTTGAAGGGCTTTGCGGCGCTCGGGGCGCGGATCGAAATCGAAGGCGGTTACATTGACGCCGCGGCGAAAAAATTGACCGGCTCGACGATGTTCCTGGGCGGGCGCGCCGGCTCGACGGTGCTGGGCACGGCCAACGTCATGATGGCGGCGGCGCTGGCCGAGGGCGTGACCATCATCGAAAGCGCGGCGTGCGAGCCGGAGGTGGTGGATCTGGCCAAATTCCTCACCGCCATGGGCGCGAAAATTTCCGGCGCCGGCAGCCCAACCCTCACCGTCACCGGCGTCGAAAAATTGCACGGCGCGGAACACGACGTGATCCCGGACCGGATTGAGACGGCAACCTTTGCCATCGCCGCCGCCGCCACGGGCGGCGAGGTGACCATCCGTCAGGCGCGGGCCGAGCATTTGCGCGCGGTGATTGACAAGCTGACCGAGGCCGGCGTTTCGGTGCGGCCCCGCGGCGGAGGGTTGGCCGTGCGTCGCGACAGAAATTTGCGGGCGGCGGACGTGACCACGCTGCCCTACGCGGGGTTTCCGACCGACGTGCAGGCGCAAATGATGTCACTGCTGGCATTGGCGCCGGGGATCAGCATCATCACCGAACGGATTTTCGAGTCCCGCTTCATGCACGTGAGCGAACTGGCGCGGCTGGGCGCGGACATCGAGATCGAGGGGCCGAGCGCGATCGTCAAAGGCGGCCGGCCCTTGAGCGGCGCGCCGGTGATGGCGAGCGATTTGCGCGCCTCGGCGGCCCTGGTCATCGCCGGCCTGGCGGCCAAGGGCGCCACCCAGGTCAACCGCATTTACCATCTGGACCGCGGCTACGAAAAGATGGACGCGAAACTGCGGAAACTTGGCGCGCGGATTCAACGCGTGCAGGAAAAATGAATTCTACAGACTGCAAAATGCTGGGGCTTTTTCTTTTTGAAGAAGTTTCGTGAAGGCATCTATTTGGTGCCGGAGGCCTCGCCCTTCTCGCTGTTCTTCCTCGGGACCGTCCGCAATCCTGCCGGCCCGCGCCGCGGGCATTTTGCGCTTTGAACCGCCGCGCCGTTTTTTAGAATCGGCGGATGAACGTATTCGTCACCGGCGGCGCGGGCTACATTGGTTCGATTTGCACGGAGGAACTGATCGAGGCGGGCCACGCCGTCACTGTCTATGACAATCTCACCGAAGGCCATCGCGCGGCGGTGGACGCGCGCGCCCGGTTCATCCTTGGAAAGCCGGAGGAGCCGGAGGACATCCTGCGCGCGGTCCAGTCGTCCGCGCCCGACGCCATCATGCACTTCGCGGCCAACGCGCTGGTCGGCGAATCCATGGCCAATCCGAAAAAGTATTTCCACAACAACGTCGTCAATGCGCTCAAGCTGGCGGACGCCGCCGTCGCCTGCGGCGTAAAAAAATTCGTCTTCAGCTCCACCTGCGCCACCTACGGCCCGCCGGACAAGGTTCCGATGACGGAAGATCTCCCGCAGCACCCCATCAATCCCTACGGCGAATCCAAGTTGATGTTCGAGAAGGTCCTCCGGTGGTATCAGGAGATTTACGGGCTGGAGTTCATCGCCTTTCGCTATTTCAACGCCGCCGGCGCCAGCGAACGATTCGGCGAACACCATCGCGTGGAGACGCATTTGATTCCCCGGGTGCTGCAGGTGGCGCAGGGCCGGCTGCCGCACGCGGAAATCTTCGGCGTGGATTATCCGACGCCCGACGGCACGTGCATCCGCGATTACATTCACGTGGCGGACCTGGCGCAGGCGCACATCCTGGGATTGCAGCCGGGCAAAACCGGCTTCTACAATCTGGGGAACGGCGGCGGTTACTCCGTCCGGCAGGTCATCGGGACATGCGAAAAAATCACCGGGAAAAAAATTCCCGCGGTGGAAAGGCCGCGCCGTCCCGGAGACCCGCCCCGGCTGGTCGCGTCGGCGGAAAAGGTCGTCCGCGATCTGGGCTGGAAACCGAAGTTTCCCCGCCTCGATGACATCGTGGCCAGCGCGTGGGCGTGGCAGCAACGGCACCCGGACGGGTATGCCGGTTGAAACCAAGAATCGGAGTTGGCGGAGCACCCCGCCCCGGGGGATGCTGGACGCGCCTCACGTCCAGTGCGTTTCGCGCGCGATGCCGTTCGGAATGCTCGGAGCGGTTCGGTGCGTCAATGCTTTCTGCGAAAACTCCCCGAAAGATTCGCGCATTGGACCCCCGAACAACTCGATCGGAGCGCCGAGCACCGCCTCGGCGCTATGGGAAAACGGCTTTGAAGCGGGCCGAGGCGGCGCTCGGCGCTCCACGGTTCATGGATGCACCCCACCCTTCCTTGAAAGGGCGGGGAGTGCGTTCCCCATGCAACTTCAGTTTCCGCGTTGAATTTTGATTTTTGGGCTACCCCGACTTTCGCAACTGGAAGGAGGTAGTCAACGTAAAGGGCTGTAAACCGGGGGTAAGGCTCAAAAGGTCTGCACCAAAACTTAAGCTTCGAGCAAGTGACCTTTCTGGGTGATGCGCGGCGGCGATTGCGGCGGCAGTTGCCA